>JBOHSA010000170.1:0-2632 GCA_050732995.1 Gemmatimonadales bacterium | reverse complement strand
GGCGTGACCATCCTGGTCGCGACGCGCGACCTCGCCGCCGCGGAGCGACTCGCGGGCCGGGTCTTCGTGCTGCACCGGGGCGCCGTCGTGCGGGAGACGGCCGTGGCGACGCTGCTGCGCGAGCGGGTGCTCGAGATCGTGCTCGACCGGCCGCCACCCGAGCCGCCGCCCGGTTTCCGCGTCACCGCGGCCGGTCTCGAGACCGACCTCGGGGCCGGCACCATCGAAGGCGCGCTGGCGGTCTGCCGGGCCTTTCGGCTCGTCGTGCGCGCATCGCGGGTGCGGGTCAAGTCCCTGGAGGATGTGCTGCGCGACGTCCCGCGTTGACGCTCTCCGCGCGCCTCCCTACGTTTCGGCGCGCATGGCCCTCTCCCTCTACAACACCCTCACGCGTCGGGTCGAGCGCTTCGAGCCGCTGGTGCCGAACCGGGTGACGCTCTACACGTGCGGCCCGACGGTCTGGAACTTCGCCCACATCGGGAATTTTCGGACGTTCCTGTTCGAAGACTTGCTACGCCGCTACCTGGAGCATTCGGGGTACGACGTGTTCCACATCATGAATCTCACGGACGTGGACGATCGGACCATCAAAGCGGCCGCGGCGGCGGGGAAACGGCTGGCCGCGCACACCGACCCGTATGCGCGCGCGTTCTTCGAGGATCGCGATTTCCTTCGCCTCAAGCCGGCGCACAGCTATCCCCGCGCCACCGAGTATGTCGGACCGATGATCGAGCTGGTCCAGCGGCTCCTCGCCCGCGGGCTGGCGTACCCGGGCGAGGACGGATCGGTGTACTTCGCCATCGGCAAGTTCCCCGGATACGGCCGGCTCTCCCAGCTGGACCGCCGCGAGCTCAGGGTGGGCGCCCGGGTGGCATCGGACGAGTACGCCAAGGAGGATCCGCGCGACTTCGCGCTCTGGAAGAAGGCGGAGCCGGTGGACGAGCAGGTCGGAGCCGCCTGGGACGCGCCGTTCGGGCGGGGGCGGCCCGGCTGGCACCTCGAGTGCTCGGCGATGGCCCTGGGGGAGATCGCCAAGACGTACGGGAACGAGACGCACACGCTCGACATCCACGCCGGCGGCGTGGACCTGATCTTTCCCCATCACGAGGACGAGATCGCGCAGTCGGAAGGGGCGACCGGGCAGCCGTTCGCGCGCTACTGGCTGCACGGGGCGTTTCTCAACGTGAAAGGGTCGAAGATGTCGAAGCGGTACGGGAATTACCTCACCGCGCGCGATCTGCGGGAGAACGGCGTCGATGCGGGGACGTTCCGCACACTCGCGTGCTTGACGCACTATCGCCAGCCGCTCGACTACACGGACGACGCGCTCGCCGCGGCGGCGGAGGGCGCCCGCCGCCTCGGAGAATTCCGGTCGCGCTTGCAGCCGGGGGCCGGAGGGGCGACGCCGGGAGAGGGGGAGGGCGGGGCGGGAGCCCTCGAGCCGCTATCGCGGCGCATGACGGCGGACGTCCAGGCCGCCTTGGACGAGGATCTCAACGCGCCGCAGGCGCTGGGGGCCGTCTTTGAGTTCGTGCGTGCCGGCAACCGCGAGCTCGATCGGGGACCGGTGAGCGCCGCCGGGCGCGTGGCGGCCCTCGCCGCCTTCGACCGAGTGCTGGCGATCCTCGACCTCCTGCCCACATCGAAGCCGGCCGATGCCGACCTGGCCCGGTGGGCGGCCGAGCGGGTCGCGGCGCGGGATCGGGCTCGTAAGTCCAAGGATTTCAAGGAGGCGGATCGGATTCGCGCCGAGCTGCGAGCCCGCGGGATCGAGCTCGAGGATACCCCCGGCGGCACCAAGTGGCGGGTGGTCTAAGTGCTTCACGGCACATCCCTTGCACACGACGCCTCCCCCGTTTAAGCTTCGAGTCTGGAATAATTGACGGTCGGCCAGCTGACGTAGCTCAACTGGTAGAGCAGCTGATTTGTAATCAGCAGGTTGAGGGTTCGAGTCCCTTCGTCAGCTCACGTTGCCGAAGAGGAGTACCGCGACCCTGCGGACCAGAGAGACAACGCACCCCGCGCTGCACGCACGCGGGGTCTGTTGTCAGTGGGGGCAGGGGACCGGCCGGGCGAGTGCTGAGGGAGGCGGGGGCGCGGACCGCGAGGCTGGCCTGGTGGGGTGCCCGAGCGGCCAAAGGGAGCAGACTGTAAATCTGCCGCGCTTAGCGCTACGAAGGTTCGAATCCTTCCCCCACCACTCGGCGCGCGGGCGTAGCTCAGTTGGTAGAGCATCAGCCTTCCAAGCTGAGGGTCGCGGGTTCGAGCCCCGTCGCCCGCTCTGTCGCTCGCGTAGCTCAGTCGGTAGAGCGCGTCCTTGGTAAGGACGAGGTCACCGGTTCAATCCCGGTCGCGAGCTTTGAAAAGCACGAGAGACGTAGGGCGACAGACGTCGGGCTGGGAGACGTAGGGTAAACCGCGTAGGGAGGCGACGGCGTCGCCCATACGCCGTTAGCCATACGCGTTTCTCACTACGAATTCTTTTTTGAGGATTCAATGGCCAAGGCAAAATTCGAGCGGACGAAGCCGCATGTGAACGTGGGGACGATTGGGCACGTGGATCATGGGAAGACGACCCTGACGGCGGCGTTGACGAAGGTGGCGGCGGACAAAGGGTTGGCGACTTACGTGA
>JBOHSA010000169.1:0-4825 GCA_050732995.1 Gemmatimonadales bacterium | reverse complement strand
CGGCTGGCGCCTGGCGGTGTCCGCCTGGCTGGCCCGGGCGACGGGCGACACGGCCGCGGCCCTGCGGGATGCCGACGCCGCGGGCGCGCTCGAAGAGGCAGCCAACGTCCGGGCGCCCGGCCCGCTGCTGCCCGCGCGCGAGCTCCAGGGCGAGCTGCTCATCGAGCTGGGTCGCTACGGCGTGGCGCGGACCGCGTTCGCGCAGGCGCTGCGCCGCTCTCCCAACCGCGCCCGCAGCCTGTACGGCGCGGCCCGGGCGGCGGAGCTCGACGGCGACCTGGCCGCCGCGCGCGCGCGCTATGGCGAGTTTCTCAAGTTGATGAAGCAGTCTGACGGGGACCGCCCGGAGTTAGCCGAGGCGAAGAACTTTCTCGCCAGCCGCTGACTACCCGTCTAGCCCCCCCAGGTATTCTTCCCGGTACATCTTTATCAGCTCGAAGAAGTACGACAGCGCCAGCGGTCCGATCAGCAGTCCCAGAATTCCGAAGTACTGGACTCCCGCGAAGGCGCCCACGAGTGTCACGAGCGGGTGGATCTGGGCCCAGCGCCGGAACACGATCGGCCGGATCACGTTGTCCACGTTGCCGATGACGAGCGCGCCCCACAGGCCGAGGCCGATCGCCGGGCCGTAGCGGCCGTCGAGCACGAGCGCGAGCACTCCCGGCGCCCAGACGAGGCCGCTCCCCACCACCGGCAGGATCGCGAACACCACCGTCACGACCCCCCAGAACACGGCGTTGGGCAGGCCGGCCACCGCGAACCCGGCCGCGACGAGCGCGCCCTGGATGACGGCGGTGAGCCCGGTCCCGATCAGCGTCGAGGTCGTGACGTCGCGGAACCGCTGTTGCAGCTTGTCGGTGTTCGCGGCGGAGAAGGGGATGTAGGGGCGCACCCCCCGCCACGTCTCGCCCGAGCCGAGCAGCAGATAGTACAGCCCGAAGAAGGCGATCGTGAGATTCAGCGCCAGACGGGTGGCGGTGCCGACCAGCGCGAACGCGCTCGTGCCGAGCCACGACACGACCTTCTGCCCCAGCTCGGCGAGCTGCGGGCCGACGGCAAACTCGCCGAGCCGGAGCTGCTGCAGCCGGCCGAGGATCGGGCTCTGAATCACCCCGGAGGCCATCTCCTGGGCCTGCGCCACGATCAGGCCCGCGAAGGACGCGCCGGGGACCACGACCAGAAACACTCCCAGCGCGACGACCAGGCCGGCGGCGAGCGCCGGCCGGACACGCCGGCTGAGCCACTCGTGCGCCGGAGCGAACACGACGTAGAGCACCGGGATGCCGATCAGTCCCGTGGCGTAGGGCGCGAGCGCGATCAGGAGCCCCGCGCCCAGCAGCAGGATGAGCAGCGCGGCGCGCTGGTGGTTGGTGTCGAGGAACGGCATGGCGAAATACTAGACGCTAAGCGGCTAAGATGCTAAGGGGCTAAGGGGCTAAGGTTGACGGTTCATCTCATTCGGTGGCAAGCTAGGCGGGGAGCCAGCATCCGCCCGGGAGCGATCTGATGCGCGCCTTTCGCAGATGTATCGTCTACGTCGTTACCCTCGGTGTCGGGCTTGGTTGCGCCGCGCTTCCACCCCCGACCGTCGCGTGCGCTCAGCTGGCGCCGGTCTATCCCGCGGCGGCGTGGGAGCGGCTCGAGCGCCCCGACTGCGCCGGCTGGTCCCTCGCGGGCCTGGACAGCGTCCGGGCCAAGCTGTCCGGTATGGCGACCACCGGGTTCGTGGCGGTGGTCGGCGGCCGCGTGCTGATGGACTACGGCGACGTCCAGGCGGTGAGCTACCTCGCGTCCGTGCGCAAGAGCGTCCTCTCGATGCTGTACGGGATCTACGTCGCGCGCGGCGCGCTCAAGCTGGACCGGACGCTCGCCGAGCTGGGCATCGACGATCTGGGCGGGCTGACCGCGGAAGAAAGACAGGCGACGGTGCGCGATCTCTTGTCGGCGCGCTCCGGCGTGTACCACGCGGCGTCGAACCGCGGGGACGATCTGGCGAGCGCGCCCCCCCGCGGCTCGCAGCGGCCCGGCGCGTACTACCTGTACAGCAACTGGGACTTCAACGCCCTCGGCACCATCTTCGAGCAGGAGACCGGAAAGAGCATCTACGACGCGCTCGAGGAGCATCTCGCGCGACCGCTCGCGATGCAGGATTTCGACCGCGCCAATCAGCGGAAATCCGGCGACACCACGCGGTCGCGCCACCTCGCCTACCACATGTATCTGTCCACGCGCGACATGGCGCGCATCGGCTATCTGATGCTCCGCGGGGGCCGCTGGCGCGACACCGAGATCGTGCCGCGGGCGTGGGTCGAGGAGAGCACGCGGCCGGTCACGCGGGTGCACGAGATGAACCCGCCCCAGCGACGGGACGGCCCGTTCGGCTACGGCTATTTGTGGTGGGTATTCGACCGGCCCGAACTGGGCGACGCCTACCGCGGCGCGTTCACCGGCCTGGGCGCCGTCGGCCAGCAGATCCTCGTGCTGCCGAGCCTGGACCTCGTGATCGCCCACAAGACGCGCCCCGGGCAGGGCGAGGGCCGGAGCGTGTCTCATCGGGAGTTCCTGGACGTCGTGGCCTTGCTGCTGCGCGCGCGCGGCGTCAGGGACTCGGCAGGGTCGTGAGCGACAGCGAGACCAGGAGCTGGCGCGCCAGACCCGGCTCGAACGCCACCGGCTCGCCGGCGACGACGTCCGGGTTGAGGAACGCCGAGGCGATGTAGCGGCGGTCGAACAGGTTGTTCACCGTCACGAACCCCCGCACGCCCAGGCCGCCCCCCCCCACCGGCACCGGCTCGGCCAGCCCCACCGTCAGCGTCGTGACGCCGTAGGCGGGCACCGGCACCGCGTTCGCGTCGTCGGCGAAGTAGGCGGACATGCCCTGCACGCCGAGCTGCACGCGCACCGGATTCCAGGCCTTCGGGGCGACGCCCACGCTCGCCGAATAGGTGAACCGCGGCACCCCGACCACCCGGTTGCCGGCATAGTCGGCGGTCGCGCCGGGCCGGCCGTAGTGCACCGAGTCCACGACGTACTCGAGGTAGCGGTGCTGCGCGTAGGCGAGCGCGCTGGAGAGCGACACCCCGCCCGCCGCTTCGAGCCGCAGGCCCAGCTCCGCGCCGCGGCGCCGCACCCGCCCGGCGGTGAAATAGAACCGCCCGCCCCGATAGGGCACGATCTCATTGCGCACGTCGGTCTGATACAGCGCCGCGTCGTAGCTGAGCAGGCGCAGCGGGCCCGCGTGGTCGAACGTCACCGCCTGCCTGGTCCCGACCTCGTAGGTCGTGGAGCGGATCGGGTCGAGCAGCGGGTTGAGGGCGGTCACAGTGTCCTGCCCGAACGTGCTCGCGGGGTCGGTCTCGTTGCCCGCCGGGGCCTCGACCCCGCCGCCGACCGAGGCGTAGAGGCTGTGCGTGGGCGTCGGGCGATAGGTCACGCCCAGCTTGGGCGTGACGCCGGTGAACGACTTGCGGGCGTCGAGCCCGGGGGCGAGGTGGTTCTGGTAGTCGTAGGCGATGTCGTCGTAGCGCGCGCCCAGGATGACGCCCCAGCGGCCGACCAGGACTTCTTCCTGCACGAACAGGCCGAGGTTGCCGGCGGCTTCGCGCTTGTCGTCGCGCAGCGTGTCGCCGCGGGTCCCGGCGGCCGTGAGCGAATAGAACAGGATGGCGCCGTCCTGGTAGGCCCGGTCGAGCCCCGCGACGAAGATGCCGGTCGTCGCGTGGCCGAGCGGCGTCGTCAGGCGGTAGACGAGGTTGCCCCCCAGGTGGTAGCGGGTGAAGTCGCGGAACGTGCCGCGCTCGGAGCGCTGTAGGGATTTGGGGTTGAGGAACAGCATTCCCGAAAGGCTCTGCCGCTCACCGAGCTCGTGGTCGAGCGAGACGCCGAGCCGGCCGACGCGGTTGTCCCGGCGCTCGTCCCGCTGGTTGTAGGTGGCGTTGGCCTGCTCGGGGGCGGAGTCGGCCTGGGCGCGGGTAAGCGGGCCGGGGATGCGGAACAGGTTGGCGCTGCCCATCAGGAAGACGCCGAGCCGCGTGTGCTCGGCGACCGGGGCGACGAGCGCGGCGTTCAGCAGCGAGCGGCGGCTGGCCGAGTGCGCGCGCCACCCGGCGAAATCGGTGTGCACGACGGAGGCGGACAGCCGGCCGCCGGTTCCGCCGGCGCCGAACACGGTCCCGGCGCGCACCGCCTGGCGGCGGAGCCCGAAGCTGCCGGCGATCGCCTCGCCGCCGAGGAACCGCCGGTCGAACTCGGGGAGGGTGGAGATGCTGATCACGCCGCCGGCGGCGTTGCCCCAGGTCGCCGAGGCGTTGGAGCGCACGACCTCCAGCCCGTGGGCGGCCGCGAGGTCGATGCCGTCGAACGAGGTGCGGCCGTCGGGCTCGGTCTCGGGGAAGCCGTCGAGCAGGACCCGGACGCCGCGGCTGGTGCCCGCGTTGGAGCGGTCGCCGGCGCCACGGGCGCCGTAGCCGCGGATCGTGATGCGCACGTCGCTCGACCCGTAGCGCGACTGCGCCACGACGCCCGGCACCGCGCTCAGCGCGTCGCTCAGGCTGTAGCCGCTGGCGCCGAACAGCTGCCGGCGGTCCAGCTGCGAGACGGCGAGCGGCACCTGGTACACCGTGCGGGCGGTGCGCGTGGCGGTGAGGGTGATGGGCGGCAGGGTGACGACGGGGGCCGGGGGCGGAGTGCTGTCACGCCGGGTCGTGTCCGGTTGCTGGGCCGCGAGGCCGGCGGTGAGCAGACCGAGTGATATGAAGGGGGCGAGCAGCAGCGTCGAACGGCCAGGGCGCATCGAGCCTCCGTCGGGCACGCGAAGGGGGGAGGG
>JBOHSA010000168.1:0-23821 GCA_050732995.1 Gemmatimonadales bacterium | reverse complement strand
GGATGCGACGTGGCCGTCCATTACCACGGCTCGGCCGACG
This sequence comes from Gemmatimonadales bacterium, assembly GCA_050732995.1. Taxonomy (GTDB): domain Bacteria; phylum Gemmatimonadota; class Gemmatimonadetes; order Gemmatimonadales; family GWC2-71-9; genus JBOHSA01. Next base: position 23,781 of record JBOHSA010000168.1, on the reverse strand, counting down.
GCGCCGCAGCAACGGCCCGTGACATTCGCGCCGTGGTGAAGGAGCGCCGCGCCGAGTTGGTGCGCGCCGATTTGCGCGATGCCGCCGCGGCCCGCGGGCTCGCCGATCAGGCGGCCCGCGCCTTGGGACGGCTCGACGTCGTCGTCAACTCGGCCGCCATCATGGTCCACCAGCCGATCGAAACCGTCACGCCGGAAAGCTGGGATGCCACGCTCGACCTGAACCTGCGGGCCTGCTTCTTCGTGGCACAGGGCGCCGTGCCCTATCTCCGGCCGGCGAAGGGCAAGATCGTCAACCTCGCCGATGTCGCCGCCTTCGAGCCCTGGCCCGGCTACCTCCCGCACTGCGTCAGCAAGGCCGGTGTGGTGATGCTCACCAAGACGCTGGCCCGCGCGCTCGCGCCGGACGTCGCGGTCAACGCCGTCGCTCCCGGTCCCGTGCTGCTCCCCGAAGCCTGGGACCGAAAGACGCGCGAGCACATCACCGAGACGACCCCACTCAGGCGCTTGGGCGCGCCTGAGGACGTCGTGCGCGCGGTGCGCTACCTCCTCGAGGCCGGCGATTTCGTCACCGGGACGGTGCTCGTGGTCGACGGTGGGAGACTGGTCCGGTGACGGCCACTCTATCCCCGGCGCGCATGCGGGACGTGATCGTGGTGGGCGGCGGGTGTTACGGGGCCTTTTATGCCGCCCAGCTCGCCAAAGCGAAGCAGAAGGGCAAGGCCGACTACCGCAGCGTGATCGTCGTCGACCGACACGCCGACTGCCGCGCGCGCGGCGAGCTCGGCGTGGCGTCCGATCGGCGTTTCGTGACGAGCGACTGGATCGCCTTCTTTGATGGGTTCCTGTCCGACGCCCGGCCCACGGCCCTCGGCGCTCCGGCGGATTACGTCGTCCCCTCGCCTCACATGCCGCACCTCATGTTCGACTGGGTGCTGCGCCGCGCGCGGGCCCGTTGGCCCGGCCGCTTCGTGACGGTGGAGCCCGTCCCAGGCGGGCTCGACCTGCCCTACGACCGGACGGCGGGCGACGGCACGCGCTACGTCTCGTTCGCCGACTGGATCTGCCCCACGCACTGCATTGAGCCGGCGATCTGCCCCGCGATCGGCGCGCCGCGCACCTGGGAGATGGCCGATGCGGTGCGGGGGCTCGCAGAGCAGCTGCGGCGCAGCGGCCGGTCCGTCGCGGGCCCCGCGCTGTTTGTGTGCCAGCACCACGTCTTCGGTGTGGGGACCTTCGCGGTCGACGCCGTGCTCGCGGGCGACCGGCTGGTGGCGGAGGCCGGGGAAGGGGGGGAGGCGAGTGGGGAACCCGCGGCCGTCCTGGTCGGCACGATCTCGAGCTGCCATGGCGCGGTGAACCTGCTCAACATCGGTCGTTCCCCGTCTTCCCCCGTCCGTCCCGGTCACTCCGGGCCGTGACGCCGGAGCAGCGCAAGGAGCAGCTCAGGCACGCCCGCGACTTGTTCAACGAGGGGCAATACTGGCTCGCGCACGAGGCATTGGAAACCGTCTGGCGTTCTATTATTAAGCGGGATGAGGCGACGGTTTGGCAGGGGCTGATCCAGGCCGCCGCCGCCCTGTTGCACCTCCAGCGGCGCAATCGTCACGGGGTCGTGGCGGTCGGGGCCGCCGCGCTGGAGAAACTGGCGGGTCCGCAGCGTCCCGACGTGGAGTTCGAGACGGTTCGCTTCCGCGCGCAGCTCGCGCGCGCCCTGGGGGGGGAGGGGAATCCCCCGCGACTGGAATTCCGGACGGATGAGCGCAACGAAGGATCTTGAGACTGCCGAATACGACCTCATCATCGTCGGCGCGGGCCCGGCGGGCCTGTGCGCGGCCATGTATGCCGGACGCGGGATGCTCAAGGCGCTGACCATCGAGCGGGGCCTTCCGGGGGGCGAGCTGCTGAACACCGAGCTCATCGAAGACTATATCGGCTTCGAGAGCATTCTCGGGCGGGAGCTCGCCCAGAAGATGACCGCGCACGCGAAGAAGTTCGGCGCGGAGCTCGTCACCGCCACGGTCGAGCGCGTCCGCAAGGCGGAGGACTGGTTCGAGGTCCAGACCGTCGGGGCGGGGGGCAGCCGAACCTACCGGGCCCGGACCGTGATCCTCACCGCCGGCGGGACGCCCGTGAAGCTCGGCGTTCCGGGGGAGCTGGAGTACGCCGGCAAGGGCGTTTCGTATTGCGCGGTATGCGACGGCGCGTTCTTCAAGGGCGAGGTGCTCGCCGTGGTGGGGGGAGGCGATGCGGCGGTCGAGGAGGCGGACTACCTCACCCGCTACGCTCGGAAGGTGTATATCGTGCACCGGCGCGACCAGTTCCGCGCGTCGAAGATCCTCCAGGAGCGCGTCTTCGCGAACCCGAAGATCGAGGTGATCTGGAATAAGGTCGTCACCGCTATCCGCGGCGACGGCCCCAAGGTCACGCACCTCGCGCTCCGGGATACCTCCGAGGGGAAGGTGTCGCAGCTCGAGGTCGGGGGCGTCTTCGTCTTCATCGGGTTCAAGCCCAACTCGCAGCTCGTCGAGGGGCACTTTCAGCACGACGCCAGCGGGTACTTCATCACCGACGACCGGATGATGACCTCCATTCCTGGGCTGTTCGCGGCGGGGGATGTCCGGAGCCAGCTCACTCGGCAGATCACGACCGCCGTGGGCGACGCCACGACGGCGGTGATCGCGGTCGAGAAATACCTCGCCGTACTGCAGGAGAAGGCCAAAGAGGGGGCGGCCGCCCTGTCATGAAGGTCGTCCAGATCCCCAACGGGCAGTTTCTGGAGAACTGTTATCTCGTGATCGACGAGGCCACGGGCGAGTGCGCGGTCATCGATCCTGGCGAGGACACGGCGCTCATCCGCCGAGCGATCGCGGCCGCCGGCGTGCGTCCGACCGCCATTTGGCTCACCCACGCGCATCTGGACCACGTTCTCGGGGTGCCCGAGGTGGCGGCCGAGAGCGGCGCGCCGGTGTACCTGCATCCGGCCGACCGGCCGTTGTACGACGCGGTGCCGCAGCAGGCCGCCTGGTTCGGGCTCCGGGCGCCGAGCCTGCCGGCTCCCGACCGGGCACTCACTCATGGCGATGTGGTAAGCGTGGGCGCGGTGCGCTTCGCCGTGCGCCACACCCCGGGCCACTCGCCCGGCAGCGTCTGCCTCGTGGGGCCGGGCGTCGTGTTCGGCGGCGACGTGCTGTTCGCCGGCTCTATCGGACGGACGGACCTGCCGGGGGGCGACATGGACACCCTGATCGGCAGCATCGAGCGCGAGCTGTTGACACTCTCCGACGCCACCGTAGTGCACAGCGGACATGGACCCGACACCACCATCGGACGCGAGCGGCGCACCAATCCCTTCCTCACCGGCGCCTCCCGCCTCGCCTGAGCCGAGGCTCGAGTGCCTCCGGTGCGGTTGCGCCGTCCCCTCCCGGGCGTGGGGCTGTAAGAACCCGTGCCCCAATTGCGGCCACGTCTATCCCCTCGGCGACTGCTCGGACTGATTTCAGGATTCCGGTGAGCCACCTCCTCGCCCTGGGTCTCCTGGCGCTGGACTGCGTCGCGCGCGCGTGGCGCATCCAGCTCGCCACCTGGGCCGCGGGCGGAGCGCTGTCGTTCCGCGACGCGCTACGCCTGAACCTCTACGGCGAAGCCGCTTCGACGCTGACGCCCAACCGGCTGGGCGGCGAGCCGGCGCGCTTTCTCGGGTTGACCTGGTCGGGCGTGCGGCCGGTGACATCCATGGTGGCCCTCGGCGTGGAGGTGGCGGCCGAGTGGCCGGTGTTCGGCCTCGTGGTGATCGCGCTCGCCGTTTTCTACATCACCGACTGGAGCGAAGCCATCTCGGGCTGGCTGGGGCGCAACCTCGCGCGCGACCTGCTCGTGCTGGAACTCGTCGCGCTGGCGGTCCTGCTCGCGGTTTACGGATTGCAACGCTTGGTCCGCGCGGGGCGGATCCGGCACCGCGTGCGGCGCCAGTGGCGCGTGGCCCTCGCCCACGCGCGGCGCGCCCCCTGGTGGGTGCTCGGCGCGGCCGCCCTGCTCACCGCCGTCAGCCTCGCGGCCCGAGCCCTCGTCCTGCCCGCGCTCGTCTGGGGGCACGCCGACGCCCCGGCGTTCGGCGTCATGTTCTTCGGCGCCCTGGCCCTTCTGCATGCGGCCCTGGTCGTCCCGCTGCCCTCGGGGGGGGGGGGGATCGAGGTCGCCTTTCTCTCGGGGTTCGCCGGGCAGTTCGGAGCGGGTCAACAGATCCTCACGCTGCTGGTGTGGCGGTTCTACACGGTTGCCCTGCTCGGCATCGTCGGTGTCTATCTCCTGGTACGCACGCACGGCGCCGCGGCGGCCAAGGAGCTGTTCAGCATCGGGTGGTTTCGGCGCCGCCCGCCCCCGCTTCCTCCCCCTCCTCCGTCCGGGAGTAGTGCATGAGCGAACCACGGCTCCGACCGCTTACCCCCGAAGAGGCGGCAGCCGACGTCCGGCCCATCTTCGAGACCTATCTCCGGGAGCGCGGCAACATCCCCAACATGTTCCGGACCATGGCGGTTCGGCCCCGGCACCTGCAGACCGCCATCGCCCACTTCCGCACCGTGATGAACGAGGGCACGGTGCCGCCGCTCCTGAAGGAGCTCCTCTGGGTGCGGATCTCCCATCACAATCGCTGCCGCTACTGACTCACCTCCCACACCGTCTTGGCAAGACGGCATGGGGCGAGCGAAGCGCTGCTCGCGGCGATCCAGGGGCAAGGCGGCGGGGACGAGATCGAGCGGCTCGAGGCCGGATGGCAAGCGGCGTTGGCCTACGCCGACGTCGTGCATCGCTCGGGGCACGAGGTTGCCGACGCGTTGTTCGAACGGCTGGCGGCCGCGTGGGACCCGGGCCAGATCGCCGAGCTCACGATGGTGATCGGACTAGCCGAGTACTTCAACCGATTCAATGACGCGCTGCGAGTCGAGCCCACCAAATAGCACGCAGCAAATGGAAGCGGGACAGCCAGGCGCGCCGGCGCGTAGGCGCACAGCGGTTGGCAGGAGAGAGCAAGCAGGCGGGCCCTACCGACTGATTCCTGACACCCGCTACGCGCCTGTGCGCCTACGCGCCTGACTGTTTGCCACCCGTCTCGGTCGGCGCCGGTGCCATCGCTACGAGCACGACAGTTCTCTCCTCGGCGCGCTCTACGCCGTGCGGCTCTCCCGCCGGTGCCAGCACCAGATCTCCCGCTGACGCATTGTACGCGCGCTCCCCCACGCGGAATCTCGCTTTTCCACTCACGACCACATAGAATTTGTCCGCGTCCGCGTGGGCGTGAACCGGCTGCCCCTGGCCGGGCTCGAAGCAATTGAGGCCGACCAACAGCCGCTTGGAGCGAAAACAGTCGGACTTGGTCATCCGGTCCGCCGCGAAGACGGCCCGGGACGGCAAATGCTGAAACGACTCCGCGAGTGGCATGGGCGATTCCTGGTTGAGCACCGATGGTGACCTGCGTGATCGGACCGAGCCGATGAGTCAGACCCGCATCGAACGCGACCCGCTGGGTGAGCTGCCGGTCCCGGCCGAGGCGCTCTACGGGATCCAGACCCTTCGGGCCCGCAACAACTTCCCCATCTCGGGGCTCGCGCCCTTGCCGGTGTTCGTCGACGCGGTCGTGTGGATCAAGAAAGCCGCGGCCCTGACCCACAAAGAGACCAAGCGCCTCGAGGCCCAACTGGCGGACGCGATCGTCCGCGCGGCCGACGAAGTGCTCACCGGCTCCCACCGCGACCAGTTCGTGGTCGATCCCTACCAGGCGGGGGCGGGCACGTCGCACCACATGAACTGTAACGAGGTCCTGGCCAACCGGGCGAACGAGCTGCTGGGCGGCCGGCGCGGCGAATACCGGCCGGTGCACCCCAACGATCACGTCAACATGGCCCAGTCGACCAACGACGTGATTCCCACGGCGATTCGCCTCGGCGCGCTCGCCTTGCTTCCGGGGCTGCTCGAAGCGCTCGATCGCCTGGCGGGCGCCTGCCTCGCGAAGGGCCGGGCGTTCGACACCGTGCTCAAGTCGGGTCGCACCCACCTCCAGGACGCGACCCCGATCCGGCTGGGCCAGGAGTTCACCGCCTGCAGCCGCACGGTCGAGCGCAATCGCGAGCGCATCGCCCAGGCCGCCGACTACCTGCGCGACCTCGGCATCGGCGGAACGGCCGTGGGGACGGGGTTGAACGCCGAGCCACGCTACCCCGCGCTCATGGTGAAACACCTCAAAGTGATCACCGGGCTCGAGCTGCGCGAGGGGAAGGACCGCGTCCAGCTGATGCAGTCGATGGGCGACGCGACGGCGGTTTCGGGGGCCCTCCGCACGTACGCGGTGGATCTCGGCAAGATCGCGAGCGACATCCGGCTGCTCGCCTCGGGCCCCCGAACCGGATTGGCCGAGATCTCCCTGCCGGCCGTGCAGCCCGGCTCCAGCATCATGCCGGGTAAGGTGAACCCGTCCGTCGCCGAGATGGTCAATCAGGTGTGCTTCCAGGTGCTGGGGAACGACACGACGATCGCGACGGCGGCCGAGGCGGGGGAGCTCGAGCTGAACGTGATGATGCCGGTGATCGCGCACAACCTCCTGTTCACCTTGATGATCCTCACCAACGCGAGCCGGGTGTTCGCCGAGCGCTGTATCGAAGGGATCGAAGCGAACGAGGCGATGTGCGCGTATTGGCTCGACCGGAGTCCCGCGCTCGTCACGGCGCTCGCTCCCAAGATCGGCTATGCCGAGGCGGCGAAGCTCGCCAAAGAAGCGGTCGAGAAGAACGTCACCGTGCGGCAGCTCGTGATGGAGAAGGGACTGCTGAAAGGCAAGGAGCTGGACGAGGTGCTGGACCTGCGGGCCATGACGGAGCTCGGGGTCCGTGGGATCGGAGGCGGAGGCTAGATGACCGCAGCGCAACTCAACCGGGAGGGCTGTCCATGAACTGGATCGTGGCCGGGCTCATCGCTGGCGTCGTCGCGTATCTGGCCGATTGGGTGATGTGGAGCAAGGTGTTCGGCAAGGGGATGGAGGGGTTCGTCACGCCGCCGCCGGCCGGCCAAAAGGTGGAGATGGGATCGCTGATGATCAAGGCCGCCGCGCTCGCGCTCGCCTTTGGGGTCGTGTTCGCCTACCTGTACGCGCGGTTCAAGGCCGGCCTGTGGGTCGAGGGCGGTGGCCCGTTGGCGGGGATGGAGTTCGCGACCGTGCTCTGGTTGCCGACGATCGCGCTGGCGACCATCGGAAGCGGCGTGTGGTTCGACCGGGTGCGGCCGTTGCTCAAGGCCGAGTTCTGGTCCTGGCTGGTGCGAATGAACGCCGCCGGGCTCGTGACGGGGTTCCTGATCAAGTAAGCGGGCGGGCGCGGGGAGGGGACCGGTGATCGCGGTCACGGAACCTGGCCCCGCGGATGTAGTACCCATGCTGCTCATGAAGCAACTGCTACCCTTGGTGGCGGCGCTCACCTGCGCCGCCGCTCCGCTGTCCGCCCAGCGACGAGTTCGGGTCGGGCCCACCGCGTCCACCATCGCCATCGATGAGGGGAGCACTAGCCGCAGTTACACCTCCTTCGGCGCCGTCATCGCGCTGCTGACGGGGGATGACGCGGAAACCGGACTGACGGTGTCCCGCTATCCGGATCTGTCCAACGGCGCCTGCGAGCTGGCGCTGACCTTCGTGGGGCTCGATTCGTACTATTACCCGGTGGGCGCGCGCGGCGTCGCCCCGTTCGCCTCGAGCCAGGTCGGACTCGCCCGGGTGAGCGAGTCGCGCGTGCCCCTACTGGGCAGCTGCCCGGGGACAGTTGAGACCACGAGCGAGCTCGGGCTCGGCTTCGGGCTGGGGGTACGGGTCGGCGCGGGTGACGCCGTCGTCGCCGTCGTGGAGGGACGCTTCTTCCAGGTGCTGCCCCGGCAGCTCCAAGGCCTGGAGGCCCGGGCCACCGTCTCGGTCGCCTTCGGGCCGCCGCGCCAATCCGAGCTTCTGAGGGGGACTCTCGGGCCGGCGCTCAGCTTCCTCATCCCGGTCTCGGGCCCGCTCGAGGGCCGCGGCCCGTTCTTCGGGGTTCGCTTCCGCCGCGACACCAAGAAATCATCCACCGTCGGGCTGCAGATCGACTACGCCGCGTTCAAGGTTACCGAGAGCTGCACACCGCCGGGCTGCAAGCCGCACGCGGTGTTGTTCGCCCCCGGCTACGAGGCTTCCCTCCACCCCCGCTGGGGCCGGTTCTACGGCGAGCTCGGGCTCCTGATCGCCGGCTTCCCCGAAGTGGGGCCGGACCGCGGCCTCGCCCAGGGCGCGCACGGCGGGATCGGGTTCGACATTTACGCGGGCGAGCGGGCCATGGTCAACCTCAACGCCCGCTTGCTCTGGCTGCAGCGCGCCACGGGGAGCAACGTGTTCGGCCTGCAGGTCGGCGCGAGCGTCAGCCCGAAGCTGGTGCATCCCAAGGCGCCCTAGACCGCGCGGAGCACCTTGTCGTGCGGTCGCGCGCGCCCGACCACCTGAATCGCCACTTCCTCGCCCGCGCGCGCGCGCTCCACCTTCTTGTGGTCGACCTCCATCGACGTCACGGTCTCGCTGAAATCGGTCGTGTGTCCGACGAAGCGCACCGTGTCGCCGATCGCCACCTCGCCGGCCGTCAGGCGGACGACGGCGACGCTCGGCCCGCCGAAAAAATGCACGACGGTCCCGATCTCCTCTTCCGGCATCGCATGACCTCCTCGGCTGCTGGCTAGCGTAGAACCTACCGCCCTCTCCCGCCGGGGTTGAGGGGGGAGGGGGTGTCGTCCAGGTGGGGTGGAGTCGCGGGGCGGTACCGTCCTATATTGCACGCATGCGCGTGACTACCTGGGCCGAATACGGCCTCATCGTGTCCCGCCACCTCGCCCGGCGGGCCGGGCGGGGGCCGGCGGCGGCGCGCGAGCTGGCCGCGCAGGAGCGCCTCCCCCACGACTATGTCGAGCAGATCCTGCTGCGCCTGCGCCGGGCCGGCATCGTCGACTCGGTCCGGGGCGCCAAGGGCGGCTACCTGCTCGCCCGAAAGCCGCAGGCCATCACCGTGAAAGACGTGATAGAAGCCTCCGAGCACGTCACCTTCGAAGTCAATTGCGACCTTCATCCCGTCGACCCCGCCCGATGTAGCCCGGACGCCTCGTGCAGTATCCGCCCGGTATGGCGCATGCTGGAGCGGCGGATCAACGAGCTGTTGGGCGGGATCTCCCTCGCCGATCTGCTGCGCGAAGAGCCCGAGGTGTACCAGATCACAGGGGTCGCGGTCGGGAGCTGAACCCGCCGCCCCAGGGATTTTTTTCAACGGATACCCGACCGGAACGGTCGGATATGGCGGATTCAGAGGAGTCCATGCGCGCAGCGGAGAAGGTCCGGGAACGGAGGGGCAAGCCGGGGAAGGCGGCTCCAGAGCCGGCACTGTGGTCGCTCGTGGGGCAGACGCCGCTGCTCCCGCTGTGCCCTTCCCCTGTTTTCCCGCGTCCGTCCCCGTCGCTGTTTCTCAAGGCGGAATGGCTCAATCCGGGCGGCTCCGTGAAGGACCGCGCGGCGCTGTTCATCTTGCGCGACGGGCTCCGCCGGCGCGCGCTACCGGGCAAACGCCTGCTCGACGCGTCGAGTGGCAATACCGCGATCGCCTACGCGATGCTGGGCGCCGCGGCGGGGATCGGCATCACGGTATGTGTGCCCGCGAGCGCCACGCCGGAGCGTTCGGGCCTGCTCCAAGCGTACGGCGCCGAAGTGATCCTCACGGATCCGCTCGAAGGGATGGATGGGGCGATCCGCCGCGCGCGCGCGCTCGCTGCGGCGCGTCCCGACCGCTACTGGTACGCCGACCAGTACTCCCACCCTGCCAACCCCCTCGCGCATCGCCTGACGACGGCGGAGGAACTCTGGCACCAAACAGCGGGGCGGGTGACGCACCTGGTGGCCGGCCTGGGAACTACCGGGACGCTGATCGGCACCGGCCGGCGCCTCAAGGAGCTGTCCTCCGGGATTCAGCTGGTCGGAGTACAGCCCGACGCCCCGTTCCACGGGCTGGAGGGCCTCAAGCATCTCGCGACGGCGGTGGTCCCGGGGATCTACGATCCTGCGGTTCCGGATCGAATGGAGTTCGTCTCGACCGAGGAGGCCGACGAGATGGTCCGCCGGCTCGCCCGGGACACAGGGTTATTCGTTGGCTGGTCCACCGGGGCGGCGGTCGTGGCAGCGCGGCGCCTGCCGTCCGGCCCGCCGACGCTCCGAGGCTCCGACGTCATTGTCGTGATCGCTCCCGACGCCGGCACTCGCTATCTGAGCGAGCGACGTCGCTTCGCATGACGCTCGCCCTGGAATCCCGGCACCTGGAGTCCATCCGTCGGCGCGCCGAGGCCGCCTACCCGGAGGAGGCGTGCGGTCTGATCGGCGGGCTGTGGGAGGGAGAGACCGGCGGCGACCGGAAAACGGGGGTGACGCTGGTTCCGCTGCTCAATGCGCGGCGCGACAGCCGGCGCAACCGCTACCGCATCGACCCCGAGTCCGTCCGGCGGGCGCAGGAGCGGCTCGACCGGGACGGGTTGGAGATCGTCGGCGTCTATCACTCGCACCCCGACCATCCGCCCAAGCCCTCGGCCTACGACCGGGAGCACGGCTGGCCGCGGCTTTCCTACGTGATCGTGGAGGTCCGGCGTGGGAGAGCCGGCGTCCCGCGAAGCTGGGTGCTCCGGGACGACCGCACCGGGTTTGTCGAGGAGCCCGTTACCATGGAAGGAAAGATCGTATGGCAGTCACCGTTTTGATTCCCACCCCGCTGCGGCCGTTCGTCGGGGGGCAGGACGCGCTCGAGGTGAAGGCCTCGAGCGTGGGCGAGCTCCTCGAGCGCCTCGCGGCCGAGCACGCCGCCCTGCGGCCGCACCTCTTTGCGGAGGACGGCCGGCTCCGCAGCTTTGTGAACGTCTACGTGAACGACCGCGACATCCGGCACCTCGCCCACCGGGAGACCCCGGTGCGGCCCGGGGACACGGTGTCGATCATCCCGAGCATTGCCGGGGGCGGAAGGGGAGACACGGCCGTGGCCGCGGAATTGCCCGCGTTGTCGCACGAAGAGATCCTACGCTACTCGCGGCACCTGATCCTTCCCGACGTCGGCGTGGAAGGCCAGCGCAAGCTGAAAGCCGCGCGGGTGCTGCTCGTGGGCGCCGGAGGCCTGGGCTCGCCAGCCGCGTTGTACCTCGCCGCGGCCGGCGTCGGCACGCTCGGCCTCGTCGACTTCGACGTGGTCGACCGCACCAACCTCCAACGCCAGGTGCTTCACGGGACGTCCAACGTGGGCGCCTCGAAGCTCGACTCGGCGCGGGAGCGGCTCCAGGACCTGAACCCGCACGTGCGGCTGGAGACCTTCGAAACGCGCCTGACTGCCCAAAACGCGTTGGAGATCCTCCGGGAGTTCGACATCGTCGCGGACGGGACCGACAACTTCCCGACGCGCTATCTGGTGAACGACGCATGCGTCCTGCTCGGGAAGCCGAACGTGTATGGATCGATCTTCCGGTTCGAGGGCCAAGCGTCGGTCTTTCATGCGAAAGCCGGACCCTGCTACCGCTGCCTGTACGCCGAGCCGCCACCGCCGGGGCTGGTGCCATCCTGCGCCGAAGGCGGAGTGCTCGGCGTTCTCCCCGGGATCATCGGCTCGATCCAGGCGATGGAAACGCTCAAGCTGATCCTGGGAGTCGGGGATCCTCTGATCGGCCGCCTACTCCTGTTCGACGCGCTGAAGCTCACGTTCCGGGAGCTCAAGCTCCAGAAGGACCCCGACTGCCCGGTGTGCGGGACCGAGCCCACCGTCACGGGGCTCATCGACTACGAGGCGTTCTGCGGCGTCGGCGCCGAGCCGGTATACGCGGGACCGGCAATCACCGCGCGGGAGGTGAAGGAGGAGTGGGCGCGGAACCCCAGTCTCGTCGTCCTCGACGTGCGCGAGCCGCACGAGCACCAGATCGCGCACATCGAGGGAGCCAGGCTCATCCCGCTGCGTGAGCTCCCCGACCGCCTGTCGGAGCTCGACGGCCATTCGGAGATCATCACGCACTGCCACCATGGCGTGCGCTCCATGAAGGCGCTCGAGATCCTGAAAGCTGCCGGCTTCGCCAAAGTCCGGAGCCTGACGGGGGGAATCGACGCGTGGAGCGTGGAGGTGGACCCGGGAGTTCCGAGATACTAGGGGCTAAGGGGCTAAGAGGTGTGCCTTCGCCTCTTAGCGTCTTTGACTCTTCGAATCTGTGGAACATGCCGAAGGTGGGACTCGAACCCACACGGGCTTGCGCCCACTGCGCCCTGAACGCAGCGCGTCTACCAATTCCACCACTTCGGCGGCTTCGGAACGGCGAATATAGACCGTTGTATAACCTCAAGTCAACGCATATCTTGGCCTGACGCCTTGGACGACAACGTATCCATCGCCCGTAACCCGCGGGCGCGCCATGACTACCACCTCCTGGAGACGTGGGAGGCGGGGCTCGTCCTTACGGGGACCGAGGTCAAGTCGTTGCGCGACCGGAAGGCGAGCCTGGGTGAGGCCTACGCCCATGTGCGCAACGGCGAGGTATGGCTCGAGGGCATGACCATCTCCCACTACGCCCCCGGCAGCTATAACAACCCGCCGCCGGCGCGTTCCCGCAAGCTGCTGCTCCACAAGCGTGAGATCCGCCGTCTGTTCGGCGCCACGACCCGCAAGGGCCTCACGCTGGTTCCGCTCGAGCTGTATTTCCGGGACGGCATCGCCAAGGTGGCGATCGCGTTGGCGCGCGCCAAGAAGCAGCACGACAAGCGCGAGGATCTGAAGCGGCGCGACGCGGAGCGGGAAGTCGCCCGCGCCTTCCGGGATCGCCGGCGGTGACCCGGGCGCCGCTGCTGCTCTGCGCGACCGCTCTGCTCTCCCATCGGGGCGCCGTCCCGGTTCCTCCCCAGGCGGTGGTCATCGCGACGGAGCGGGGCGAAACGAGCGTCCCGGTGACCGAGGAGCGCGAGGTGGCCGCGATTGCGGCGCCGCTGCTCGCCGGCCCGCTCGGGCTCCAGATCGCGCTGCATGGCGCCCGGGCGACGGTGGGCCTCGGCGGCACGAGCTTCATCTTCGAGCTCGGCGCCCCCTATGTGCGGACCGGCGGCGTCGTGTACTCCCTGGTGGGCGGGCCGTATCTCGCGCGCGACACGCTCTTCCTGCCCCTCCACTGGCTGGTGGTATCGGTGCCGCGGGCCCTCGGCGGACGCTACCGCTGGGACCCCGCCGCGGCCCGGCTGGAGGTCGTGGCGCCGGTCGCCGCGCTGCCCGTCCGCGCCTCCCCGCCCCCCGGCGGGGGTGGGGGACCGGCCTCGGCTCTCCCGACGTCCGCGCCGCACCCCGTCACAGGCCTGCGCCAGCCGCACGCCATCGTCATCGACCCCGGGCACGGCGGGCCCGATCCCGGCAACCTGGGGCTCTACCTCCCGTCCGGCCTGTTCGAAAAGGACGTGACGCTGGCAATCGGCCGGCTGCTGCGGGCCGAGCTCACCCGGCGCGGTCTCGTCGCGACCCTGACCCGCGCGACCGACACCCTCGTCGACCTGATGGATCGAGGCCCGCACTGCACGGACGACTGCGATCTCTTCGTCAGCATTCACGTCAACGCCATGCCGGAGGGACGGCGCCGGACGGCGGTGACCGGGGCGGAAACTTACTTCCTGTCCGACGCGAAGACCGAAGACCAGAAGCGCGTGGCGAAAACGGAGAACGAAGCGATCCGGTTCGAGATGGGCACGCCCGCGGCGTTGGACGGCGATCTGGGCTTCATTCTGCGGGATCTACAGCAGAACGAATACCTCCGGGAGTCGGCGCGGCTCGCCGATCTGGTGCAGGCCAAAGTGGCGGCCATTCATCCGGGCGAGAACCGCGGGGTGCAGCAGGCGGGCTTCATGGTGCTGTCGCGCGCGCGGCGGCCCGCGATCCTCCTGGAAGTGGGGTTCGCCACCAACCGCACCGACGCGGCGTTCATCGCCTCCAGCCTGGGACAGCGCAAGATCGTCAACGCCGTCGCGGACGGGATCGTCGCCTACCTGCTCGAGTTCGAGCGGAAGGTCGTGTTCGGCGCCGGGCGCGGGGTGCGGGACCGGCCATGACGGCGTCGCCCGTCACGGTGCTCGGCGCCAGCTTCCAGAACCCGGTCCTCCTGGCAGCCGGCACGGCCGGTTTCGGCCGCGAGGTCGCCGGCGTGATCGACCTCGACGCCCTGGGCGGCCTGATCACAAAGGCGGTGACCCCGGAGCCGCGCCGCGGGCATCCCACCCCCCGCGTGGCGGAGTTCCCGGGCGGCATGCTCAACGCCGTGGGGCTCGCCAATCCGGGGCTCGACGTGGTGCGCGCCCACGAGCTCCCGTGGCTCGCCGGGACACTGCGGCGCGCGCGCGTCCTGGTGAACGTGGCGGGGGCCACCATCGACGACTACGTCCGCGTCATCGAAGCGCTCACCGGAATCGAGGCCGTGACGGCGTTTGAGATCAATGCGTCGTGTCCGAATACGGCGGCCGGGGGATTGGAGTTCGGCGCCTCGGAGCCGGCGCTCGCCGAGCTCGTCGGCCGGTGCCGCCGGGTCGCCACCCGGCCCCTGGTCGTGAAACTGTCTCCGGTGCTCCCCGACATCGCCGCCCTGGCACGGGTGGCCGGGGACCAGGGCGCCGACGCCGTGAGCCTGGTGAACACGATCCCCGGGACGCTCGACGCCCGGTTGGGCAACGGCTCGGGCGGGGTGAGCGGGCCCGCGCTCCTGCCGATCGGCGTGCTCGCCACCTGCCGGGTCCGCGAGCGCGTCGAGCTCCCGGTCATCGGCGTGGGCGGCATCCGCACGGCGGACGACGCGCGCCAGTACCTGCGTGCCGGCGCCACCCTGATCGCGATCGGCACCGCAGCGCTGGCGGACCCCCGGGTGCCGGAGCGCATCGCCCGCGCACTCGCCGATGGCTGAGCTAATCGTGGCGTTCGATCTGCCGAGCGGCCGCGAGGCTCTGACCCTCGCGAGTCGCCTCCCGGGGCTTGAGTGGGCCAAGCTCGGCCCCGTGCTCTACGTGCGCGAGGGGCCGGCACTGGTGCGGGAGTTCGCGGCCCGCGGCGTCCGGGTGTTCCTGGATCTCAAGTGGCACGACATCCCCAGTACCGTGTCGGGAGCCGTGGCCGCGGCGCGCGACCTTGGGGTCGCGATGGCGACCGTCCATTGCTTGGGTGGGCCGGCCATGCTCGCGGCCGCGTCGCAGGCGGCCGGCGACCTCCCCCTCGTGGGAATAACCGTGCTGACGTCGCACGATGCCGGCGGGTTCGAGCAGGTCGTCGGACGCGGCGTGCCGGATCTGGGCCTCGAGGCGGAGCGCTTGGCACGCAACGCTATACACGCCGGCCTGCGGGGCGTCGTCGCCTCGGGACGGGAAGTCGGGCTGCTGCGAGAGGCGCTCGGGGCCGGGCCGTGGATCGTGGTCCCGGGGATCCGGGCGGCGGGGGATGGGGGGGGGGCGGAGGCTGAGGACCACGCGCGCACCGTGTCCGCCCGCGACGCCGTGCGGCAAGGTGCCACGCACCTCGTGGTAGGCCGGCCGATCACTCGGGCCGCGGACCCGGTCGCGGCCTTCCGCGGTTTGGTGGAGAGTCTATGAGCCGGCTTGTCCTGGTAGTGGTGGGTTTGTGGGTCGCCGCTCAAGCCTCCCTCGCCGACGCGGCTCGACGGGCGCGCGATGCGTGGTTGGCGCATGACGCCCAAGGATTGGTCGCGCAGAGCCCCTCTTTAGTGCTTCAGATCGCGGGCGCGGACCCGTCCGCTGCCCTCGGGCGGGCGCAAGCGGCCGAGCTGCTCCGGCGTTACTTCCGAGCCGCGGAAGAGCGGTCGCTGGACGTCACGGCGCTGCGCGAAGTGGAGCAGGGTCGGGGGTTCGTGGAACTGGAGCGAGTGTTCGTGGTGGCCGGGACGGCGGACCTGCGGCGGGAGACCCTGTTTTTGGGGTTCCGCCGGCAGGGGGAGCGTTGGGTGTTGGTGGAGTTGCGCAGCGCGCCCTAATCGCGCCCCTTGCGTGGACTTACGGGCCCGGCTATTGTTCAAGACTGAGTTGGAAAATTTCTCCGCGAGGGTCCGTTGAAGGTACGTTCGAGCGTCCGGCCGATCTGTGAACATTGCAAGGTGATCAAGCGGCGGGGCGTGATCCGCGTGATCTGCAAGCGAAACCCCAAGCACAAGCAGCGGCAGGGCTAGCGCGTGGCACGTATTGCCGGTGTGGATCTGCCGCGTGAGAAGAAGATCCAGTACGCGCTGCCCTACATCTACGGGATCGGCCCGAACAACGCGCGCAAGATCCTCGCGGAAACGGGTGTCAATCCCGACGCCCGGGTGCGCGACCTGCGGGACGCGGAAGTCGCACGGCTGCGCCAGGTGATCGAGCGCGACTACAAGGTGGAAGGGGCGCTGCGCACCGAAGTGGCGATGAACATCAAGCGATTGATGGACATCGGCACCTATCGGGGCGGCCGCCATCGCAAGAATCTGCCGGTGCGCGGCCAGCGCACGCACACGAATGCGCGGACGAAGAAGGGACCCCGGCGCGCCATCGCGGGCAAGAAAAAGCCCATCTTGAAAAAGTAAATGGCTCAAGCGAAAGCCACGGGCGCCAAGCGCGCCAAGAAGGTCGTCGAGGCGGAGGGCATCGCCCACATCACGGCGACGTTCAACAATACGCTCATCACGATCACGGACCTGCAGGGGAACGCCCTCGCCTGGGGCTCGTCCGGCAAGGCGGGGTTCAAAGGCTCCAAGAAATCCACCCCGTTCGCGGCGACGGTCGCGGCCGAGCAGGCGGCGCGGGAGGCGGTCAACCTGGGCGTGCGGCGCGTGCACGTGCGGGTCCAGGGTCCCGGCTCCGGGCGGGAATCGGCCATCCAGGCCCTCGCCACGGCTGGCCTGCAGGTGCGCTCGATTCGCGACGTCACGCCGATTCCCCACAACGGGTGCCGGCCGCCCAAGAAGCGGCGGGTCTGACCCATGGCGCGCTACACGGGACCCGCCTGCAAGCTGTGCCGCCGCGAGGGCACGAAGCTGTTCCTCAAGGGCACGCGCTGCCTGACCGAGAAGTGTGCCGTTGAGCGGCGCGCGTATGCCCCCGGCATGCACGGCCAGTCGACCGGCCGGCGTCGCAAGGCGTCCGAGTACGCCAAGCAGCTGCGGGAGAAGCAGAAGGTCAAGCGGATCTACGGTCTCTCCGAGCGCCAGTTCCGCAACATCTTCGAGCGCGTGCTCCGGGAGCCCGGCGTGACCGGCGAAGCGCTCCTGGTCGCGCTCGAGAGCCGGCTGGACAACCTGGTCTACCGGATGGGGTTCGCCACCTCGCGGCGGCAGGCCCGGCAACTGGTGCGGCACCGCCACATCCACGTCAACGGGCGCACCGTGGACATCCCGTCCTACCGGGTGCGGCCCGGGGATGAAGTGAAAGTGGCCGAGGCGAGTCGCGAGCTCACGCTCATCCGGGTCGCGCTCGAGCACTTCGGCCGGACGCAGCCGGTTTCGTGGATTCAAGTCGACCCCGACAAGGCGCTGGGGCGAATGACGGAGCGGCCGACCCGCGACGCCATCCCGATCGCCGCGCAAGAACAGCTAATCGTCGAGCTCTATTCCAAGTGATCACGACTCTCGATGTGACGGGCCTGGTCCGACCGCACCTGGTCGAAATGACCAAGCGCGAGGACAATCCGAACGCCGCCGAGTTCCGCCTGCAACCGCTCGAGCGCGGCTACGGCTACACCCTCGGCAACTCCCTCCGGCGCATGCTGCTCTCCTCGCTGCGCGGCGCCGCCGTCTGGGCCTTCCGGCTCGACGGCGTCGTCCACGAGCACCAGACGATCCCGGGGGTGGTCGAAGACGTGCACCAGATCATCCAACGGCTCAAACAACTCACCCTCGTGGTCGCCCCCGACGTCGACGAAGCGGTGCTCCATATCAAGGCCGAGAAGGCGGGGCCCGTGTACGCGCACGACATCGAGAGCCACGGCTCGGTCACCGTCGTGAATCCGGACCAGCTGTTGTTCACGCTCCAGGACGAGCGCGAGATCGGCGG
The DNA here is from genome assembly GCA_050732995.1 of Gemmatimonadales bacterium. Taxonomy (GTDB): domain Bacteria; phylum Gemmatimonadota; class Gemmatimonadetes; order Gemmatimonadales; family GWC2-71-9; genus JBOHSA01. The sequence goes on along the minus strand of JBOHSA010000168.1, from coordinate 5,682 downwards.
TGAGCTGTACGTCAACAAGGGCCGCGGCTATGTCGAGGCGGAGCAGCACCCGATCGACCGCACCATGCCGGTCGACGTCGTGCGCATCGATTCGATCTACAACCCGGTCCGGCGCGCCAATTTCACGGTGGCGGAGACGCGCGTCGGGCAGCGCACCGACTACGACCGGCTGACGCTGATGGTCGAGACCAACGGGACGATTTCCCCCGAGGACGCCGTCGCCTACGCGGCCGCGCTGGCCCAGGAGCACTTCCGGTTCTTCGTGGATTTCGGCAAAGTGCCGATGGTCGCCGCGGCGGCGGGCAGCAACGGCGGGGGCGAGGCGACCGCTGCCGCAAGCGGCCTGCTCAAGGACCTCCTGGCCCGCTCGATCGACGACGTGGGTCTCTCGGTGCGCTCGGTCAACTCGCTCAAGAACTCCAGCATCCGCACCCTGGCCGACCTCGTACAGTACCAGGAAGAGGACCTGCTCAAGGTGAAGAACGTCGGAGAAAAGGCGTTGGGCGAGATCGCCGAAGTGCTGCGCCGCGAGCAGCTGAACTTCGGGATGCGGTTCGACGAAGTCGAGGGCGAGCTGCGGGTGCTCGATCCCGGCACGCCGCCGCAGGCGCAGCTCACCGAGGGCGAGGAAGAGTAATGCGGCACCGCGCCAAGGGTCGCCAGCTCTCCCGGACGGCGAGCCACAAGAAGGCGACGCTCAATAACCTCGCGACCAGCCTGTTCCGCCACGATCGGATCGTGACGACCGAGGCCAAGGCCAAGGAGCTGCGACCGTTCGCCGAGCGGCTCATCACGCTGGCGCGGCGCGGTGACCTGCACGCGCGACGGCAGGTGGAGCGGCGCCTCAAGGACCGGGCCGTGACGCACCGGCTGTTCGCCGAGCTCGGCAAGCGCTTCGCCGCCCGGCCCGGGGGCTACACCCGCATCGTGAAGCTGGGCCATCGGGCCGGCGACGGCGCCGAAGTCGCCCGGATCGAACTGTTGGGTGAGTAGGGGCCCGACGGGGACGGTGGAGGGGGGGCGCGAAACCGCGAGGGGGACCCCGAAGGGTCCCCCTCTTCGTTAGCGACGAGGTCGGCTACGAGGCCTTGGCGACGCGATTCGACTTGAGGCAGCGGGTGCACACCCGCAGACGCCGCGCCGTGCCGTCCACCATGGCCCGCACGCGCTGCAGGTTGGGATACCAGCGGCGATTGGTCTTGTTGTTGGCGTGGCTGATGTTGTGGCCCGTGACGGGCCCCTTGCCACAAATGTCACAAACTCGAGCCATGGACCACGATCCGGCGGAAGAGTGAGTCCCCACGAACGCGGAAAGCGGTCGAAACCTACACGGCGGCCGGGCACGCGGCAACCCCGCCGCACTGCCTTGATCACCGGCGTGACGGGCCAGGACGGCTCCTACCTCGCCGAGCTGCTCCTCGCGCAGCGCTACGAGGTGATCGGCGTCGTCCGCCGTACGTCGCACGACTCCTACGAGCGCATCGGTCACCTGCTCGACCGGATCCACGTCGTCCCGGCCGACCTCCTGGACCAGCACTCCCTGACCGCCGTCGTCAAAGAGACGCGGCCCGACGAGGTCTACAACCTGGCGGCCCAGAGCTTCGTCCCCACGTCGTGGACCCAGCCCGTCCTCACCGGGGAATTCACGGCCCTGGGCGTCACGCGGCTGCTCGAAGCGGTGCGCCTCGCGCACCCGGACGCGCGCTGCTACCAAGCGAGCTCCTCGGAGATGTTCGGCAAGGCCTCCGAAACGCCGCAGCGCGAGACGACGCCCTTCTACCCCCGCTCCCCGTACGGCGTGGCCAAGGTCTACGGGCACTGGATCACGGTCAACTATCGAGAGTCCTACGGGCTGTACGCCGTGAGCGGTATCTTGTTCAATCACGAGTCCCCGCGGCGCGGGCTCGAGTTCGTGACCCGCAAAGTGACACACGGCGTCGCGCGGATCGTGAAGGGCCGGGCGACGGAGCTCCGGCTGGGCAACCTGGAGGCGCGCCGCGACTGGGGCTTCGCCGGCGACTACGTCGACGCCATGTGGCGCATGCTCCAGCAGCCCAAGCCCGAGGATTACGTGATCGGCACGGGGGAGACCCACAGCGTGCGCGAGCTGTGCGAGGTGGCGTTCGGCCACGTGGGGCTGGATTGGAAGCGGTACGTTAAGAGCGACTCGCAGTTCGTCCGCCCGGCCGAGGTGGATGTGCTCCAGGCCGACCCGTCCAAGGCGCGCCGCGTGCTCGGTTGGACGCCGCGGGTGAGCTTCCGCGAGCTGGTGACCATGATGGTGGACGCCGACCTGGAGCGGCTCGGGTGAACGTGCGCGTCACGGGGGCGAACGGCTTCGTGGGGCGCTGCCTCGTGCAGCGCCTGCACGACTGCGGCCACGACGTGCGCGGGGGGTGCGGAGCGGAAGGGCCGGCGGCGAGCCCGGGGTCCGGCAGGGGGGAGGGGAGGGGGCACCTCGAGTGGGTCCGCCTCGACGTCACTGACCGAACGTCGGTCACGGCGTTCCTCGAGGGACCGTGCGATGCGGTCATCCATCTCGCAGGCATCGCCTCGGTGAGAGCAGCTAACGCGAAGCCGGCGGCGGCGTGGGCGGTGAACGCCGGCGGAACGGCGCTGGTGGCGGAGGCCCTGGCCGGAGCGCGAGGGCGCGCGGGATCGGACCCGCTGCTGCTCGTCGCGTCGAGCGCGGAGGTCTACAGTCGGGGTGCGGACCGCCCGTACCGGGAGACCGACCCGGTCGGGCCGACTACGGCGTATGCGGCGAGCAAGCTCGGCGCCGAGCTCGCGGCGCTCCAGACGTGGCGGTGCACGGGGCTCCGGGTCGTGGTCGCGCGCCCGTTCCCGCACATCGGTCCCGGCCAGTCCGCCGAGTTCTGGGTCGCTCGGCGCGCCCGCGTACTGCTCGAAGCCAAGCGACTCGGCGCGCCGGCCGTTACGGTAGGCGACCTGACTCCGGTTCGGGACTTCCTCCACGTCGAGGACGTGGTCGACGCCTACATCGGGCTCCTGACGAAGGGACGTCCGGGAGAGACGTACAACGTCGCGTCGGGTCAGGGGGTCACGCTGGAGACCGTGCATGCCAAGCTCGAAGCGCTGATCGGCGTGCACCCGGTGCGGGAGCGGGATGCCGGCGAAGTGCGTCCCGACGCCCGGCCGCACCTCGTGGGCGACGCCGCGAAGCTCCGCGCTGCGACCGGGTGGGCGCCCCGGCGCTCGCTCGACGACACGCTGCGGGAAGTGGTCGATGCCCAAGCGGACTGACCTGCACCGCATCCTGCTGCTGGGCTCCGGCCCGATCGTCATCGGGCAGGCGGCCGAGTTCGACTATTCGGGCACCCAGGCGGTCAAAGCCTTGAAAGAGGAAGGCTACGCGGTCGTGCTGGTGAACTCCAACCCGGCGACGATCATGACCGACCCCGAGCTCGCCGATCGGACCTACGTCGAGCCGGTGACCCCCGCCTGGGTGCGCAAGGTGATCGAGCGGGAGCGTCCCGACGCGCTGCTGCCTACGATGGGCGGCCAGACGGCGCTCAACGTCGCCATGGCGCTGGTGTGCGACGGCACGCTGGCCGAGTTCGGCGTGCAGCTGATCGGCGCCAACGCCCGCGCCATCCAGATGGCCGAGGACCGGGCGGAGTTCGGTGCGGCGATGCGCCGGATCGGTCTCGACACCCCCGTGGGCCGGACCGTGGGCACGGTCCCGGAGGCGCTCGCCGCGGCCCAGGACGTCGGGTTCCCTGCGATCATCCGGCCGTCGTACACCTTGGGCGGCACGGGCGGCGGCGTGGCCTACAACCGGGCGGAGCTCGAGGAGCTGGCAGAGCGGGCCATCGAGCTCTCCCCCGTCCATACGACGCTGATCGAGCGCAGCGTCCTCGGCTGGAAGGAGTTCGAGCTCGAGGTCATGCGGGACCGGCGGGACAACGTCGTAATCGTGTGCTCGATCGAGAACCTCGACCCGATGGGCGTGCATACGGGCGACTCGATCACCGTCGCCCCGGCGATGACGCTCACCGACCGCGAGTACCAGCGCATGCGCGACGCGGCCATCTCGATCATCCGCGAGATCGGCGTCGAGGCGGGCGGCTGCAACATCCAGTTCGCCGTGAATCCGGCGGACGGCGAGCTCCTGGTGATCGAGATGAACCCGCGCGTCTCCCGCTCCTCCGCGCTGGCGTCCAAGGCCACCGGTTTCCCGATCGCCCGGATCGGCACCAAGCTGGCCGTCGGGTACACCCTGGACGAGCTGCCCAACGACATCACGCGGACCACGCCGGCATCGTTCGAGCCCGTGCTCGACTACGTCGTGGTGAAGGTGCCGCGCTTCGCCTTCGAAAAGTTCCCCACCGCGGACTTCCGCCTCACGACGCAGATGAAGTCGGTGGGGGAGGCGATGGCCATCGGCCGGACGTTCAAGGAGGCCTTCCAGAAGGGGCTGCGCGCGCTCGAGGCGGGCCGACCCGGCTGGACCCTCGGTGCCACGCTGGCGGACGACCGCCTGACGAGCGACAGCCCGGCGGACCTGCGGGTGGCGCTGCGCACGCCGACACCGGAGCGGGTCTTCCAAATCAAGCGCGCGCTGCTCGCCGGACTCACCGTGGCGGACATCGCCCAGGCGAGCGGGATCGACCCCTGGTTCCTGCACCAGCTGGCCGAGCTGCTCGCGGCGGAGCGCGGGTTCGCGGGGCTCGCCGAGGTCGGCGGCGACGCGTTGCGCCGGATGAAGCGGCTGGGCTTCAGCGACCGGCAGCTGGCCGAGCTGCGGCGGACCACCGAGCCGGCGATCCGCGAGCAGCGGTGGGCGCTCGGGATCCACCCCGCCTACAAGACGGTCGACACCTGCGCCGGAGAGTTTCCCTCTTCCACGCCCTACCTCTACTCGTCCTACGACGACGAGAACGAGTCCGTGCCGCTCGGCGCCGACGGCATCGTCATCCTCGGCAGCGGGCCGAACCGCATCGGACAGGGGGTCGAGTTCGACTATTGCTGCGTCCGCGCCGGGCTCGCCTTCCGCGAGCTCGGGTACAAGACGATCATGATCAACTCCAACCCCGAGACCGTCTCCACCGACTTCGACACCAGCGACCGGCTCTACTTCGAGCCGCTGGACGAAGAGGGCATCCGTGATCTCCTCGCGAATGAGACGAATAACGGCACCGGCCTGCCTTCCATCGTGCAGTTCGGCGGCCAGACCGCAGTCAACCTGGCCCTGCCGCTTGCCCGCGCGAACCAGCCGATCCTGGGCTCCAGCGCGGAAGCGATAGATATCGCCGAGGACAGGTCCCGGTTCGAGGAGCTGCTGCAGCGCCTCGGGATTCCCCAGCCGCCCGGGGCTGCCGTTACTTCCGTTGAGCAGGCGTTATCGACCGCGCAGCTTATCGGCTATCCGGTCCTCGTGCGTCCCAGCTACGTCCTCGGTGGCCGCGCGATGGAGATCGTGCAGAACGCCCGCGACCTCATTCGTTACGTGACCCAGGCGGCCGAAATCGCCGCGGGCAAGCCAATTCTCATCGATAAGTACCTCGAGGGCATCGAAGCTGAGGTCGACGCTGTCTGCGACGGCGAAGACACGCTGATCCCCGGCATCATGCAACACATCGAGCGAGCAGGCGTCCACTCCGGTGACTCTCTTGCGGTCTATCCGCCCGTCGACCTCGACCCGGATGAGGTGGACAAGAT
>JBOHSA010000167.1:0-44770 GCA_050732995.1 Gemmatimonadales bacterium | reverse complement strand
CTCCTGACCCGCGCGCAGCGCGAGGTGGACACGGTCGCCGCGCGCCAGATCGTGCCGCTCAAGTTCGCCTTGCGCCGCGAAGGCGGTGAGTACGCCCTGGGACGGCTCATCGCCGACGCGCAGCGCACCATCGCCAAGGCGGACGTGGCGATCATGAACAACGGCGGCATCCGGGCCGACCTGCCCGCCGGCATCGTCACCTACGGCGACCTATACCAGGTGCAGCCGTTCCAAAACCGGTTGCAGCGGCTCACGGTGACGGGGGACGTGCTCTTGGGGGCGCTGGAGCAGGTCGTGGCTGGGGAGGGGGACGGAGGCCCGAGCGCGCACGTCGCCGGCGTCGAGCTGTGGTATGACCCCGGCCGCCCGGCCGGGCGTCGCGTCACCCGCACCCGGCTCGCGACCGGACAGGCGGTCGAGCGCGGCCGGACCTACACGCTGGCGGTCAGCGATTTCATGGCGACGGGCGGCTCCGGGTTCGCCATGCTGGTCGGGGTGCCCGCCGTGGACCTGGAGATCGTGGACCTCGACGCCCTGATCCAGTACCTGCGGGTGCTGCGCGCGCCGGTCGACGCGCCGGCCGCGCCGCGCGTGCATCGGGAGGGCGGCTGAGTGCGGGTGTTCGTCAACGAGCGGCCGGTCGACGTGGCACGCGGCGCGACGGTTCGGGACGCCGTGGAGGCGTTGGACCGCGAGCTCGCCGCCCTGGTCGGCGCGGGGACCGCCTACGTCACCGACGGCGTGGGCCGGACGATCGACGCGGGGGACGCCGTCGGGGAAGGGGGCGCCGTGCTGCGCGTGGTCGTGACCGCCCGCCGCGGTCCTCCGCGGCTCACCAAGGAGCAGCTGCGCCGCTGGCCGAAGGCCGAGCTGCACGTGCATCTCGACGGCGCCCCGCGGCCCGCGACGCTGCTCGAGCTGGCGCGGCAGCGCGGCATCTCCCTGCCGGCGGATACGCCGGAGGGTGTCGCCAAGGCGCTCCACGTCCGCGACGGGAAGAGCCTCGAGGAGTACCTCGGGAAGTTCGAGATCATCCTCCCCGTGCTGCAATCGGCGGAGGCGCTGGAGCGGATCGCCTACGAGTTCGTGCTCGACGCCGCAGCGGAGAACGTGCGCTACGCCGAGGTGCGGTACTCGCCGCTGTTGCACCGACCGGCGTTGTCCCTGGCGCAGGCGATCGAGGCGCCGTTGCGCGGCGTGAAGCGCGCCGAGGCCGAGACGGGAACCAAAGTCGGGGTCATCGTGTGCGCGATCCGCACCCTGCCGTCGGCGGACTCGCTCGAGCTGGCGCAGGTCGCCGTCGACTACCGCGGAGCGGGCGTGGTCGCCTTCGATCTCGCCGGGGCGGAGCGGGGGCACCCGGCGCAGGACCACGCGGCGGCGTTCGCCTACGCGGCGGCCCACGGGCTCGCCCGCACGTGCCATGCGGGCGAGGGCGACGGCCCGCAGTCCATCCACCAGGCGCTGCACCGCTGCGGCGCCGCGCGCATCGGCCACGGCACCCGGCTGGGCGAGGATCCGGCGTTGCTCGAGTTCGTGGCCGAAAAGAAGATCCCGCTCGAGATGTGCCTGACGAGCAACGTGCACACGCACGCCGTCGCGTCGGTGGCTGAACATCCGTTCAAGCGCTATCTCGACCGCGGGGTGGTCGTGACCCTGAATACCGACGGGCGGATCACCGACGGGATCACGCTGACCGACGAGTATCACCTCGCGCACACCGCGTTGGGGCTGGGCAAGGAGGAGCTCGCGCGCGTGGTGCTGAACGCATGCGAGAGCGCGTTTCTGCCGGACTTCGAGAAGGTGGCGCTCGTCGCCCGAGTCCAAAACGAACTGGAGGCCCTGTGACGACGGGATGGTGGGTGGTGCAGGTGGCTCAGACGGCAGCGGAGCGACTGGGCCAGGCCCGGCAGGGGCTCGACACCCCGCCGCTCGAGCGGCTGATGGGGCTCGTGGGGATCGCGACGATGCTGGGGATCGCCTACGCGCTGTCGTACGACCGCAAGCAGATCAAGTGGCGCATGGTGGGCGCCGGCGTGGCACTGCAAATCGTATTCGGCGTCCTCGTCCTCAAGACCGGCGCCGGCCGCGCGCTCTTCAGCTTCGCCAACGAGCTCGTGACCCGGCTGCTCTCGTTCCAGGAGCAGGGGGCGCGGTTCGTGTTCGGCAACCTGGTGCAGAGCGAGGTCCCGCTCGGCGGCGGCGCCTCGGGGGTCGCGCTCACCGGGGCCTACTTCGCCTTCAATGTCCTCCCCACCATCATCTTCTTCTCCTCCCTCATGACCGTGCTCTATTACCTCGGCGTCATGCAGTGGATCGTGAAGGGCATCGCCTGGGTGATGCAGAAGTCGCTCAAGACCTCCGGGGCCGAGACCCTCTCGGCCGCGGGTAACATCTTCCTTGGCCAGACGGAAGCGCCGCTCTTGATCAAGCCGTTCGTGGGGCGGTTCACCAATTCGGAGCTCAACACCGTCATGGTCGGCGGCTTCGCCACCGTCGCGGGCGGCGTGATGGCGGCGTACGTGGGCATGCTCAAGGGCTACTTCCCCGACATCGCCGGCCACCTCCTCACGGCCAGCGTGATGAACGCCCCGGCCGGCCTGATCCTATCCAAGATGATCCTCCCCGAAACCGGCGTCCCGGAGACGCGCGACACGCTGCACGTCGCGGTCGAGAAGCAGGAAGCGAACGTGATCGACGCCGCGGCCTCCGGGGCCGCCACGGGCGTGCAGCTCGCCATCAACGTCGCCGCGATGCTCATGGCCTTCGTCGCCCTCGTGGCGCTGCTGAACTTCGGCGTGAGCTGGGTTGGCGGCCTGTTCCACCACCCCGAGATCACGCTGCAGTGGATTCTCGGCAAGCTCCTGTGGCCCGTGGCCGTCCTGATGGGCGTCCCGCCCGCCGACGCCGACACCGTCGGCGCCTTCATTGGGGTCAAGACGGTGCTCAACGAGTTCGTGGCGTATTCGAGCTTCGCGCAGCAGATGGGCGCCGGGCTCACGATCAGCCCCAAGGCGGCCATCATGCTGACCTACTGCCTGCTGGGGTTCGCGAACTTCTCCTCCATTGCGATCCAAATCGGAGGCATCGGCGGGCTCGCTCCGCACCGGCGGGGAGACATCTCCCGGCTGGGCTTGCGGGCGATGATCGCCGGGAACCTCGCGGCGTTCATGAGCGCCGCCATCGCGGGGATGCTGATTTGAGCGGTGCGGAGCAGGGAGCGGGGAGCAGTACGATTCGCGCCGCGACCGAACTCATCTCCCAGCGACTCGGCCCGGTCCACCCCCGCGTCGCCATCGTGCTCGGCTCGGGGCTCGGGTTCCTGGCCGATGAGGTGCAGGACGCCGTGCGCATCCCCTACGCCGAGATCCCGGGCTTCCCGCAGCCGGGCGTCGCGGGGCACAAGGGAGAGCTCGCCGCCGGGCGGCTCGAGGGCGTACCCGTGATCGTGCAGAGCGGGCGCTTTCACCTATACGAAGGACATCCGGCGGCCGTTACCGCGCTGCCGGTGCGCGTCTTCGCGGAGCTCGGAGTCCGCACCCTCATCCTCACCAACGCCGCGGGCGGCGTCCGACTGACCTTCCGTCCGGGCACGCTCATGCTCATCGCCGATCACATCAATCTCACGTGGCAGAACCCGCTCACGGGGCCGGTGGTGCCGGGAGAGGAGCGCTTCCCCGACATGAGCGATCCCTACGACGCGACGCTGCGGGCGACGGCGCGCGCCGTGGCCCACGAGGCCGGGATCCCGCTGGAGGAAGGCGTCTATTGCGCCCTCCTCGGTCCCTCCTACGAAACGCCCGCGGAGGTGCGGATGCTGCAGCAGCTGGGCGCGGACGCCGTCGGCATGTCCACGGTCCCCGAAGTCATCGTGGCCCGAGCCCGCGGGGTCAAGTGCCTAGGGCTTTCGATCATCACGAACCTCGCGGCCGGGCTGTCGGAGGAGAAGCTCGACCACCGCGAGGTGCTGGAGGTGGGCAGGCAGGTCGCCGGTCGGCTGGGCGATCTCATTCGGGGAGTGATCAGGCGACTCTGAGCCCGCGCGCTTGGGAGAGGCCCGCGTAGCGGCGCGCAGGAGGAGGCGGGCCGCCGGCCAGGAACAAGAGCGTGCACAGCCTGAAGCGAGTGACTTGGCGCACGCGATTCTCCGCGGTAGTGAGCATGGTCTCCCCGTTGCAGAATGCAACCCCACGGACGACGGCGGGTTCATCGTTTCCGGACAGTCTCCATGCAACCCTTTTCGTTCCGGCGCCGTCATAGTGGACGGTACGAGCGCGCGCCGCCGTCACGCGTCCGTCGCGATCCACCATCCACCATCCGGGCGCTCCCATGCCGACGCTTCCGTTGTTGCTGGTGCTGGCCGCCGTGCAGCCGCGTGCCGTGGCCGATTCCCCTTCGACCGCCAAGCCCGAAGTGCGGGCGATCCGGCTGCCCCAACCGATCGCGATCGACGGCCAGCTGAGCGAGGCCGCCTGGCGGGCGGCGCAGCGCATCGTCGGGTTCACGCAGCGCGACCCGACTGAAGGAGCGGTGGCGACGGAGAGCACCGAGGTGTTCATCGCCTACGACGATGCGGCGGTGTACGTGGCGGCGCGGCTGTACGACTCGGCGCCCGACTCCATCGTGGCCCGGCTCGGCCGCCGGGACGTGCACACGAGCTCCGACATGTTCACTGTCTACCTGGACTCCTACCACGATCGCCGCAGCGGGTTCTACTTCGCGCTCGACGCCGCGGGAACGCTGCACGACGGGATCCTGTACAACGACGACTGGGACGATAACTCGTGGGATGGGGTGTGGGAGGGGCGGGTGCGGACCGACGAGGCGGGCTGGACGGTGGAGATGCGGATTCCCTATTCGCAGCTCCGGTTCCTCAAAGCCGACACGTACACGTGGGGCGTGAACTTCAAGCGGACCATCGCCCGGAAAAACGAGATCGACTACCTGGTGTTGCGGCCCAAGAACGCGAGCGGGTTCGTGTCGCGCTTCGCGGATCTCGTGGGCATCGCGAACATCACGCCGCCCCGCCGGCTCGAGGTCATGCCGTACGTGACGACGCGGGCCGCCTTCACGCGGCAGGCTGCGGGGAACCCCTTCAACGACGGCTCCAGCTACACGCCGAGCGCGGGCGCCGACGTGCGATTCGGAATCGGCAGCAACCTCACGGTCAACGCGACGGTGAACCCCGACTTCGGCCAGGTGGAAGTGGATCCGGCGGTCGTCAACCTGAGCGACGTCGAGACGTTCTTCGGCGAGCGGCGGCCGTTCTTCATCGAGGGGGCGTCGATCTTCAACTTCGGCTACGGTGGCGCGAGCAACTACTGGGGCTTCAACTGGCCGGGGCCGGACCTGCTGCACACCCGCCGCATGGGCCGGTCGCCCCAGGGGAGCACGCCCGACGCGGACTACACCGACCGGTCCGACGGGGCGAATATCCTGGGGGCCCTCAAGCTCACCGGGAAAGTGGCGGGCCGGTGGAACCTCGGCACGCTCGCCGCCGTCACGGCCCGCGAATACGCACGGCTCGACACGGCGGGCTTCCAGTTCCGGAAAGAAATCGAGCCCCTCACCTACTACGGCGTGTTCCGGGCCCAGCGGGAGTTCCCGGACGGCCGGCAGGGACTCGGGACGATGCTCACCGCGGCGGTCCGGGATTTCGCCGACCCGACGCTGCGCGGCGAGATCTCGCGCGATGCCTTCGTGGGGGGCCTGGACGGTTGGACCTTCCTCGACAAGGACAAGGAGTGGGTCGTGACCGGATGGGTCGCGGGCTCGCGCGTGAGCGGCACCCCCGCCCGGATCACGGCCCTGCAGCGGAACCCGGTCCACTATTTCCAGCGGCCCGACGCGGAGCAGACGCAGGTAGACAGCACGGCGACCGCGCTCGCGGGCTGGGCCGCGCGCGTCCATCTCAACAAGCAGAAGGGCGACTGGTTCTCGAACTCGGGGCTCGGCTTCATCTCGCCCGGCTTCGAGAGCAACGACTTGGGCTTCATGGGCCGCACGGGCGTCGTCAACATGCATGCGGGCGGAGGCCGCGCCTGGCGGAAGCCGGGCAAGCTCTTCCGTCAGGCCGAGGTCGGCGGCGCCCTGTTCCAGAGCTACAACTGGGACGGCGACGTGACCTGGCGCGGCGCGTTCAACTTCGGCTGGCTCCAGTTCCTGAACTACTGGTCGATCAACTGGGACGTGGCCTACAATCCGGAGACTGTGAGCGACCGGCGCACCCGCGGCGGCCCCCTCACACGCAACCTGCCCGGCACTCAGCTCGGCTTCAACGTCAATTCGGATAGCCGCAAGAGCGTCACGTTCAGCATGTACGCCGGCCTGTATCACCAGCGTCGAGACTACTCCGACCGCTGGGCCGGCGCGAACATCCAGTACCGGCCCATGCCGAACGTGTCGTTGAGCGTGGGACCGAACTTCAGCTGGGGCAAGAGCCCGGCGCAGTACATCGGGACCTATGACGACACCTTGGGCCTGGCGACGGCGACCTACGGCCGCCGCTACGTGTTCGCCGACCTCGATCAGACCGAGGTGTCGGCGCGGATCCGGCTGAACTACACGTTCTCTCCCACGCTCTCGCTCCAGGTGTACGCCCAGCCCCTCGTCTCGGCCGGCTCGTACGACCGGTTCAAGGAGCTGGCGCGGCCGCGAACGTTCGACTTCAACGTGTACGGCGAGGGGAGCTCGACCTTCGACGACTCCACCTACGTCGCCGACCCCGACGGCCCCGGCGGCCCCGCCGACCCGATCCAGCTGTATCGCCCCGACTTTAACTTCAAATCCCTGCGCGGCAATGCCGTGCTCCGCTGGGAGTACCTGCCCGGCTCCACCCTGTTTCTCGTATGGACCCAGAGCCGCTCGCACTTCGATGACTCCGGCGAGTTCGCCTTCGGGCGCTCCATGGGACGACTGTGGGACGCCGGGGCGGACAACATCTTCATGGTGAAAGCCACCTACTGGTGGAATCCGTGACAGACTAGACGCGCAGACGCGAAGGCGCACACACGCCCAGTGGTCCTCGTTATTCGATACCACTGGGCGTCTCGGCGCCTAGGTCGTGACCGGCGGGTAGATCGCCACCTCCGACCCCACGGCGTAGATCACCGAGGCGGGCTGGAGGTCGCTCAGGAAGCTCCACTCCGGACCGAACAGCGCGGCCCAGTCGAGGTCGCACGCGAACCGCCGCACCTCCCGGACCGCCCACACGGGATGCTCCACCCGGAACCGCGTCAGCTGGCCGTCGCGCCCTGCGCCGAACCCCCAGTAGCGTTCCTTGCAATAGTGCTCCAGGCTGTCCGGCGGGGGTGTGGGCATGACGGCCGCTCGCGAGCCGGTTGCCTCGAGCTTCCCGCCCCGCCGGCCCACCGCGTACTGGACGGTGATCTCATCGGGCGTGGACATGACCTGGCTCCGGATGGCGAGCCGCCGATAGGGTTGGTGATAGAGGAGTCGGGACACGAGGGTGACGAGCCCGCTCGGCACGAGCTCCCGGATGAACCACACGCCGCGCTCATCGCCCAGCCGCGCGAAGGTGCGGAGGTTTACCTGCGGGAATACCGGCAGCCATGGAATTCGCAGCCCGCGTACCCGGGGCTCGCCGAACCGGAGGGCGACCAGGTTGACATGGGTTCGCCGCGCCCAACGGTCCGGCTCGAGTGTCGGGGGCAGGCACCGGCGCACCAGCTCTTCGGGCGCTTCGAACGTGATCAACAGGAGCTCGGACCAGCGGGCGGTGATGAAGGGCCGCGGCATGCTCCGCTACATACCTTCGGTCGGCGGCCGTGGCGGTGCCGGGACGAAGTGGTTGAGGGGCCCATGGCCCATTCCCAGACCGGGCGCGGCTGCGATGGCGCGGTGCACGAAGTCGAGCGCGTCCGCTACCGCGCGCTCGAGCGCGCGGCCGTGGGCGAGGCCCGCCGCGACCGCGGCGGAGAGCGTGCACCCGGTCCCGTGCGTCGAGCTCGTGTTGAGCCGAGGGTGGGTGAACCGGTGGACGCCGTCCGCCGTCACCAGCACGTCCATGATCTCCTCGCCCTCCGCCAGATGGCCGCCTTTCACGAGGGCGGCCTGGGCTCCCATCTGCAACAGCGCCCGGCCTGCCCCCGCCATCTCGTCGGGCGTGGCGATCGAGCGCTCCGTGAGGATGCGCGCTTCGTCGAGATTCGGCGTGACGAGCGTGGCGAGCGGGACGAGGCGCTGCGCGATGAGCCGCTCCGCGGCGCGCTCGAGCAGCCGGTCGCCCGAGGTGGCGACCATCACCGGATCGAGCACGTAATTCGCGAGACGCCGTCGCTCGATCCCGTCGGCGACGGCGTCGACGACCTCGGCCGCGGCCAGCATGCCGGACTTCACCGCGGCGGGCGCTAGGTCGTCGGCCACGGCGTCGAGCTGCTGCGCGACCAGGGTCGCGGGCAGCGCCTGCCACGCGCGGACGCCGACGGTGTTCTGGGCCGTTACGGCGCAGAGCACGCTGGTGCCGAACACACCGAATTGGTGAAACGTCTTGAGGTCCGCCTGGATGCCCGCTCCGCCCCCGGAGTCGGAGCCGGCGATGGTCAGGCCGATCCTCACGGACGCGACTCCTGCGGGGGCAGACTCCGGCCGCGGGCCGTTGCATATTGAGGCCGAGGGCGGGGGCGGGCCGCGGCGACCCGCGGGCGTCGGACGAGGGTACCCATAGCCAGTAATCTGCAGTCGACGATCCGGGATCTTCAACGGCGCAAGGCCCGCACGACGCGGGGGCTGGCGCTGGTCGAGGGCGTCCGGCTCGTCGAAGAGGCGCTGGCGGCCGGCCTTACGATCCGGGGCGCCGTGGCGGCGGCCGAGCTCGAGCGCACCACGCGCGGCGTGGCGCTGCGGGCCGAGCTCGAGCGGCACGCGATCCCGGTCGAGGAGGTCGGGAGTCGCGCGTTCGGCCAGTTGGCGGACACGGAGACGCCGCAGGGCATCATCGCAGTGGTCGAGCCGCGCCGCTGGCGGCCGGCGGACGTCCCGCTCGGCCCGCGCGCGACCCTGCTGGTGATCGACGGCGTGCAAGACCCGGGCAATGTCGGCACGCTGATCCGCACCGCCCACGCGCTCGGGGCGGCGGCGACCGTGGTGCTGCGTGGCACCGCTGACGTGCTGAACCCCAAGACGCTGCGCGCAGCGATGGGCGCCACGTTCCGGCACCCCGTCGTGTCGCTCGACGACGCCGGCCTCATCGCGTGGGCCCGGCAGCACGGCCTCACCCTCTGGGCCGCGGCGGCGGACGGCATCCCGCTGGCGCGCGCCCTGAAAGGCTCGAGCATGCCGGGACCGATCGGGGTCATCGTGGGCAACGAAGGCGGCGGGATTCGCCCCGCGCTCAACGCCGTGTCCGCCACGCGTGTGGCCATTCCCCTGGCGCACGGCGCCGAATCGCTGAACGTGGCCGTCGCCGCCGGCATCCTGCTGTACGAGGTCTCCCGTGGGCGCTGACCCGCTCCTGGCGCTCGGCGCGGGCCTGGTGGGGCTCTGCTTCGGCAGCTTCCTCAACGTCTGCATCCTGCGCCTGCCGCACGACGTCTCGCTGCTCCGGCCGCCGTCCACCTGCCCGGCGTGCAAACGGCCGATCGCGTGGCGCGACAATGTCCCCGTCGTCTCCTGGCTGCTGTTGCGCGGGAAATGCCGCCAGTGCGGAGCGCTGATCTCGAGCCAATACCCGATCATCGAGGGCGTGGTCGGGCTGCTGTGGCTCGCCGCCTTCCTGGGCTACGGCCCGAGTCTCCAGGCCCTCGCCGCCGCCCTGTTCGGGACGATCCTCCTCGGCATTGCGGTCACCGACGCCCGCCACTACCTGATCCCCGACGAATTCACCTGGGGCGGTCTCGTCCTCGCCCTCGCGCTCTCCCTCGCCGGCGGATGGCGGGGGTTTCTCCAGGCCGTGATGGGCGCCGGGGTCGGCTTCGCGCTGCTCTACGGCATCGCCGTCGTCGCCGGCTGGGTCTTTAAGGAAGAGGCGATGGGCGGCGGCGACATCAAAATGATGGCGATGGTGGGCGCCTTTGTCGGCTGGAAAGGGGTGTTGATCACCCTGTTCGCGGGCGCCCTGCTCGGCAGCCTGATCTTCGTGCCGCTGTCCCTCAAAAAGAAGCGCCTCGTGCCCTTCGGGGTATTCCTCGCGGTGGGCGCCGCGTGCACGTTCGTCTTCGGCGACACGATCATTTCCTGGTACGTCCACTTCCTGCAGGGCGACTGACCGGGAGGAGGCGGGGCGATGGGCGATCCCTTCGACGGGCTGTTCGAGTCGGGCGACGTGCTGGAGCGGGTGGGGATCGATCTCACCGGCCAGGCGCGCCGGGGCGATCTGGAGCCCGTCCGCTGCCGGGACGCCGAGATCGCCCGGGTCGTGGACATCCTGCTCCGCCAGAACAAGAACAACCCCGCGCTCGTGGGCAAGGCCGGGGTCGGCAAGACTGCGATCGTGGAAGGCCTGGCCCTGCGGATCGCGGCCGGCGACGTGCCGCCCGCCCTCAAGGACGCCCGCGTCGTCGCGCTCGACCACGTGGCGTTGCTCGCCGGCACGACGTTCCGCGGCCAGTACGAGGAGCGGGTGCGCCGCCTGGTCAAGGCGCTCGCCACCGACCCCGACCTGATCCTGTTCGTGGACGAATTGCACAACCTGATCGGCCAGGGCATCGCCGTCGGGGCCGCGATGGACGCGGCGAACATGCTGAAGCCCGCGCTCGTACGGGGCGACATCCGGGTCGTCGGCGCCACGACCGGCGGCGAGTACGACAAGTGGATCCGTGGGGACCCGGCGCTCGAGCGGCGCTTTCAGCCCGTCGTCGTGGAGGAGCTGGACGCGGTCCAGACCTGGGAGGTGCTGGTCGCCCGCCGGCCGCGGCTCGAGCGGCACCACGCGGTGGCGATCGCGGACGACGCCCTCAAAGCCGCCATCGTGCTCACCGATCGCTTCGTCCCGGAACGCGCGCGGCCCGACAAGGCGATCGATGTGCTCGACGAGGCCTGCGCGCATGCGCAGGCGGCCGCGAAGGTCTCGCCGGAGCTCGACCGGTTGATCCGGGAGCGCCGCCGGGTGGACGCCATGATCCGCAAAGGGGTGACGGAAGAGCGCCCGGTCGAAGACGCCATGCCCGATCTCGCGACCGTGGTCGACCGGGTGGTGGCGGAATTCCAGGAGCTGCTGGGCGGGGAACGACGGGGAAAGACCGGGGAGGACGCGCCTCCCCTGTCCTCCCCCGGCTCCCCCCGTCCTCCCCCGTCCCTGTCCGAGCAGCGCGAGGAGCTCGACCGGATGCTGCGGGCGGAGCTCGAATCGCAAGGGGTCGTCGTGACGGGGCGCGACGTGGCGCGCGTCGTCGCCGCGGCCGTGGGGAAGGGAATCGAATGGGCGGGGTGAGAGGCGGCGTGCGGGGGTGGTGGGCCGCGGTGCTGTGCGCGGCCACGGCGCCCGGGTGCCGCGAGCGGGCCAAGGCGGTGCAGTCCCAGGGGGATCTGCGACTGATGGTGCGGCAGATGATGCCGGCCGTCGAGCGCGCCACCGGGCTCGCCTTCAAGCGCGACCCGGTCGTGGCCCAGCGCACGCGCGCCCAGGTGCGGGAGTACGTCGTGCACAAGTTCGACGACGATCTCCCGGCGGCCGAGCTCGCCGGCGTGCAGGCGGCCTATCGGCTCTTCGGTCTCCTGCCCGACACCCTCGACCTGCGGCGCACGATGATCGATCTGCTCACCGAACAGATCGCGGGCTATTACGACCCGGATTCCAACACGCTGTACATCCCGGCGGACATCGACCCCTTCCAGCTCCGCATCGTCGTGTCGCACGAGCTGGTGCACGCGCTGCAGGACCAGTACCTCGACCTCGATTCCGTCGTTCAGCAGCAGCGGCAAAACGATCGCCGGACGGCGGCCCAGGCCGTGCTGGAAGGGCAGGCTACGTTGGCCCAGATCGTCGTACTCATGCCGGAGCAGCGGCTGGAGAACCTGCCCGACTTTCAACAGATGAAGGAGGCGCTGCGCAGCCAGCAGAACACGATGCCGACCTTCGCCCGCGCCCCCTTCTGGCTGCGCGAGAGCCTGGTCTTCCCCTACCTGGGTGGCGCGGATTTCGTCCGCTGGTTCACGCGCACCTACCCCGGCCGGCAGCCGTTCGGCGCCGCCATGCCCACGTCGACCGAGCAGGTGCTCCACCCGGAGCGGTATCGCGAGCACGACGCGCCGACCGCCCTCGCCTTCCCAGCGCCCGCGGGTGAGGCGGTGCGCTATGAAGACGGCCTGGGGGAGTTCGAGACTCGGCTGCTGTTGGCGCAGCTGCTCGGGGACGAAGCGCAGGCGGCGCTACTCACCACGGGGTGGGACGGCGACCGCTATCAGGTGGTCGGGCCCAGGGCGGACGCGCTCGTGTGGTACACCGTATGGGACACACCGGAAGCGGCGGTGCGCTTCGAGCGCGGCGTGCGCCGCGCTTGGCCGCGCCAGGCGCACCTCGGCGCCCACGGCCGCAACACGCGCATCGAGCGAGTGACACTCGACGGGATGCAAGGAGTGCGGCTCGTGGACGCGCCGGCGGATTGGACCGGGTGGCAGCGGGTGCCGGAAGCAAGCGTAGTGCGATAGCTTCACGCGAGCAGTCGATTCACGCCGAATGCCAGCGCGCCGACAATCGCCCCCAGCACGTACCCCAGCTCGACGATCAGCTTCAGCTCCCGCTCCGTCACCCGTTTGATCAGCTCTTCCATCTTCTCGACCGAGAAGCCGAGGACTTTTTGTTCGACGAGCTCCTGCACGCTGAGCTGAGATACCACGACCGGCACCTGGCGCTGCATCCAGTCCCATAGGGGATCGGTGAGGACGTGGCGCAGCCGCGTCTCCGCGTCCGCCGGGAGCCAATCGGCGGGGCGGCCGATGGGTTTCTCGAGCAGGGCGGTGACGGCCGTGTGGGCCGCTTCGGCCACGCGCTGCCGGCCGCTGTCGCCCGTGAGGGCGGTGCGACCCAGCGCCAGGGCGTCGCGCGCCCGGGCCACGGCCCACGCACGGGTCTCGGGAGCCCGGACGGCGGTGAGGATGTAGTCGGCCGCGGTCCGCTCCAACCCGTCCAGCCGGTCGGGGCCGAGCGCCCACAGCCGATCCGCGAGCGGGGTGCGCAGAAACCGCACGACGGCGTCGTTCACCGCCTGCGCCACCTGCGACCGGAACTCCGGCGAGTGGAGCACCTCCGTCACCTCGGCCAGTCCCCCTTCTCCGCCGTCGGATTCCAGGCCGGCGAGCACGCGGTCGATGCGCTTTTCGGTGACCACGAGCTTCGCCACCACGCGCTCGTGCACCATCAGGTGCCGGATCGCGCGGTCGAGGAAGCGCTTCAAGGCGGTGCGGATCCGCTCCCGGGCTTCGGGGTCGGCGAGCAGGGCCCCGAGACGCTCCACGGCCACGGGGAGGTAGTCGGCGATCGCCTGCTGCAGCGCCGCGACCAGTCCCGGCGGCAGGCGATCGAGCAGCGGCCGCTCGTCGTGCAGCAGGCGCGCGCGCTGGGCGGCCACGAAGTTCCGGACCGCGGCTTCGAGCTCGGGGCGGGCGACGCCCTCGGCGACCCAGCGGTCCAGCGCCACGTACTTCTCCACTGCCGCGTCGAAGCCCGGTCCCGCCACGAATTCGGCCAGCCGAGTGGCCAGCCCCTGCGCCAGCGGCTCGAGCGAGCGCTCGAGCTCCGCCGCCACCGCGGGCGGCAGCTCCTCTTTGAGCGGCCCGCGCGGCGTGTTCAGCGCCTGGTCCAGGAACACCGCAATCGCCCGGTCGAACGCCTCCCGCAGCCCCGGCGACGCCAGCTGGCGGGCGAGGTCCGCCTCGCTCAACAGCCGTTCCCCCACCGTCTTCCCGATGCTTTTGGCCAGCCGGGCCTTGTTCTTCGGGATCGCCCCCTGGATCCGGAACGGCCCGAATCCCCGCAGGTCGTAGGGATGGAACAACATCCACACGGCCACGGCGTTGGTGATGCCCCCGGAGAGCGCGCCCACACCGACGGTGACGAGGGCCTCCAGCCACAGCGATTGCGCCATAGGTCCCGAAATAACACACCCCACTTGGATTCCGGCAACACGCTAACTACTTTCCTGGGCTTATGTTTACGGCCCTGTCCGAGCAGATTACCGGCGTCCTGCGGCGGCTCACGGCGCTCGGCGAGGCGGCCGGTGCAGGAAATCAATCGGCTGCTGGAGCGGTTCCAGCAGATCCGCAGGCTCTTGAAAAGGATGTAAGGACCGTTATGGCAACTCGCATTCGGCTGCGGCGTGTGGGGCGCAAGGGACAGGCCTATTTCCGGATCGTGGTCGCGGACTCGCGCTCCCCGCGGGACGGGCGGTTCGTCGCCACCCTGGGGCACTACAACCCGCGGACCAACCCCGCCGTCCTCCAGGTGAACGCGGAGCAGGCGCAGGCGTGGCTCGCCAAGGGGGCGCTGCCCACCGACACCGTCCGCTCGCTCCTGAAGAAGGCGGGCGTGCTGGGCAAACGGCCTCCCGCCGCGTAGTCGGGCGGCTGCGCAAGCCGCACGGGCAGCAGGGAGAGGTAGCGGTGGTGCCCCTGGTGGAGAATCCCGGCGCCGTGTTCGCGCCGCGGGCGCAGCTGTACGTGCTCGATGCGGAGCGTCGGGTGGTGGCGGGACCCCTGGTGGTGACGCGCCGGCGCTCGTACCATCGCGCATGGCTCCTCGGGTTCGAGGGCGTGACCGCGCGCGCCGCGGTGGAGCCGTGGCGCGACCACCTGGTGGCGGTCGACGAGGCCGATGCTCACCCTTAATGTCGTGACGCTGTTCCCCGAGGTGTTCGCCGCGCCGCTGGGCTCGAGCATCCTGGGGCGCGCGGCGGCCGCCGGACTGGTGCGCTACCGCGTCGTGCAGCTGCGCGACTACACGCACGATCGGCACCAGACGGTAGACGACGCCCCCTACGGCGGCGGCGCGGGGATGGTGCTCAAACCCGAGCCGTTCTTCGAGGCGGTGGAGGATCTGCGCGCCCGGCCGCCCATCGTGCTGTTATCCGCCCGCGGGCGGCGGTTCGGGCACGACGACGCGGTGCGCTTCGCGGTGGGCACGGAGCTGACGCTGCTCTGCGGCCACTACAAGGACGTGGACCAACGGGTGGCGGACGGGCTCGGGGCCGAGGAGCTGTCGATCGGCGACTTCGTGCTCTCGGGAGGAGAGCCGGCGGCGCTGTGCGTCATCGACGCGGTGGTCCGGCTACTGCCGGGCGCGCTCGGTGACCACGAGTCGGCGGCGACGGACTCGCACTACGACGGCCTGTTGTCGCCACCGAGCTACACGCGCCCGCCGGAGTATCGCGGGATGCGGGTCCCCGAGGTATTGTTGAGTGGCGATCATGATCGGATCGCGGTGTGGCGCGCGGCGGAAGCCGAACGGCTGACGCGGGCGCGGCGCCCCGATCTCTTTGCGAAGTACGAAGGACAAGGGTGAGACCATGGAGCGACTGAGAGCGATCGAGCGGGAGGGTCTGAAGACCAACCTCCCCGCCTTCAGCGCTGGCGATACGGTGCGCGTGATGGTGCGGGTGCGCGAGGGGGACAAGGAGCGCCTCCAGGCGTTCGAGGGCGTGTGCATCGGGCGCCGGGGGGGCGGCATCAACGAGACGTTCACCGTGCGCAAGATCTCGGCCGGCGTCGGCGTGGAGCGGATTTTCCCCTTGCACAGCCCCGCGATCGCCGAGCTCGCGCTGGTGCGCAAGGGCCGGGTGCGGCGCGCCAAGCTCTACTTCCTGCGGCGCCTGGCGGGCAAGGCGGCGCGGATCCGCGAAAAACGCGGGCGGGGGACGGGAGCGGGGGAGGGGGAGGGGGAGGGGGAGGGGGGAGGGAGGAGCGCCGCCGCCGCGGGCGGTTCGGCGGCCGAGACGGGGAAGCCGCAAGCGTGAGCCGGCGCCGCCCCTCGCTCGAGCGCGAACGCGCGCTCTGGCGCGAGGGGCGGAGCGTCGTCGCCGGCGTCGACGAAGCAGGCCGCGGCCCCCTGGCCGGACCGGTGGTGGCCGCGGCCGTCGTGTTTCCCGCGGGGATGAAACCCATCCGTGGGCTCGACGACTCCAAGCGTCTCTCCCCGGCCGGCCGCGCGCGACTGGCCGCGATCATCCGGGAGCGCGCCGCCGCCGTGGCCGTCGGTGCCGCCAGCGTGCGCGAGATCGACCGGCTGAACATCCGCCGCGCCGGGATCCTCGCCATGCGCCGCGCGCTCGAGCGCCTGCCCGCCACCTGCCGGCCGGCCTACGTGCTGGTGGACGGCCTGCCGGTCCCGGAGCTCGGGCTCGCCCACGAAGCGATCGTCGACGGCGACGCCCGCTGCCATTGCGTGGCCGCCGCCTCCATCATCGCCAAAACCCTGCGCGACCGGCTGATGGACCGGTTGGGCGCCCGGCATCCAGTGTACGCATGGGGAACAAATCGCGGGTACGCGACCGAAGCGCACCGCGCGGCGCTGGTCTTGTACGGCCCCACGTCCCATCATCGGTTCAGCTTCACGCCGGTGGCGCAGCTCGAGCTGGACATCGCGTTCTAGACGTACGACTGGCATCAGTCCTGAGCTTCTCGAGCAGCCCCTGCTTGCGGACTTCCTGGGCGGGTGATAGGCTAGCCCCTTCCTCGAGCCATCCGCCGGAGGTGTTCCACCATGCACTGCCGCCGAGCCCTGCACCGTCTGCCCGGCTTCGTTCTCGGCCTGGCGCTCTGCACTTTCGCCGTCGCTCGTCCTGCTGTGTTACCGGCCCAATCGCAGGCCACCACGGGACTCATCCGGGGCGTCGTCACGGACCCCGACGGTAAGCCCGTCAGCGGGGCCCAGGTCCGGGTGCGCGAGACGCAGACGAACTTCCAACGCGCGGTCGTGACCGACGCGAACGGCGTCTTCATCATCCCGCTGCTGCCGCTCGGGACCTACAACGTGACGGCGCGGGCGGTGGGGTTCAACGAGAGCCGGCAGACCGGCCTGCCGCTGCGGGTGGGGGAGACGGTCGATCTGAAGCTCAGTCTCGCCGCCGTGACGCTCGAGGCCATCGAGATCGTGGCGACGACCCCCGTGGTGGACGCGACGCGGATCGAGTCGGCGACGCGCCTCCCCGACCAGGCGGTGTCGGGGTTGCCGAACAACGGGCGCAATTACCTCAACCTCACGCTGCTCACGCCCAACGTGGCGATCGTCCAGGGCCCGGACGGCGACGAGCTGACGGTCGCCGGGCAGAAGGGCATCCACAACAACGTGTCCGTGGACGGCGCCGATTTCAACAACCCGTTCTTCGGCGAGCAGCGCGGCGGCCAACGCCCCCCGTTCACCTTCAACCTGGATGCCGTGCAGGAAGTCGTAGTCGTCGCGGGTGGGGCCAACGCCGAGTTCGGCCGGTCCTCCGGCGGGTTCGTGAACGTTATCACCAAGTCGGGCACGAACGAGCTCAAGGGGTCGGCCCACTACTACGGCAAGTACGACGCCTTGTCCGGTCGGCCGTATCATGGCGCCACCACCTTCGACCCGGATTTCACCCAACACCAGTTCGGCTTTACCCTCGGCGGGCCGATCAAGCGGGACAAGGCGTTCTTCTTCGTGGCGTACGACCACCAGGTGTTCGACGAGATCAAGCAGAAGAACCCGACGCGCATCGGCAACGATTCGCTCCGCCGGTGGATGGATACGGCGTTCGCCGGCGCGCTGGCCAATGACTATGGGCCCATCGCCCGAACCAACGACGCGCGGGCGCTGATCGCCAAGGTGGACTACCGGCTGGGCGAGCGGCACAACGCGTCGCTCAAGTACAACTACACCTGGTCGGAGCAGCAGAACGGGACGTTCGACGTGGACACCTGGGGCCGCAGCGCGAACGCGCTGGAAAAGGACTTCTCGCACGCGGTCAACGGCAGCCTCACGTCGTTCCTTTCGTCCACCATCTCGAACGAGTTCCGGTTCCAGTACTCGCGCGAGGACCGGCCGCGGCCCTACACAGGGCCGACCAGCACGCTGTTGAAGCGCGTGAACCCAACTGACCCCCGGCCCCGACCGTTCCCGGATACCGGGATGGATTTCGCCAACGGGTTCCGGTTCGGCATGCCGTTCTTCATTCCGATCGACTACTACGACACGCGCGTCCAGCTGCTGAACAACCTGTCCGTCGCGCGGGGCCGGCATCTCTTCAAGTTCGGCGCTGAATGGAACCGCGTGGAATCGGTGCAGACGTTCATCGGATTCGCGAACGGCCGGTTCATCTTCAACTCGGTGACGGGGTTCCGGGATTACATCATCAACGGCTCCGGCTACCGGGAGTGTGTGAACGCCGCGGGCGCGCTGGTGACGACCGTGACCAATGGGACGTGCCCGACCGGAACTTCGATCGGCGGTCCCGTGCTCCTGTACCTCCAACAGGCGGGTGTCCCGCCCCTCACCGTCGAGGAGGCGGGCACGCAGTCGATCCCGCAGACCGAGCTGGCGGTGTACGCGCAAGACACCTGGAAGCCCAGCCAGCGCCTGACCATCAATTACGGGCTGCGCTGGGAGGCGCAGATCCAACCGGACCCGATCACGCCGCCGTCGCAAGTGTTTTACGCGCCGTTCATTGGCACCAGACGCGCCGGGCAGGACTTCCCCTCCGACGGGACCATCCCCTCGGACAAGAAGATGTGGCAGCCGCGCTTCGGGTTCGCCTACGACGTGGACGGCACGGGCAGGCAGGTGCTGCGCGGCAGCGCCGGGATCTACCATGCGCGGATTCCCGGGCTGAATCTCGCCTCGAGCCGCAGCACCAACGGCTCGCGCGGGCAGACATTGGCGGGCGGCGCCTTTGTCCCCAATTACGGGGCGGGGACGCCGGCGTACGACAGCCTGCTCGTGCCGGGCCCCACCGCCATCTTCCCCGACGTCTTCGTGTTCGACAAGGATTTCCAGAACCCCCGGACCTTCACGGCCACGCTGGGGTGGGAGCGGCAGCTCGCGCAGGACCTCGCCTTCTCAGTCAGCTACACCCACGCGCGCACCGATCACCTGACCCGCTTCATCAACCGCAACGACGCCGCGTTCGGCCGGCCCTGGAGCACCGGGCTGCCCGGGTTGCCCGGCAACTCGAACGGGATCTTCACGCTCACGACCATCGAATCGAGCGCCCGGTCGCGCTACAACGGCGTGACGGTCGGCCTGAAGCGCGTGCTCGACCCCGACTTCCAGTTCCAGGCGAACTATACGATGTCCTGGGACAAGTCCGACGACGACAACGAGCGCGACCCGTTCACCTTCCGCTACGCGCGCGCCAGCCGGCTCGGGCCCGAGTACAACTGGAGCGACCGGGACCAGCGGCACCGGTTCAATGGCTGGCTCTTGGCGCGGGTGCTGAAGACCGTCCTCCCGGGCGGGCTCTACCTGAACAACCGCGTGAGCGCCTACTCGGCGCAGCCCGTATCGGAACGGTGCGGGCCCGGGAACGTCGGCACGGGCGAGCCGGCGCTGACCCCGGGGGAGCGCATCTGTCTCGACGGCAGCATCCTCAAGCGCAACACGCTGCGCAAGGACAACGGCTTCTTTTCCTGGGATCTCCGGGTCACTTGGCCGTTCGACCTCGGCCCGCGCGGCCAGCTTGAGGCGATCGTCGAGATCTTCAACCTGGCCCACACCGACAACTTCCGTGATCCGTCCTACGGCGGGCTGCTGTTCAACTTCGACGGGACGATCCGCTCCGGCCTCGGCGATCCGCGCCAGGCGCAGGCGGGCGTGCGCTGGGTCTTCTGAACTAAAGACGGCGGAGGACGGGGAGAGGACGGGGCTTGTCCCCGTCTACCGCCAGCGTCTTCTGCGCCGCTTCCCACAAGGCCGCCGTCTCGACTCCCCCCTCTGGCCCGTTCCGGCAGGGGTTGTTCCGCTCGACGGCGATCACCGGGAGCACGAACGGCACCTCGGGCATCTCGACGCGGAGCTCGAGCGTTTGGCCCGTGGCGAGCTCGAACGGGGGAGGGGGCGACACCCAGCTGACGATGGTCCCGCGCACCGTCTGTGCCGCAGTCGGTACCGCGGCGACCACCAGGAGCACCGCCGCCGTGGCGACGAACCTTCGTCTGCCGGGGCTCATTGAGGAATCATAATGCGACAACGCCTCGACCGTCACCGACCGCCCTGCTAGCTTTCCCCCGTCCGACCCGGTAGCTCAGCTGGTAGAGCAACGGACTTTTAATCCGTAGGCCCTGGGTTCGAATCCCAGCCGGGTCATGGCCCCGAAACGTCGGGCCCGCCTACTCGCCACTATCGGGAGATCAACCGTGACCGTAGTCTGGATCGACGGCAAGTACCACGACCGCGCGAGCGCCCTGATCTCGGTGTTCGATCACGGGCTGCTGTACGGCGACGGCGTGTTCGAGGGGATCCGCGCCTACAACCGGCGTGTGTTCCGGCTCGATCGCCACCTGGACCGGTTGTACGGCTCCGCCAAGGCGATTTGGCTCGAGATCCCCATGCCCAGGCCCGAGCTGGCGCGGGTCGTGGAGGAAGCGGTGGGGAGGAGCGGGCTCAAAGACGCCTACATCCGGCTCGTGGTGACCCGGGGCGTCGGCGATCTGGGGCTCGATCCCCGTAAGTGCCCCAAGCCGTCGATCTTCTGCATCGTGGACACGATCAAGCTCTGGTCCCCCGCGAGCTACGAAAACGGCCTCACCGCGCTGACCGCGGCGACGCCGATCAACCAC
Source organism: Gemmatimonadales bacterium (assembly GCA_050732995.1). Taxonomy (GTDB): domain Bacteria; phylum Gemmatimonadota; class Gemmatimonadetes; order Gemmatimonadales; family GWC2-71-9; genus JBOHSA01. The sequence continues at coordinate 24,082 of JBOHSA010000167.1, read as the reverse complement.
CGCGAAGGCCTGTCTCCCCGCATCAAGTCCCTGAACTATCTCTCCCACATCCTTGCCAAGGTCGAGGGCATCGCCGCGGGCGTGGACGAGGTGATCATGCTCGACGCGGCGGGGTACGTGGCCGAGGCGAGCGGGATGAATCTGTTCATGGTGACCGACGGCACGCTCCGGACCCCGCCGCCCTACACCGGGATTCTGCGTGGGGTGACGCGGGACGCCGTCATCGAGCTGGCGCGCGACGCGAATTACGGCGTGGAGGAGCTGCCGCTCAACCGTTACGACCTGTATAACGCCGCCGAGGTGTTCCTCACCGGCACGGCCGCCGAGGTCGTCGGCATCACCAAGCTCGACGGCCGCAGCATCGGGACCGGCGTGCCCGGCCCGGTCACGCGGGATCTGGCCGCGCGGTTCCGGGCGTTCGTGTCGCGCGAGGACTGACCCTGCCTACGTGATCAGGTCCGCTCGTCGAGCAGGGCGGAAATCGACGCGAGGACCTCCTGTAAACGGAACGGCTTGGCGAGCGTCCCGTGCGCGCCGAGCATCCGTGCGTGCTCCTGCAGGTCGAGCGGGCCCGCCGCACCGTAGTGCGCACCTGGTCGTCGTCGTCGATCACGAGAATACGCTTGGCGGCGGGTGTCACGGGAGCTTCCCGTACAGCTTCACGGCGCACTCGGGGCAGAGGCCGTGGCTGAAATCCGCATCCGTATGCTCCCGGACGTAGGACTCGATTTGCTCCCAGCCTCCCTCGTGGGTGCGGACCCGCTTGCAGTTCGCACAGATGGGCAGCAGGCCGTGGAGCGTCTTGACTTCCGCGAGCGCGGCGGTGAGCTCGCGGACCAACCGCGCCTGGGCCTCCTCGGACCGTTTCCGCTCCGACACGTCCACGGCCATAGCCAGCAGGACAGTCCGCCCCTCGAAGGTCACTTCCTGACTTGAGACTTCGGCGTCGAAGTCCGTCCCATCCTTGCGGCGGTGGCGCCGGATACTGCCGGCGATCACCGGCCCGGGGGGGCGATGGCGCAGCTCTTCCGCGAGGCCAGCGGCCTCCTCGGGCGGCCGAATGTCCAGAATGGTCAGCGTCAGGAATTCGTCTCGAGGGAACCCGTACTGGCGCACGGCCGCGTCGTTCACCATCAGAAACCGGAGGGTCTCCCGGTCGAACACCCACATCGGAATGGGATTTGCATCGAATAGAAACCGGTAGCGATCCTCGGAAGTGGTCATCGGTCAGGCCTCCAACACTTCCCGGACCTTGCGCGCCAGTGCCGCCGGCGTGAAGGGCTTCTGCAGATAGTTGAGCCCCGGCTCGAGCATCCCGTGCCGCACGATGGCGTCGTCGGTGTAGCCTGAGACGTACAGGACCCGGGCCTCCGGACGCAGCTCGGCGAGCCGCCGCGCCAGCTGGCGGCCGCTCTCCCCCGGCATCACGACGTCGGCCACGAGCAGGTGAATGGACCCCTCGTGCTCGTTGGCCCGGACCAGCGCCACCCGGGGGTTCGCCGCAGCCAACACCGTGTAGCCGAGCCGCTCCAGAATCCCGCGCGTCAGCGGCCGGAGCAGGTCGTCGTCCTCGGCCAGCAGGATCGTCTCCGATCCCGCCATCGCCCCCGCTTCGCGCGCTGGCGCCGGTGCCTCGACCGGCGCGTCCACCCGCGGGAGGTACACCTTGAACGTGGCCCCGTGTCCGGGCTCACTGTAGGCCCAGATGTAGCCGCCGGATTGCTTCACGATCCCATACACCGTCGCGATGCCGAGTCCCGTGCCCTTGCCCTGCTCCTTGGTGGTGAAAAACGGCTCGAAGACCCGGGCCCGGGTGTCGGGGTCCGTCCCGACCCCGGTGTCGCTCACCGCCAACATCACGTACGCCCCCGCGATTACGGGCTGATGCGCCTCGGCGTAGTCCGCGCTCAGCTCGGCGTTGGCGGTCTCGATCGTCAGCCGGCCGCCCGTGGGCATCGCGTCGCGGGCGTTCACCGCGAGGTTCAAGATCACCTGCTCGAGCTGGCCGGCGTCCGCCCGGACGTTGCCGATGTCCGGGGCGAGCGACGCGCGGAGCGTGACGTCTTCCCCGATCAGCCGTTCGAGCATCTTGGTCACGGCCTCAACGACCTCGTTCAGATTCAGCACCGTCGGGGCGAGCACTTGCTGGCGGCTGAACGCGAGCAGCTGGTGGGTGAGGCTCGCGGCCCGATCGGCGGCCTTGCGGATCTCGTCGAGGTCTGGGCGCGCCGGGTGCTCGGCTGGCAGCTCCTCGGCCATGAGGTCGGCGTAGCCGAAGATGGCGGTCAAAAGGTTGTTGAAGTCATGGGCCACGCCACCCGCCAGCCGGCCGACCGCCTCCATCCGAGGCGCTCGCGACCCGCGGCGAGCGCCGTGCGCCGGACCTCAGTGTAGGCCGCCCAGGTAAACCCGCCGATCACGAGCGTCAGCAGCGTGCTGATGAGCAGGGGCAGCCGCTGCTCGATCGACAACCTGGCAAGCGAGGAACGGATCACGGGGCGTCCGGGACTTCCCGGACCTTGCGCGGCCTCGGCCGTATCCCCCGACATGTGAGCAGGCATGGGTCCGGCCTCCAGCACCAGCTTAGGGGTCGAGTCCCGGAATGGCCAGAGGACACTTTTAGTCAGGTCGCTCCGCTCAACTATTGACCGGACTTGGGGTTACACCACATATTAGCAACCCCCCATCCCCCCCTGACCCCCGGTCCCATCGGAGGTGACGCATGCCATGGCGGGTGATTGCCCTGGGTGACCAGGTTTGGCACGTGGACGCCATCGCGGAGCGGCGCGCGGACACCGAGGCGTGGCAGCTGGCCCTCTCGTTCCGGGCGGCTTCGGACCGGCTGAAAGGGCCGTCGTTCTGGACCTTGTACCCGCTGGAAGCCACGTCCAAGTCGGCCCTGTTCATCCAAGCCGAACGCATCCCAGACGCGGCCATCTCGCAAGTGCTGGCCCAGCGGCTCGCGTGAACTCCATCGACCTGCAGGAGCTGCGGCGGATCGTGGTGGCGGTCGCCCGGTTGCGCGGCGAGGCCGTGCGCGAGGTGACGGTGCGGTCTGACGTGCGCCACCTCAAGCTCGAGCTCGAGAGCGGCCTGATCCTGGTCGTCTCCGCCGAGCGGGACGCGGCGGGGCGGCCCCGGCTGGAAGTGGACGTGGTCGACGCGCCGCGCGACGCGACCACCCGCCAGCAGATCGAAGTGCGGTTTGACTGACACCGTGTCCGAGCGGCTACGCTTCCAGGATTTCGCGTTCCAGCGGCTACCCAACGGGCGGTGCCGGGCCAAGGTGGTGTTGAGCTGGAGCGACGGCCGGCAGTTCCTGGGCGAGTCGGATGGGGTCACGTCGCAGGCGGGTGAGCTGCGCTGCTCGGCGGCGGCGGCCGTGCGGGCGCTGGAGCGGGTGGTCGAGCCCAAGCTGGGATTCGAGCTGCTGGGCGTGAAGGCGGTGCGCGCCTTCGACGCCACTGTGGTGATCGTGTCACTCTCCGCCCGCTCCGACGCCGCGGCGTCGCGCCTGGTGGGCTCTTTTCTGACCGAAAACGATCCGCCGCGTGGCGCGGCGCTTGCGGTGCTCAACGCCACGAACCGTCTCCTGGGGAACTACCTGAGCACGCGATGAAGACCTGCGGGGTGTGGGCCGTCGTGGCAGGCATTGCCGCCGTCGCGTGCGCGTCGGGGCGTGGTACCTCGCTCGGCGGTGGGCTCGTCCCGGCGGTCGCGCTCGATTCGACGGCGCGGGTGACGGTCGATTTCGTGGGCGCCGCGGTGGCGCGCGCCGCCGCCGATTCGGCCGCCGACCAGTCGGTGCTCGACAGCCTACATCAGCCGGAGCCGGTGCTCGGCGACAGCGCGGTCGGCACCGTGAAGGGCGAAGAGATCGAGGGGGAGGCGGTGCGCCTGTTCGGGGCGGAGGGCCGGAAGTTGCTCGGCGCCGAGACGTCGCCCGCGGCCACGTTCGACATTGACGTCACCACGTTCGCCGCCAACCGGCGCGTGATCGAATACCTCCACTTCTTCCAGGTGGACGCCCGCGACCGGTTCGAGATCTGGCTCTCCCGCCTGGGCCGCTACGAGGGGATGATCCGCGAGCGGCTGCGCAACAAGGGCCTGCCCGAGGACCTGGTCTATCTCACCCTGGTCGAGAGCGGGCTGTCGAACACCGCGGTGAGCCGGGCGCGGGCCGTCGGGATGTGGCAGTTCATCGCGAGCACGGGCCGGCTGTACGGCCTCCAGATCGATCCCTGGATGGACGAGCGGCGCGATCCGTTCAAGGCGACCGACGCGGCGGTCAACCACCTGGCCGACCTCGTGGAACGCCTGGGCAGTGTCTACCTCGCGGCCGCCGCCTACAACGCCGGCGTGGGTCGTGTCGAGCGGGCCGTGCGCCGCTTGCCGGGGGAGCCGGACTCGCTCACCGACGAGACGTTCTTCCAGCTCCGCGACCGCCGCTACCTGCGGCGCGAGACGCGGGACTACGTCCCGAAGCTGATCGCCGCGTCGCTCATCGCGAAGCAGCCCGACCGCTACGGGTTCACCGACATCGCACCGTTGGCGCCGCTGTTGTTCGACGAGGTCGCCGTGCCCGACGCCACAGGGCTCGACGTCCTCGCCCGGCTGGCCGACACGACGGTGGCTGCGGTGCTCGAGCTCAATCCCCACTTCGTGCGGGGCATCACGCCGCCCGGTCGGGCCGTCACGGTGCGGCTGCCGCGCGGCCGGGGCGAGATCGCGGCGGCGCGCTACGCCGAGCTGCCCGTCAACGAGCGCGTCACCTTCGTGGATCACTACGTCACCCGGGGGGAGACGCTCTCGGAGATCGCCCGGCGCTACCGCGTGTCCCAGGTCATGATCCAAGGCGCCAATCCCCACCTCCGGCCGCGGGCGCTCCGGGTGGGCCAGCGCATCATCGTCCCCATGAGTGGCCGGATCGTGCCGCCCTCGGCGTGGAGCGTGCCCCCCGAGCCGCGCTATCGCCGTGTGAGCGGCACCGGAGCCAGGGGCGCCACCCACCAGGTCCGCAAAGGCGAGACGCCCAGCCAGATCGCCCGCGCCTACAGCGTCTCCCTGACCGCCCTGCTCAACGCGAACGGGATGACGATGGTCACGGTCATCCGGCCGGGGGACAGGCTGAGAATACCGAAGGAATGACCAGGCGTATGGTCAAGAGCGTAGGGGGCAAAGCGTAGGGGGAGAGACGTCCAGTACGCCTTTCCCCCTACGCATTTTCCCTTACGTTCTTTCCGTTACGCCTTTCTTGTCTCTTCTTATTGCCGTTGATATCCGCGCATCACGCTGGCCGAATATCCGTTGCGCGCGTCCTTGCCCGTGTTCAGCAGCTCCTCGACCTTGCCGGGTCCCCGGTTGTAGGCAAGCAGGGCGGTTTCGAGGTGGCCGTTGTAGCGCTCGAGCAGGTCCCGCAGGTAGCGGAAGCCCAGGCGCAGGTTCGTATCCCGGTCGTACAGTTGCTCGGTCGTGAGCCCTGGCTCGTACAGCCGGGCGGTGCTGGGCAGCACCTGGGTGAGGCCGAGCGCGCCTGCCTTGCTCTTGGCGCGCGGGCTGAAGCGCGACTCGACGCGGACGAGCCGGAAGCCGAGGTTCGGGTCGATCCCCTCCGACAGCGCGACGTCGTAAATCGCCGCCGCGAGGTCGGCCGGAATGCGGTATTGGGCCGAATACTCGATCACCGCGTTGGCGCGCTCGAGCTGGACCCGCGCGACCTCGAGCTCGCCGCGGGCCGCTTCCAGGGCTTGCGACAGCGCGCGCAGCTCGCCGAGCAGCGTCGGCGCCGTGACCGGCGCGGGCTGGTCGTCGGCCTTGGCGCGGGCTGCCCAGCCGCCGATGCTGCTGACGACCAGCGCCCCGAACAGGATCAAGCCGCCTTGGACCATCAAACGTTGAGACTTCGTAGGCATATCCCTCTCTTGTTGGGCCCGCGTAATGCTACGGCACGGCTGTCAAGCCTCAGTCAACCGTCCGTTGCCAATTCCCCCGCGTCCCGCCCGTCTTCTCCAGCAGCCGCACGGTCAGAATCTCCATGCCCCGGTCGGCCGCCTTCACCATGTCGTACACGGTGAGGCAGGCCACCGAGACGGCCGTGAGCGCTTCCATCTCCACCCCCGTCCGGCCCACCGCTCGCACCACCGCTCGGACCCGCACACCCGGCAGGGCGGCGTCGAGCGTCGCCTCCACCTCCACGTGGTCGAGCCCGAGGGGGTGGCACAGGGGGATGAGCTCCCCCGCGCGCTTGGCGGCCATCGTCCCCGCCACCTCGGTCACCGCCAGCACGTCGCCCTTCTCCACCGCCTGATCGGCCACCAGCCGGTACGCCTCGGGCGACATCCGCACCGCCCCCTCCGCCACGGCCGTCCGGGCGGTGACGGGTTTGTCGCTCACATCCACCATGCGGGCGCGTCCCGCGGCGTCCACGTGTGACAGCTTCACCGGCGCTCCGTCAGGTCCTCACCCAATACGGCCGTCAGGAGCTGCGGGTTCACATTGCTCTGCGCCAAGTCGCGCGCCTCGAGCACTTGCGCGATGGCCTCCACGACCTTGGTCGCCTCCCCGCGCCGCGCCTCCGCGCGCAGCCGCTCCAGCAGCTCGTCCAGCATCGCCGTGAAGCCGCCTCGCGCCTGGAACGGCATCTGCTTCAGCGCCAGCGCATAGCGGCCTGCCGGTTTGCCTTCCTCCCGAAGGGCCTCCGAGAAGCCCCCAGCCACCCGGTCCCCTCCTGCCGCAAGGACCCTGCCAATGCGCCCCTCGGCCCGACGGACCGTTTCGGCCAGTTCTTTTCGCTGGACGGACGATTTCAGCTCATTCTGCACAAATGATGTCACGACACTGTCTGGCACCCGCAGAACTCGAACCCGCACTACGCGAGACCGTATGGTCGGCAGCAACGACTCCGGTTCCGATGCCGTGAGCACGAACACGGTGTCGGCCGGCGGCTCCTCCAATGCTTTCAACAAGGCGTTCGCGGCTTCCGGATTCGCCTGTTGGGGAATCAGTCGTTCGGCGTCTCCGATGATGAACACCTTGTGGCGGCCGAGCACCGGAGTCAGCACCAGCCGGCGCAGCAGCAGGCGTACCGACGCCAGTCCATGGCTCGCCATGCCGCCCGGCGGCTCGTACAGCGGGCGCTCCCGGCGGGCGGCCAAATCCTCGGCCAATGCCACTTCGGCCAGCTCGACCTGCTTGTCCGCATCGGCTCCCTTCTTGGCGAGCTCGAGTGGGATGAACCAATGGACGTCGGGGTGGGACAGCGTCAACACCAATTTGCAGGCCCGACACGACCCGCAGGGCTCCCTGCTATCCGCACCGAACTGCTCGCAATGGATCGCCTGTGCCAGCCAGAGGGCCAAGCGCTGCTTGCCCGCGCCGCGTGGGCCCTCGAACAGGAGCGCTTGCGGCAACCGGCCGGAGGCGATGGCGCCTACCAGCCGGTTGCGAATCAACTCGTGCCCGTACAGGGGGGGCAAAGGCATGCGCCAAAGATACGTGCTCTGGGGTCCGGAGCCCGGAATGGCGTTACTAGGTCGTTGTCAGTCTTGGAGTTGCCCAAGGCGCCCGGGGACTTGCGGGCGTTTAATCGCCTGCGGCATATTCACTTACGTCCTGAAGTGAGTGCGCACTCGCAAGATAATGCCCACAATTGCTACGTTTTCGGCGAATCTTTGGACCCCACCCCCCCACTCGGGCGCGACCCTCCCTGCGGCTCGCGCTTCGGTGGCTGGTTGAGGATGACCCAGTACAGCCCCGCTTCCGACACTGCGCGCACGAACGCTTCGAAGTCCACCGGTTTGACGATGTAGCTGTTGACGCCCAGCCGGTAGCTCCGGGCGATGTCCGGTTCTTCCCGGGAGGAGGTCAGCACGACGATGGGAATGGTCTGAGTCCGCTGATCGCTCTTGATCTGGCGGAGCACTTCCAGGCCGTCGACCTTGGGGAGCTTCAGGTCGAGCAGCACGACCTTCGGTTGGTGCTCGATGTCCCGCTGCGCGTACTGGCCGCGCGCGAACAGGAAGTCCAGCGCCTCGGCCCCGTCGCGGACGACGAACACTTGATTGGTGACCCGGTTGCGGGCCAGGGCGCGCAGCGTGAGCTCGGCGTCATTGGGGTTGTCCTCTACCAGAAGGATCTCGGCGTCCGTGGGCGGGCTCATGTGGCGCTGGGCTCCCGTGGGAGGCTGAAGTAGAAGGTAGCGCCGGCGTCCACGGCGCCCTCCGCCCACACGCGCCCCCCGTGCCGGTGGACGATCCGCTGGACGATGGCGAGCCCGACGCCGGTGCCCTCGAACTCTTCGGCCCGGTGGAGGCGCTGGAACACGCCGAACAGCTTGCCGGCGTAGCGGATGTCGAAACCCACCCCGTTGTCACGGACGAAGTACACGGTCTCGTTGCCGTCGGCGCGCGCGCCGAGCTCGATCCGGCTCGGGGTCCGGGTGCGCGTGAATTTGACGGCGTTCTGGATCAGGTTCAGGAGGACCTGGCGGAGCAGGGGGCGGTCGCCGCGCGCCGGCGGCAGCGTTCCCAGGCTGATCTCCAGGGAGCGCTCCCCGGCCGCGCCCTGCAGCTCCTCGACTACCGCGCCGGCGAGGCGCTGCATGTCCACATCGGCGGCCACGAGCTCGGTGCGGCCGAGCCGCGAGAAGGTGAGCAGATCGTCGATCAGGGCGCCCATGCGATGGGTGTTCGCCCGGATCACGTCCGCGACCCGCCGCCCCTCGGTATCGAGGTTGGCGCCGTGGTCCTCGAGCAGGATGCGGGTGAAGCCGTCGATCGCGCGCAAGGGGGCGCGCAGGTCGTGCGACACCGAATACGTAAAGGCCTCGAGCTCGGCGTTGGTCTCGCGGAGCGCCATCTCCATGTGCTTACGCTCCGTGATATCGCGGATGATGCCGGTGAAGGAGACGCCCGTCTCGGTGCGGGCCGCCGCCAGCGATAGCTCCAGGGGGAATTCGCTCCCATCCTTGTGCCGGCCTTCCAGCTCCACAGTGCGCCCCACCACGTGGGCCGTGCCTGTGGTCAGGTAGCGGCGGAAGCCCGCGAGGTGGGCAGCGTGGAACCGCTCTGGCATGAGCAGCGTGAGCGACCGGCCGAGCACCTCGTCGGCGGTGTAGCCGAAGAGGCGGGCGGCGCCGGGGTTCCAGTAGAAGATGTGGCCCTGGTCGTCCGCCGACACGATCGCGTCGTGCGCGGTCTCCGTGATGATGCTGAGACGGGCCTCGCGCTCGCTCACCTCCGCCTCCAAGCCCCGGCGGGCGCGCGCCACGCGCTCGGCCATGACGTTGAACGCCTCCGCGAGCCGGCCCAGCTCGTCGGGGCGGCCGACCGCCACCTGCGGTGCCGGACCGCCCGCCGCGACTGCCTCGGCCGCCTCGGTGAGCCGGCGGAGCGGCGTCGTGATGCCGCGGCTGACGGCCCAGGCCCCGGCGGCCCCGAGCACGACGACGATCAACGCGACCACGGCCATGCGGCGCAGATACGTCCGTGCCGGCGCCAGCACTCGATCGCTCTCGAGCTCGACGATCACGAGCCACGGCGTGCCGGCAATGGGCGTGGCGGCGCCAAGGCGGGCCAGGGCATCCCGACGATAGTCGGTCACCGCTCCCCCCCGCCGCGCCTCGGGCGGCGGCGGTCGAATGACGGTGCCGAGATCGGTCCACAACTCTCCCCCGGCGTTCCCCAGCAGCACGGTTGCATCCCCCCCCATCAGGCCGGAGATCGCTTGCCGGGCCTGTGCGGAGGTCGTGAGGCGGCGCACCTGTACGGCCTGGCCCAGGCGCCGGCCGGCCACCGCGATGGTGGCCCGAGCGTCGTAGTAGACCAGCGTGTCGGCGGCGACGCGCAGCGGCCCGATGACGGCCGAGTCGGCGCGTGCGGGCGGGTCACCCGCGCCCGGCGGGAGGGTCGGATCGCCGATGCGCAGCAGCGACCGGCCGGCGTCGTCCAGCAGCTCGACCGCGGTGTTGGTGGCGGTTTCGGGGGCGACCTTGCGCATGGCTTGGAGGGCTTGGGCGCGGGCGCCGCGGCCGCCGGTGGCCAGGAACGTGCGGACGCCGGCATCCGCCGCCAGGCTCGTCGTTTCCGTGATCCGCGTCGCCATGCTGCGGCGGAACAGCTCGGCCAGCTCGGTGCTGGCCCGGTGCAGGCGATCCGTGGCGATCAGCTTCGCCGCCCGCAGCACTTCCTGGTAGGCCGCCAGCGTGAGGACGAGGACCACGGCGGCGAGCAGGGCGCTCACCAACAGTGGCAGCCTACGTTTGATGGACGGCCTGCCCAGCATCCATGCCCTCCGATAGGTGTGTCAAGGATAACAAGACGGCTAGGCTCGGTCGATCACCTCCCGGACCCGGCGGGCCAGCCCTTCGGGCGCGAACGGCTTCTGGAGATAGGCGACGCCGCGCTCCAGCATGCCGTGGCGCACGACGGCTTCATCGGTATAGCCCGACATGAACAGGACGCGCAGCTCCGGGCGCAGGGGCGTGAGCCGGTCGGCCAGCGCGCGACCGCTCGATCCCGGCATCACCACGTCGGTCAAGAGGAGATGAATCGGGCCGTCATGTGTCTCGGCGATGGCCGTGGCCGCCTCCGCGCCCGTCGCCTCGAGGACGGTGTAGCCCTGGCGCTCGAGCATCTGCCGGGCCACGGTTCGCACCGTGACTTCGTCTTCCACAAGCAGCACCGTTTCCGTCCCGCGCAGGGATGTCGTCGAGGCCGCAGGAGTTTCGAGCGGCTGGGCCCGCTCGTCCACGCGCGGCAGATAGATCTTGAAAGTGGCGCCCTGGCCCGGCTCGCTGTACACCCAGACGAAGCCGCCGCTCTGCTTCACGATGCCGTACACGGTCGCGAGGCCCAGCCCCGTCCCCTTGCCCTTCTCCTTGGTGGTGTAGAACGGCTCGAAGATGTGGTTGCGGGTTTCGGGGTCCATGCCCGTGCCGGTGTCGCTCACCGCGAGCAGGACGTACTGGCCGGGAAGCGCCGGCGCGTGGAGGCGCGTGTAATCCTCGTCCAGGGTGACATTGGCCGTTTCGATCGTGAGCCGGCCGCCCTCCGGCATCGCGTCCCGGGCGTTCACCACCAGGTTGACGAGCACTTGCTCGAGCTGGCCCGGGTCGGCCCTGATCGCCCCCAGGTCCGGCGCCGGCACCGTGACGAGCTCGACGTCCTCGCCGATCAGCCGCCGCAGCATGTTGTCCAGATTGGTGACCAGGTCGTTGAGATCGAGCACCCGGGGGGCGAGCACTTGCTGACGGCTGAAGGCGAGCAGCTGGCGGGTGAGCGCGGCGGCGCGCTCGGCCGCCCGGCGGATCTCGTCTACGTCGCCGCGCCGGGCGTCGGCGGCGGCCAGGTCTTCGAGTAGCAGCCCGGCATAGCCGGTGATGGCGGTGAGAATGTTGTTGAAATCGTGCGCGAGGCCGCCGGCCAGGCGGCCGACGGCCTCCATTTTCTGCGCCTGGCGGAGCTGGTGCTCGATCCCCCGCTGCTCGGTGACGTCCAGCACCGTGGCCAACAGGCGGCGCGGCCTGCCGGACTCGTCGCGGTCCAGCAGCCCCTGCTCCCGCACCGTGCGCTGCGTGCCGTCGGGCAGGACGATCCGGTGCTCCAACAAGTACGGCTCGCCCGTCCGGAGCGTCCGTGCCACGGCGTCCCGGACCAGCGGGACGTCGTCGGGATGGACCGAGCGGAAGAACCGCTCGTTGGTGGGCGTGAACTGTCCCGGCGCGTACCCGAAAATCCGGAAGACCTCGGCGGACCACACCAGCGCGTTCTGATCCAGGTGGTCGAGGTTCGCGAGCTCAAGCTCCCAGCTCCCGAGGTGCGCGATGGCCTGCGCGCGGGCGAGCTGCTCCTCGCTCCGGCGCAGCGCTTCCTCCGCTCGCGCCTTCTCCTGTTGCGCTTGTCTCAGCGCGAGCGCGCGCAGCACGGCGGGACCGAGTCGCTTGAGATGGGTCTTGACGACGTAATCGGCCGCGCCCGCCTTGATGTAGTCCGCGGCCGTCTCCTCGTCGAGCGAGCCGGTGACGACGATCACCGGCGCGTCGGGGCGGCGTTCCCGCGCGAGGCGCAGGGCGTCCCGCGCGGTGAACTGCGGCATGGAGTGGTCCGTCAGGATCAAGTCGGGCACGAAGTCCGTCAGCGCGCGCCCGAAGGCGTCGGCCCCGTCGACGTGGTGCAGGACGTGCGCGAGGCCGGTCTGGGCGAGCTCCCGCTGGATCAGCTCCAGGTCCGTCACCGCATCCTCGGCGATCAGGATCCGCAAGCGCTCGGTCGCCGGCATCAGCGGTGCCTCACGGGGTGGGGGTCGCCGTAGCGCCGGCGGACCCGCTCCAGTAGCCCGGGCAGCTGGGCATCCAACTCCCACTTGGGAACGAAGGCGTCGGCCCCGGCCAGGGCGGCGGCGTCGCGGTATTCGGGGATGTCGTACAGGGTGAGGATCACGACGTAAGGGGGGGCCGGCCAGCGCTTGAGCGACCGGGTGGCGTCGAGCCCGTTCAAGTCGGGCATCGCCACGTCCAGAAACACCACCTGGGGATGGAGGCGCTCGGCCTGGGCCAGCCCCTCGCAGCCCGAGCACGCCGTCCCGACCACGGCCACGTCGGGGTGGCGCTCCACGGTGCGGACGGCCGACCGTAGGAAGTCCGGGCTGTCGTCCACCAGCAGGGCCGACAGAGTCATGGCCCCAGAATAGGGCGGGCCGCGGGAGGCGGCCATAGGGGGATTCCCTACGCCGACGCGGGGAACGCCCTAAGAGCGTCTCAGGCTTCGGAGGTGGTCACGCCCGCGCGGATGGCATAACGCACCAGGCCCGCGAAGTCGTAGATCCCGAGGCGGCGCATGATCTGGGCACGGTGCGCCTCGATCGTCTTGACGCTCAGGCCGAGCTCGCGAGCAACGTCTTTGGTGCCCCGGCCTTCGGCGAGCAGCTGCAGGATTTCACGCTGCCGGGTGGTAAGCGGGTCGGTCTGGTCTCCTCCCCGAGACCGGCGGCGATAGTGCTCGACGACCGGCCGGGACACGGCCGGGGAGAGATACGTTTCGCCGCGGGCGACGGCGCGGATGGCGAGCTCGAGCTCCGGGAAATCGGCGCCCTTGAGGAGGTAACCCGCCGCCCCGACCCGGAAGGCCCGGGCCACGTACTCCTCGTTCGTATGCATCGAGAGGATGAGCACGCGGACGCGGGGTAGCTCCTTGGCGATACGCGCGGTCGCGTCCAGGCCGTTCAGCCCGGCCATGGCGATGTCCATGAGCACCACGTCGGGGGCGAGCCGCGCGGCGAGCGCGACGGCCTCCCGGCCGTCGCTCGCCTGGCCCACGATCTCCACGCCGGGGAGGCGCTGCAGGGCGGTGCTGATCCCGACCCGCACGAGCGTGTGATCTTCGGCCAGGAGCACGCGGATCGGGCTCACCCCTCCTCCCGGAGGGGGAAGCGGGCGAGAATCGCGGTCCCCTGGCCCGGGGTCGAGTCGATGGTGAGCCGGCCGCCGGCGAGGGACGCGAGCTCCTCCATTCCCAGGAGGCCGAGACTCGCGCCGGCGGCGGCCCGCTCGCGCGCGGCGCGGACGTCGAACCCGACGCCGTCGTCGCGCACCGCCAGCTCCAGCTCGGCATCCCGGGCACGCACGGTCACGGTGACCCGCCGGGCGCGGGCATGGCGCGCGACGTTGGTGAGGGCCTCCTGGGTCACCCGGAAGCACGCGGTCTCGACCGTCGGCGGCAGCCGCGGCTCGATCGGGCATGCGTCGAGCGCAACGGCGTACCCGGCCCGCTGGCCGTGGCGGTCGAGGTACCAGCGGAGGGTGGCGACGAGTCCCAAGTCGTCGAGCATCGAGGGCCGCAGGTCCAGGGACAGGGTGCGCACCTGCAGGATGCCCTGGTCGATGAGGGCGAGGCTCTCGGCGACGGGGTCGGCGGCGCGGGCCGGGCTCGTCTGCCGTAGCGCCTGGAGGTTGAGCTTGATGGCCGTGAGGGTCTGGCCCAGTTCGTCGTGCAGGCCCTGTGCGATGTGGCGGCGCTCGGCCTCCCGCGCCTCGAGCAGGCGATGCGACAGGGCCTGGAGCTGCTCCCGGCTCCGGCGCGCCGCCTGCTCCGCCCCCTTGCGCTCGGTGATGTCCATCATCGAGCCGATCATGCGGACCGGCGCGCCGTGCGCGTCACGCGCCACGTAGCCGCGATCGAACACCGTCGCGTACGACCCGTCGGCCCGGCGGAAGCGGTACTCGCAGGTGTACACCTCGCCGCCGCGGTCCAGGACCGCGCGGAGCGCCGCGAGTGCCGCCTCGCGGTCGTCGGGGTGGATGTGGTCGACCCACCAGTCCACCGGTGCCGACACCGGCCTCGCATGGCCGTAGACTCGCTCCAGCGCCTCGCTCCACGCCGCCTCGCCGGTGACCAGGTTCCAGTCCCAGATTATGTCGTCGGTCGCGCGGGACAGCAGCTGATAACGCTCCTCGTTCTCCCGCAGGGCCCACTCGGCGCGCTTGCGGTCAGTGATATCGCGGGTGATGCTCAGCACTTCGACCGCTTCACCCGTGCCCCGCTGGAGCGGCACTGCGTGTGTTTCCAACCAGCGCCGCGTCCCCTTCAGCCCGACGATCTCGAACTCCAGCACGCCGGGCTTCTCGCCCCGGGCCGCCCGCCGGGTGAGGGCAGCGAATGCCTCGCGGTACTCGGGGGCCACGAGGCGGAGCACCGACAGGCCGAGCACGTCGTCGGCGCGGTCGGCTTCGATCATTGCGAGCCCCGCCGGATTCATCGCCACCAGCTCGTTGTCCGGCGTGACGATCGTCACGCATTCGGGCTCCGCGTCGAAGATGGCCCGGAAGCGGCGCTCGCGCTCCGTGAGCGCTTCCTGCGCACGCGCGCGGGCGACGGCGATCCCGGCGATATGGACGAACCGATCGATGAGGCGCCGTTCCGCGTCGGTGGGGCGCCGGGGCTCGCGGTAGTACAACGCGAAGGTCCCCAGCACCGCGCCGACCGCGTCGAGGATCGGGGTGGACCAACAGGCCCGCAGCCCGTGGGGCAGCGCCAGCTCCCGGTAGTCGGCCCACAGCGGATCGGTCGCGAGATCGGACACGATCACGCGCTCGCCGCGGTAGGCCGAGGTCCCGCAGGAGCCGGCGCGCGGGCCGATGGCCAGGCCGTCGACGGCGCGGTTGTAGCCCGCCGGCAGCCCGGGTGCCGCGCCATGCCGCAGGCGGATGCCGTCACGGTCCAGCAGCTGAATGGAGCAGAGCATGCCGTCGGTGAGATCCTCGACGGTCCGGCACAGCTGGTCGAGGACCGCGGACAGCTCGGCGCCTCTGGAGACCAGCTCCAGCACGCGCTTCTCGGCCTGGAGCAGCGCGCTCCGCTCGGCCACGCGGCGCTCCAACTCGACGCGCACCGCCGCCTCCCGCGCGTCCCGATGGGTGAGCTCCACGGTCAGGGCGGTGTTGACGGCGGTGAGGTCGCGCACGCGACGCTCCAAGTCCCGCCGCGCGGGGTCGGCAGCGGGGAACGGGGATTGAGGAGTGGGGGGCGTGGACTTCCGCGCGCGCATGATCGGGCCTCCAGCCTCAGCTTACGGGTGGGCCCCCGGGTGCGCCAGAGGGCCCGCGGCCCGCCCGGTCGATCTGCGGCTGGACGTGGCGCGCGTAGCATTCGGGGCAAATCCCGTGGCTGAACTCCGCCTTCGAGCGTTGCTCGATGTAGCCTTCGAGCGAACGGTACTCGCCGGCGGCGGTCCGAATCCGCTTGCAGTAGCTGCAGATCGGCAGCAGCCCCTCGAGCTGGGATAGCTCCTCGCGCAGCCCCAGGATCCGGTCGGCGGCTCCCAGCCGGGCGGCCAGCTCCTCGGCATCCACCGGCTTCGTGAGGAAGTCGTCGATCCCCGCGTCCATCGCGGCGCGGAAGTTCTCCTTGCCGCTGCGCGCCGTGAGGAGGATGAAGTCCGTGTAGCGCTCGGCGGCCGCCCCGCGCACGCGACGGCAGAGCTCGAGGCCGTCGAGCCCCGGCATGAGCCAGTCCGAGACGACCACCCGCTGCTGCGAGAGCTGCCACAGCCCCCAGGCCTCGGCCCCGTCGACCGCCGGTGTCACGTGGTGGCCCCGCGCCCCGAGCACCGCCTCGAGCACCTGGCGCGAGACGGGCTCATCGTCCGCGATCAGGATATTCATCGGGCGAGGGGAGGGGGGAGCAGCGAGGCCGACCCGGCGAGCACGTCGCGCACTTTCCGAGCGAGCATTTCGGGTGTGAAGGGTTTCGGCAGGAAGGCGGCGCCGCTGCCCACTCCACCCCCGGCGATAACGTCACCCGGGTAGCCGGACATGAACAGCACCTTGAGGCCCAGCCGGCGCGCCACGAGGCGCTCGGCCAGCTCGCGGCCGCTCATGCCGGGCATCACCATGTCCGACAGCAACAGGTGGATCGTGCCGCCGTAGCGCTCGACCAGCCGCAGCGCGTCGGGCCCCGAAGCAGCCGCCAGGATGTGGTAGCCGAGCTTCTCCAGCGCCCGGCGGCAGAGCCTCTGCACCGCCGGCTCATCCTCCACGACCAGCACCGTTTCGGTGCCACGCGGGAACGGGTCGGCCGCCACGCGGGGGGCGGGGGCCGGCGTGGCGTCGTCGGGGCGGGGGAGATAGACCCGAAACGTGGTGCCGCGGCCCAGCTCGGTATCGACCGCGATGTAGCCCTCGCTCTGCTTCACAATGCCGTACACCGTCGCGAGACCCAGCCCGGTTCCCCGACCCACCCCCTTGGTCGTGAAGAACGGCTCGAACAGGTGGGCCCGCGCCTCCGGGTCGATCCCGGTGCCCGTGTCCGAGACCGCGAGCATGACGTAGCTCCCGGGGACGGCGCCCTGATGGGCCCGTACGAACGCGGCGTCCAGCTCCGCGTTGGCGGTTTCGATCGTGAGCCGGCCGCCCTGCGCCATCGCATCGCGGGCGTTGACGACGAGGTTGACGATCACCTGCTCGATCTGGCCGGGATCGGCGCGGACCCGGCCGAGCCCCGAGGCCCGCACGGTTACCAGCTCGATGTCCTCGCGGATCAGGCGGCGCAGCATGCGGTCCATCTCCGTCACCACGGCGTTCAGATCGAGGCTCTCGGGCTGGAGCACCTGGCGGCGGCTGTAGGCCAGCAGCTGGCGGGTGAGGCCGGCGGCGCGATTCGCGGCCTTCTTGATCTCTTCGGCGTCCTCGCGCATCGGGTCGCCCGGGGCAAGGGCGCGCAAGAGCAACTCCGTCGACCCGAGCATTGCCGTGAGCAGGTTATTGAAGTCGTGCGCCACGCCGCCCGCCAGGCGGCCGACCGCTTCCATCTTCTGCGCCTGGCGCAGCTGATCCTCGGCCCGTTTGCGCTCGGTGATATCCCGGGCGACGCCGAACACGCCGACCACGGTGCCCGCGTGGTCGCGCAGCGGGCCCTTGGTCACGAGGAAGGTGCGGGTGCCCGTCGCCAGCGCATCGGCGTCTTCGCCGGTCTCCGTGACGCCCGTGTCGAGGATGCGGCGATCGGCTTCCGTAAGCCGCTGCGCCATCTCGGGCGCAAACAGCTCGTCGTCGCGACGGCCGATTACTTCGTCCACCCGCTTCCGCAGCCCCTCGCCGGCGGCGGAGTTCATGAGCATGTAGCGGCCGTCCCGATCCTTGGCGAAAATGGCATCCTGGGAGCCTTCGATCACGGCCTGAAGCAGATCGCGGCTCTGCCGCAGCGCTTCCTCCGCCTGCTTGCGCTCGATGGCCAGGGCGACCTGGGTGGACACGAAGCTGAGGATGTTCTTCTCCTCCTCTCCGTAGCGCACCCCGGCGGAGTAGCTCTGCGCGACGACGACGCCGATGGTCCGGTCGGCCGCCTTCAGCGGGACGCCCAGCCAATCGATGGACGGCGCGCCCACCAGCTCGACCTCCCGCCGGCGGATCAGCGTCGCCTCGACCTCGGGCGACGCGAGCAGGGGTTCTCCCGTGCGCCAGACGTATTCCGTCAGGCCGCGGCCGAGGGGCCGGGGGCCGAAATCGTCGTCGTATTCGTCGGCGTAATAGGGGAACGTGAGCTGGCCGGCGGCCTCGTCGATCAGTGCGACGTAGAAGTTGCGCGCGGGCATCAGCTCGCCGACAATGCCGTGAATCATCCGGAGGAGCTCCTGCAGGCTGGCCGTCGAGGCGACGGCCTCGGAGATCCGGTAGATCGCCGCCTGCACCTGCTCGGCGCGCCGGCGCTCGGTCACGTCGCGCTGCGTCCCCCAGACGTGCACCAGGAGCCCGTGCGTGATGATGCCGATGACGTTGGTCAGGAACACGCGCGGGCGCTCGCCGGGGCTCCCCCCTTGGGTCTCGACGTCCGCGAGGCGGTAGCCGGACCGGATCAACGCCTGGACCAGCGCCAGATTCTGCGGGTTCGCGGGCGACAGATAGTCGGCGACGCGCGCCCCCACGAGCTCCCGCCCGGAGCTGGCGCCGTGCATTCGGGCCTTGGCGTCGTTGCACTCCGCCAGCCGCCCCGTGCGGAAGAACCGGTCCACCTGCTCGGCTTCCGGCAGGTCCACCGGGATCGGCTCGTCGAACTCGATCCGCCAGATGCCCTCGGTGGACTGCGTGATCAGGGCGCGGTAGCGGTCTTCGTTCCGCCGCAGCCCTGCTTCGGCGCGCGAGCGGTCTGTGACGTCCCGGAAGCTCCACACCCGCCCGATCGGATCGCCGTCCAGCCACTGGGGCAGGGAATAGCGCTCGAAGATCCGGCCGTCCTTGAATTGCAGGACGTCGAAGCTCTCGATGTCGGGATGGGCGTAGAGATCGCGCACTTTGCCCAGGAACTGCTGCGGCTGCTCCAGCTGGTCGAGCACGTGGGCCAGCAGGCGGTCGTCGTCATGGGTGGCCAGGAGCTCCGGCGGGAGCCGCCACAGCTCGGCGAAGCGGCGGTTGTAGGAGACCACCTTACCCGCGCGGTCGACGACGAGGATGCCGTCGGCGGTGGACTCGAGGGTCGATTCGAGCAGCGACAGGCCCCGCCGGAGGTCCGCCAGGGAGGCCTTGGGCGGCGGGGGGGGGGAGCGTGGAGCGGCTGGCTTGCGCTTGCGCGGCTTGGACGCCATCGCATCCTAGGATAGCGCCCGGCTGCCGTCGTGCAAGCTCCCGAGGCAGGACTCGAACCTGCGACCCGCCGGTTAACAGCCGGCTGCTCTACCAACTGAGCTACTCGGGAAGGCAGGGCAATATAGACGGCACGACAGACGACGCCAAGACGCCAGGACGCCAGCACGCCAAGCGTCCCTGGTGCGTCGTGGCGTCATGGCGTCGTGGCGTCCGACCCAGTTACGCGCCCCGCCAGGTCGGCCAGGTACCTTCCGGTGGCCGACTCTCCCACGCGGGCCACCTCCTCCGGTGTCCCCTGCGCGACTACGCGGCCCCCCTGATCTCCGGCCCCCGGCCCCAGATCGATGACCCAGTCCGCCCGCTTGATCACGTCGAGGTGATGCTCGATGACGAGGACCGTGTGACCGGCATCGACGAGCCGGTCGAGCACTCGACACAGGGTGCGGACGTCGTCGAGATGGAGCCCGGTCGTCGGCTCGTCCAGCAGGTACAGCTTGCGGCTGCCGCGCCGGCCGCCTCCGGCCAGGTGCAGCTCGCGGGCGATCTTGAGACGCTGGGCCTCGCCGCCCGAGAGGGTCGTGGCGGGCTGGCCGAGGCGCAGGTAACCGAGGCCGACCTGCTGGAGCTGCCACAGCGCGCGCGCCAGGGCGGGCTGCCGGTGGAAGACACGCAGCGCCTCGTCCACCGTCCACGCGAGCACGTCATGGATCGAGCGGCCGTGGAGCTGCACGTCGAGCACCTCGCGCTTGAACCGGCGGCCCCCGCAGATCTCGCACGGCACGAACACGTTGGCGAGGAACACCATCTCCACCAGCACGTGCCCCGCGCCCTCGCATGCCTCGCAGCGCCCCCCCGCGACGTTGAAGGAGAACGTGCTGGGCGTGTACCGGCGCGCGCGGGCGAGCGGCTGGGCGGCGAACAGCGCCCGGAGCTCGTCGAACGCCTTCACGTAGGTGACCGGGTTGGACCGTGGGGTGCGGCCAATGGGGGATTGGTCGATGAGCACGACGTCGGCGAGCGCCTCCCATCCCTTGAGGCTCCGCACCGCTCCCACGGGCTCGCCCAGATGCTCCTTGGCGCTGTGGCCGCCCTTGAGCCGCGCCTCGAGCTGGCGATACAGCACGTCGTGCACGAGCGTGGACTTGCCGGACCCGGAGACGCCTGTGACGGCGGTGAGGGTCTCGAGGGGGATGCGGACGTCGACCTCGCGCACGTTGTGCAGCGAGGCCCCGCGCACTTCCAGCCACCGCGCCGCGGGGCGCCGCGCGGACGGCACGCCGATGCGTTTCTCGCCCGCGAGGTACTGGCCCGTGAGCGTCCCCGCCTCCTGTACGCGGGCCGCCGGCCCCTGGTACACTAGGTGTCCCCCGGCCTCGCCGCTCCCCGGGCCGAGCTCGACCATGTAATCGGCGGCGCGCATCGCGGCGGGGTCGTGCTCGACCACGACGACGGTGTTGCCGGCGTCCGCCAGGCGGCGCAACAGGGCGAGCAGCCGGTCGATGTCCGCCGGGTGCAGCCCGATCGAGGGCTCGTCCAGCACGTAAAGCGTGTCGGTCAGGTGCGAGCCCAGGGCGTTGGCGAGGGCGATGCGCTGCGCCTCGCCGCCCGACAGCGTGCGGGTCTGCCGGTCGAGGGTGAGGTAGCCGAGGCCGACGTCGTTCACGAAGTCGACGCGGGCCACGAGCTCGGTCAGAATGTTGACGGCGATCTGGCGCTCGAACGGCGGCAGCGCGAGGGCGCCGAGCCAGTCCTTCAGCGCCCCGGCCGGCAGCGCCGCGACCTCTGCGATGGTGCGGTGGGCGACGCGGACCGACAACGCTTCGGGCTGGAGTCGCCGCCCGCCGCACGCCGGGCAGGTCTTGGCGAGCTGGTATTGCCGCAGGAACACGCGGATATACTGCTTGTAGCGCTTTGCCTCGAGCCGCTGGAGGAACGGGAAGATGCCGAGGTAGCGGCCGGCCGCGCCGTGCAGCAGGAACTCCCGGTCGCGCACGGGCAGGTCGCGCCACGGCTGGTCGAGCGCGAGGTGCCGGGCCCGCGCGGTCTCGCGCAACAGCCTCCGGCGCCCTTCGTAGCGCGGCTTCGTCCAGGGGTCGATCGCCCCCCGCGCGAGCGAGCGGCTCGAGTCGGGCACGATCAAGGATTCATCGTATTCCAGCACGGCCCCGAAGCCGTTGCAGCCGGGACAGGCGCCGCGGGGGTTGTTGAAGGAGAACAGCGCCGGGGTGCGCACCGGCGCCGGGGTACCGCACGCGGAGCAGGTCGGGTGCGCCGAGAACCGGCGCCGTTCCCCGTTGTGGAGCGCGACCGTGACGCCCTCGCCCTCATTGAACGCCGTCCCCACCGCCTCGGCGAGGCGCCCGCGGCTCGCCTCGGTCGCCGCGAGGCGGTCCACGATCACCAGCACCTCGCCCGCCTCCCGGACGCGCTGCTCGGCGTCGGCTGCGTCGAGCCGGAGCGGCGCACCGTCCACCTGTGCCCGCACGAACCCGGCGGCGCGGAGCTGGGCGGCGACTGCCACGTCGGGCCGGTGCGCGGAAGCCGGGAGGGGGAAGGCGACGAGAATCTCGGAGGGCGGAACGCGGAAGTCGGAACTGGACTGTGACGCGGTTTGTTCCGCGTTCCGCGTTCCGCGTTCCGCGATGAGCTCGTCCACCACCCCCTCCACCGTATCCGTCTTCACCACCGCCCCGCAGCGCCGGCAGTGCGGCGTCCCCACCCGCGCCCAGAGCAACCGCAGGAAATCGTAAATCTCGGTGGCCGTCCCCACCGTCGAGCGGCTCGACGTCGTGGGGTTCTTCTGCTCGATGGCCACGGAGGGGGAAATGTTCTCGATCGCGTCCACCAGCGGCTTGGGCATCCGCTCCAGGAACTGCTTGGCGTAGGTGGACAGGGACTCGATGTAGCGCCGCTGGCCCTCGGCGTAGAGGGTGTCAAAGGCGAGGGAGCTCTTCCCCGAGCCGGAAGGGCCGGTCACGACCGTCACGGCGCGCCGGGGGATGGCGACCGTGATGCCCTTGAGATTGTGCTGCCGCACGTTGCGCAGAACGATCTGGCCGGGGGAGTCACGCATAACCCGTAAAATTAACTGTTGGCGGGTGTCCGGTGTCAGCGGCCGGCACTCGACACCTGGCACCAGATACCTGACGCCCCTACTTTGGCCCCCCATGGCGCTCGCCCTGACCCCGCGTCTGCTCCGTCGCGGCCTGGAGTTGTTCGCGCTCATCTCGCTGATCGGCGTCGTCGGGCTGCTGTTCTACGGCAACAACTTCCGGGAATTCGCGTCCGCCTTGCTGAACCTCCACGGGGGCTGGTTGGCGCTGGGCTTGGGGCTCGCCTCGATGGACTGGCTGGGGGGTGGGGCGCGGCTGTGGGTCGTGGCGCGGCACGTCCACCCCGGCGTCCGCCTGCGGGACATGATCGTCGCGGGGGGCATGAGCGCCTGGGGCGCCTACCTGACGCCGTTCCAGTCGGGGGCGGCGCCGATGATGATGTGGCGGATGCGGACGGCCGGCGTGCGCTTCCCCGAGGCCGTGACTTCCACGTTCATGACCTTCGTCGCCACGGTCGTCTTCTTCGCCATCGCCGGTCCCGTCGCCGTGTTCGCCGGGGCCGGGCAGTCGCTCGAGCGGCATGGGCTGGTGCTCGGCATCACCCTGTACGACCTCTTCAAGACCAGTCTCACCATCTTCGGGGTGATCGGGGTGGTCATGGTGTTCACGATGGTCTTCCCCTGCCGGCTGCGCGATTTCATTCACTGGGCGGCAGGCCGGCTGCAACACCGCAGCCGGCGCGTGGCGCAGCGGATCGACCAGCTGCGCGGTGGGATCGACCGCGCGCACGAGTGCGTGGTGGCGTTCGGCAACCCACGCGGCTGGCTCGCCCTGTTCTGGGCGGTGCTACTCTCCGGCCCCTCCCACGCCAACAAGCTGCTCGCCGGCTACGTGGCCATGCGCACACTGGGCCTCGAGGCCAACTTCGTGGACGTCCTGCTGCTCCAGACCTTGATCACGTTCCTGCTGTACTTCGCCCCGACCCCCGGCGCCTCCGGGCTGGCGGAGCTGCTGTCGGCGGCGGTGATGTCGATTTACGTGCCACGCGTCCTGGTCCCGAGCTATACGCTCATCTGGCGGTTCATCAACAGCTATGCGACGGTGGCGTTCGGCGCGCTGCTCTTCTGGCACTGGATGCGTCGCGGGCTCATCGGCCGAGAGGAAGCGGTCGTCACCCTCGAGGCCGCGCCGTAACCCGAATTTCCTTGCGCGGTTACACCCCCAGGCGTAACTTTCCGCCCTGTCCTTGCTATCGAGGGTACCCCACACATGGCGTTGCTTGAGCTCGGCGGGACGCGGTTCTCCATCCCGGTGGGCGAGGTCTTGCTGGGTAGCGATGCCGCCTGCCAGATCCAGCTCACCGGGCCCGGCCTGCTGCCCAAGCATGCCGTGCTCCAGGGCCTGGCCGATGGGCAGGTGGTGATCCGCAAAGCGAGCCCCCAAGCCGACGTGCTCATCAACGGCGTGCGCTTGGGCGCGGAGCCGACACCGCTGCTGCACGGCGACAAGGTCGAAGCCGGAGGCCACGAGCTCACCTTCGTGGACGAGCGACGCAGCGGCAGCACCCAGTACATCCAGGCCATGGGCGTGCCGCAAGCGCTGGCCAAGGAGCGGGCGGAGGGCAAAGGGCGCCCGACGGGGAATACGGGCGGCCGGGTCGTGTGCCTCACCGACGGACGCGAGTATCAGATCACCGGCAGCTCGCTCGTGTTCGGCCGCGAGGCCGGGTGCGACGTCGTCGTGCCGGGCAAGGACGTTTCGCGGCGGCACGCGGAGATCGTGTCGACGCCGAAGGGCTATTTGCTGGTGGATTCGAGCACTAACGGGACGTTCGTCAACGAGGGGCGCGTGGAGGGGCAGCGGATCCTGGCGCGCGCCGATGTGATCCGCATCGGCGACGAGAACTTCCGGTTTTACGCCGACGTCGCGGCCGCGCCGCCTGCGGCCAGCCCCCCCC
>JBOHSA010000166.1:0-5392 GCA_050732995.1 Gemmatimonadales bacterium | reverse complement strand
CTGTTACGGCGGCGACGGCACCGACCTCGCGGCGGTCGTGCTCGAGCTGCTGCGCGCCCGGCGCCACCGCCTCGCCGCCGCCGAATCCTGCACCGGCGGGCTGGTCGGCGCGCGGATCACCGCCGTCCCGGGCGCCTCCGACACCTTCGTGGGCGGCCTCGTCGCCTACGGCGACGACGTGAAGACGGCACTGCTCGACGTGCCTCCGACGATCCTGGAGACGCACGGCGCCGTGTCGGAGGAGACGGTGCGCGCCATGGCGGCGGGCGCGCGGCGCCGCTTCGGCGTGACGAGCGCGATCGCGGTGACGGGAATCGCCGGCCCCACGGGCGGCAGCCCGGAGAAACCGGTCGGCACCGTGTGGCTCGCCGCGTCCGCCGGCCCCGCGGCGCGCGCGGCGAAACGCGTGTTTCCCGGGTCGCGTGAGGAAATCCGCCAGCGCAGCGCCCAGGCGGCGCTCGATCTGGTGCGCCGGCTGCTGCTCGAGGACGCCTGATGCCGTCGCTCAGCGCACCCGACGGCACGACGCTGGTGTACGACGCCTACGAGCCACCCGCGGCCCGGGCCGCCGTGATCTTTCTGCCCGGCTGGGCGGACCACGCGGGACGCTGGGCGGCGCTGGGCGAGCGGCTGCGCGACGCGGGACTCGCCGCCTACCTCGTGGACCGGCGGGGCCAGGGTCGCTCGAGCGGCCGGCGCGGCCATCTCTCTCGCTTCAGCCAGCTGCTGGGCGACCTCCAGGCCGTGCGCCGCGCGGTGTACCGCCGTGCCCCCCGCCCGCAGGTCCTGCTGGGCCACTCCTTCGGCGGCCTCGTCGCACTCCGCTACCTCGAAACCCAGCCCGGCGATCCGCTCACCGCGACGATCGTGTCGAGCCCCTGGTTGGGCCTCGCCTTCCAGCCGCCGGCCTGGAAGCGTGCCGCGGGACGGCTGCTGGCAGACCTTTGGCCCACCGTTCCCCTGTCGTTCTGGCTGGACGTCGATCACCTGTGCCGCGACGCCACCGTGTGCGCGACCTACGCCGGAGACCCGCTCGCCGCCCGGATCATGACGGCCGGCGCCTGGCACGAGATCCGGTGGGCGCAGCGCGCCGTCCCCGCCGACCGGCACCGCATCGAGTGCCCGTTGCTTTGTCTCCTCGCCGGGGAAGATCGGATCGGCGACGCCCATCTCGCCCGCGCGTTCGCCGACGGACTCACGGGGCCGGTCGAGGTGCGCTGGTACGGGGAGATGTATCACGAAGTGCTCCACGATCCCCAACGGGAGCAGGTGCTGGGCGACATCCTGGGATTCCTCACCCGGCGCGGCCTCATCTGACACGCCCTGGAACCGCTTGGACGAGGAGCTCGTTGGCGTGAGTAATGCCCGCTCGACAGCGGCGGGTTGCGCCGGTATCTTGTTGAAAAGACGGCAGTTCCGAACACGTTCCTGGAGTCGGAACGCCAAAACGGCGGGTCCCGACGGCACGTCGCTTGCCCGGCTCTGCTACACCATGGATCGTGACTTGAACCCAGCTCGGCCTCGTGCACCCAAACCTGACCCCGCGGAGTCTACTCCCTTGGCCTCCGCAGGGGCCGCCTTGCCCCCCCCGCCCCCCCCCCCTCCCGCGGCTCCGTCTGCGGTCGAGCCGGATGCCTCGGCGATCGACCGGTTGCAAGGCGAGCTGAGCGCGCTCAAGGACAAGTACCTGCGGCTGGCGGCCGAGTTCGACAACTACCGCAAGCGCGCCGTGAAGGAGCGTACGGAGGTGTGGGTCAAGGCGCAGGCGGAGCTCGTGGCCCGGCTGGTTGATGCGCTGGACGATCTCGCGCGGTTCGCTCATGTCGACCCCGAGCAGACGGACGCCAAGACGATCCACGACGGCGTGGATCTCGTCGAGCGCAAGTTCTGGAAGGAGCTCGAGGTGATCGGTGTGCGCCGGGTGGCCGATGCGGGTGTGCCCTTCGATCCCAACCTGCACGAGGCGGTGACCGTGCGACCTGCGGCGGACCCCGCGCAGGATCATACTGTCGGCGCGGTGCTGCAGTCCGGGTACAAGCTGGGCGACGCGCTCATTCGGCCCGCGCGGGTGGTGGTGCTCGCCTGGCCGGGTGAGCCCGGCAAGTCCTGATGGCGCCGCCGCGCGACTACTACCAGAGCCTCGGCGTGCCGGAGACGGCCACGGTGCAGGAGGTGAAAAAAGCCTTCCGCCGCCTGGCGAAGCAGTATCACCCCGATCGCAACCCGAGCAACGCCCAGGCGGCCGAGCGCTTCAAGGAGATCAATGAAGCGCACGACGTGCTGAGCGACCCCGACAAGCGGAAGAAGTACGACCAGCTGCGCCGCTACGGGGCCTTCGCCGGGGCGGGGGGGGGGGGCCGCCGCGGCGGTCCCACCTCAGGGGGGACCGGAGGAGCGGGCGGGGGAGGGCCAGACATTGGGGCGGATTTCGACCTGTCCGACCTCAGCTCGTTCGGAGGACTGGGCGACCTGTTCTCCTCGATCTTCGGCCGACGCGGCGGGCGGGGCGAAGACGCCGACGAGGTCGAAGCCTCGGTCACTGTTCCGTTCCGCGTCGCCGCCCTCGGCGGGCAGGTGCCGATCACCCTCGCGATGACCGAGGTCTGTCCCACCTGCGGCGGCAGCGGCGCGGCGCCGGGCGCCACGATCACCACCTGCACCGAGTGCAAGGGCCGGGGGACGGTGTCGTTCGGCCAGGGCGGCTTCGCGGTCAATCGGCCGTGCCCCGTGTGCCGGGGCAAGGGCAAGGTCCCGTCCCAGCGGTGCGGCACCTGCCAGGGCAGCGGCGACGTCCGGGTGGAGAAGCGGATCATGATCACCGTGCCGCCCGGCACTGAGGACGGTACCCTCGTGCGACTCAAGGGCCAGGGAGCCAAGGGCAAAGGCGACCTCATCATCGCCTTCCAGGTGGAGCCCGACACCTTTTTCCGGCGGGAGGGGCACGACGTCATCTGCGTTGTGCCCATCAACCTGGCTCAGGCGCTCCTCGGCTCGCGCATCAAGGTCAAGACGCTCGACGGCCGCCGGGTGATCCTCAAGCTGCCGCCCGGGACCCAACACGGACAGCGGTTCCGGATCGCGGGGCAGGGGATCGAGAAGAACGGCCGGCGGGGTGATCAGTACGTCGAGGTGCGCATCCAGATCCCCGAGCGACTCTCACCCGAGCAGGAAGCAGCGGCGAAGGCGTTCGCGGAGAGGTCGGGGCTGAAGTACTAGAGCTTCGCCACCATGACGAGGGCGCTGGCGGGGCAGGCGGTGGTGAATTCGACCGAGCGCTGCACCGCCGGCTCGACCTCGGCCCGCGTGATCTTCCGGAAGCCGAAGCGCGGAAAGAAGTCGCCGGCCGTCTCGGTGAGGAGATAGGCGGTCCGGACGCCGCGCCCGCGGGCCAGGTCGAGGGCGGCGGTCGTGAGCTGCTGGCCCATGCCGAGGCCGCGCAGGCTCGTCTCCACGGCGACCGAGCGCAGCAGCGCCGCCGCCCCGTAGATCTCCACCGCGGAGCAGCCCACCACGCGCGCGCCTTCCTTCGCGACGACCGTCGTGTCGAGATGGGTCTCGAGCCCGTCGCGCGGCAGCTTGCAGCGCGCGAGCAGGTCCAGGATCGCCGGCAGATCGTCCGGCGTCGCGGAGGTGAGTGCGACGTTCATCGCGAGGAAACCTAACTTGCTCACGGACGAGCGGCGACGTATCTAGAAGCTACCAACCGCTAGGCATCTGGCGTCTGGTCGCTGGTGTCGGACGACGGTGCGGGGATGGGTTGCGGCGGCAATGGGGTGTAGCTCAACTGGCGGAGCGCCCGGCTGTTAACCGGGAGGTTGGAGGTTCGAGTCCTCCCGCCCCAGTCTTACGATTTCAGCGCCGGCGCCATCGAGAAAAACTTGTCGACGTTGGCCGGGCCGATGGTGGGGCGGAGATGCTCGAGCACGAGCCGGCCGAGCCGGGGGATGTCGTCCTGCTCGAAGCCCGCGGCCGCGAGTCCGGCCAGCAGGGCCTTGGGCCCGACCATCGCCGCCATCTCGCCCGTGCGGGACGCGCTCATCAGACTCCGCCCCATGTAGCTCTCGGCGCCCGGGACCGCCTGTTTCACCCGCTCGAACGTCTCCTTGTCCACGAGCACGCGCAGGGACATGAGAATGGCCCCCACGCCCCGCTCCGCCTTGCCTTCGTCGATTTCCAGGTTGGCGATGACCTGCTGGAGCAAGTCCATGGGGCGAGAATATAGATGCGAAGAGACTCAGAGGCTAAGAAGCCAAGAGGCCAAGAGGCTAAGCCCCTTAGCCCCTTAGCTTCTTAGCCCCTTAGCTTCTTTTAGCCCCCTACTGTGAAGTCCAGTCTCTGCAGTACCGCCCCCGCCGCGTCCCTCACCTCCACATGCCATGCGCCCGTCCACTCCGCCGGGATCGTCTTGCGGCTCCAGGTGCGCCAGGGCGAGCCGTTGACGGGGAGCTCGATGTCCGCGACCTCGTGGTCGCCGTGGAACCAGACGTGGTGAATGGTCCGGCCGGGGCTGCCGCCGGACACCTTGGTCCACAGGACCAGCTGGCCGACGTCGGGCGGGAATGCAGTGGCGGTGTCCTGGGGCACCCGATCCACGACGGCCCGGGTGAGGATCGCCTCTACGGTGAGTGCCGGCGCGGCTGCGGGGGGGGGGGGGCCTGCGCCGTGGTGTCCTGTGCGGCCAACGCCCCCGCTGTCCCGATGACCAGCGCGAGCGTGAGATGCGTCACTCTCATGACGGCTCTCCTGTTTGGGTCGCCCCTTGTACGGCGCTTCGGCGGCGAAGTTCCATCCAGGTGCCCAGCACCGTCGCGACCACACAGCCGAGCAGGGTACCCGCGGTCTGGAACAGGAGCTGGTACTCGAGCTGCTTCCAGTGGCATTTCGGGCCGAACACCGGCCCGACGAGCCGGCCGCAGCTCTCGACGGAAAAGGCGAAGCCCCAGCCGGCCGCGAGGCCGAGCAGCAGGGGCAGGGCTGCGAGCAGGAAGTTGCGGAACAGGATGCGCATGACAGGGTGTTCCTCCCGACGGTAGCATCGTGGCGGGCGCGGGGGAGCTGCTCCTCAATCTAACGCGAGCCCCCAGCACCATCGCAGCGGCGAACCGCCGTCGAGCCGGCGACCCGGAGGCGGCCTTCCAGAGCCTCATTCCTCCCTCAGGCGAAGGTCGGTCATGGCACGGACACGTCCTGCTGGTGAGGTGGAAGCGTCTACCAAATCGAGGGAGGTTTCCCCGCCAGCTGCGGGCGCAGGTTAGGCGGCCGGTGGGTACAACCTGGGTACATAGGTGACAGATGTCCGGGCACATGGGTGACACTTCTCCTGACCCTCATGGGAGGAGGAGTGATGCCCTGGCAGGAGACCGATCCCGTGCTCGAACGCCACCATTTCGCC
>JBOHSA010000165.1:0-14413 GCA_050732995.1 Gemmatimonadales bacterium | reverse complement strand
TGTGCGCGATGCCGGCGACCGGCCACGCCCAGCGGCGTGCTGCAGCGGCTGGGGGCCCAAAGCACGAATTCGGCATTGACGCCGTGGTGGCATACAGCAAGCCCGAAGGCGCGGACGGACAGTTCGGCATCCTGACCCCGGTGGACATCCGCGTCGGGTTCGTGACGGCCAAGAAAATGATGTGGGAAAGCCACCTGGGTCTCGCGTTCACCAGCGGCGGTGTCGACGCCTACGACATCAGTGTCGGGCTCAACGCGGTCGTGCAGATGGGGCGGGGCACCCATCGGGCAGGGCCCTATTGGACCGCCGGGGCCGCAATCAATCTCGTGGACGACGGGACCGACAGTGGCGCGATTCTCTCCATCAATGGTGGGATCGGCAAGCGCAGCGCCTATGGCTCGGGGGCGAAGCGACTCACGGGGTTCGTGAGCTACAGCTTCGAGAACACGGGCCTGTTCGTGCCGAGCATTCTGTCGTTCGGGGCGCGTATCGGGCTCTCGCTCTGGCACTAACCTGTTGGCCGCCAGTGGCGTGATCCACGTCATCGGCCGCGCGAATCCGGCCCGTTTCGCTGCGCGAGGCGGGCCGGTTCGCGCGTCGCCGGGCGGGACGGGAACGCGCGCGGGGCCCTCGGGTATGCTGTGCCGCGCAGTCCAGAGACGTCCTCGAAAGGAGACGGGCATGCGGCGGAGCTTCACGAGGTGGGCCGGAGTGATCGCGGCGCTCGCCATCGGCGCGGCCGAGGGGCGCGCGCAGGCCACCGGGACGCCGACGTTCAACGCCCCCTATCGCGCGTTCACGCGCTCGGAGATCGGGTTGCTCATCAGTTTCCCGGACGGCGGGGGCACCGCGTTCGAGGGCGCGTACCGGATGTCCAGCGGGCGGTTCGACGTCGGGTTCAAGGGGGGGATCTTCGATCAGGACGCTCCGAGCGCCGACGCGGTTCTGTTGCTCGGGGTGGAGGCCCGGCAGCGGGTGATCACGCACTCCCTCGACTTCCCGTTCGACGGCGCGCTGATGCTCGGCGTCGGCGGCCAGTTCGTCGGCGGCAACTCGGTCCTGATCATTCCGGTGGGGCTGTCGCTCGGGCGGCGCCTCGATCTCCAAGGGTCGCGCACGAGCATTGTGCCCTACGTGCAGCCGACCGCGTTGATCACGGTGGACGGCGGCTCCGATTTCAATTTCGCCCTCGGCCTGGGCGCCGATTTCCGGTTCAGCCCGCGGTTCGACGGCCGGCTCAGCGCCGGCCTAGGCGATCTCGAGGGTGTGGCGCTCGGCTTCGTGTGGGTGCATTGAAGCGCCACGGTGTTGACTCGCCGCCGGCGGTTTCCTACCGTTGGCGCGAGGGGTCCCGGAAGGTTGGGGCCGGCGGGTTCGGCCCAAGACTTTTCTCGCGTGCGGAGGACAAACGATGAAACGCGTGATGCTTGCAGTAGCGCTGGCCCCGTGGGTGGCGACACCGGCCGCGGCACAGTGGGCCGGCATGCCGGTGTGGAACAACCCCAAGGGTGGGACCGGCGTCACGATCAGCGGCGACTTCGCCTCGAACAACGACGACGCGGGTGGCGGGAGCGCCTTCGGCGCCCGTGGTACCGCGGGGATCGGTACCTTGTCCCTCACTGCCGGGCTGGCATCCTGGAAGCCCGACGGGTTCGACGAGAGGACGCTGTCGTACGGAGCGACGGCCGGGTTCCGTGTCATCGGTGGCAGCCTATTACCGGTCTCCCTGAACCTCCAGCTCGGCGCCGGTTCCGCCGGCGAGATCACGGCGGGCACGACGACCGTGCCGAAGACGACCATGATCACGGCCGGGGCAGGGATCAGCGCGAGCGTCCCGACGCCGGGGCTCAGCATCGAGCCGTATGTCTCGCTGACCAACCGGTGGCACAAACAGAGCGGCGTCAGCGGGACCGAGTCGAACATCGGGTATACCATTGGGGCGAGCATGGCTTTCGGTATGCTCGGCTTGCACTTCGCTTATGACAGCGAAAAGCGGGACGGCCGCGGCACGTCCGGAATCTTCGGCATCGGTGCGCACGTCGCGCTCAAGGCGCCGATCGGCATGTAGCCGATTCCCAACCGGTGAGGAACGCACTAGCTTTTGGGGCGCGCCGTCCTCGGCGCGCCTCTTTTTCTCCCGGGAGCTCCGTGACTCGTTGCATCGTGCGCGCGGGCCTGCTCGCGCTGGCCCTCGTGACTAGCGGCTGTGCGCTCACCCTGGACGGCACCCAGCTCGGTGTTCCCGCCTCGCTGGCCGAAGCGGCGCCCCGGCCCGACGCCCCGCCCGTGGCGGGAACGCCGTTCCGGGTGACGAAACATCCCGTCTATCTGCTGTGGGGCCTGGTTTCCGCGGCGCAACCGAATCTCGAGGACGTCCTCGCCGGGCAAACCGGGGCCGGCGCCCGCCTCGCCAATCTGCGGGTCAAGGTCCGGAGCCGCTGGTCCGACTTGCTGGTCACGGTGCTCACCGCGGGGGTGATCGTGCCCCGCTCGGTCACCTTCGAGGGTGTCGTCGTCCCCCCCCCCCCCGTGCCGGCCACGTCCCCCTAGGTCGCCGCCCCACCCCCGTCGAGCACCAGCTGTTGCACCAACGCGGTGGTCCGGTCCGCCGCACCCCGACCCTCCAGCACCATGCGCTTCCCCGTCTCGCCGGCCCGGCGCCGCGCGGCGGGATCGTGGTGCCACACGAGCCACTGCGCGTGGAGGGCGTGCCGGCCCTCCGCGGGCAGCGCCACGCCGCCTCCGCGCTCGCGCAGGAGCTCCGCGTCGCGACTCATCTCCCAGTGGGGGCCGAACGCGACGGGGACGCCGAACACCGCGGGCTCCAGCACCGAGTGCAACCCGGCCCGGTGGAAGCCGCCGCCGACAAACGCCGTGTCGCCGACGGCGTAGAGGTCCGCCAGCATGCCCACCCGGTCCACCACGATCACGGGTGACGGCTCAGCGTTGCCGAGCTGGGACAGCCGGACGCCCCGGGGCAGCTTCAGGGCCCGCAGCCGCTGGGCGATCCCCGCCAGGTGGTCCGGGTTGGGCTCGTGCGGGGCCAGAATGAGACGGGCCTGCGGGAGCTGGACCAGCACGTCGGCGAATGCGGCCAGGACCACCGCTTCGTCCGCGGGCCAGGTGGAGCCCGCCACAATCGTGAACGGCGGCTCCGTGCCGCTCCCTGATGTCGCCGCCGTGAGGCGGGCGAACGGCTCGCGGGTGCGGTCGAAGCGCTCGGCCCGCTCCGCGACGCTGTCGTAGCGGGTGTCCCCGGTGACCGCGATCGCCTCGGGGCGGGCGCCCAGGGCCAGCAGGCGCCGGCCGTCGTCCTCGCTGATCGCGCCGATCCGGTCGAGGGCGTAGTAGGCGGGCTCCGCCCAGCGGCGCGTGGGCCAGCGGAGCCGGGAGCTGTGCGGTGCCACGGTGGCCGAAATCAGCCCCAGCTTCACGCCCCGCCGCGCCGCGGCGAGGGTCAGTTCGGGCCAGACGTCGAGCTTGCTGAAGACGAGAGCCGCCGGTTGCAGCGCCGCGAGCGTGATCTCCACATCGCGCAGCCGGTCGAGCGGCAGATAGTCGGTGACATCCACCGGCAGGGTCCGCGCCAACCGCTCGGCGGACGGGGAGAAGAAGGTATAGGCGAGCTGCCAGTCGGGCCGTTGGGCGCGGAGCGTCTCCAGCACGGGCTTGGCCTGCAGCCCTTCGCCGACCGATGGCGCGTGCACCCAGACGAGGGGCCGGCGCGCGTCGCGGTGGGCGCGGGCCCAGGCCACCAACCGCTCGGTCAGCCCGCGCCGGCCGTCGAGGCCGCGGGCCAGCTTCTTGTCGAACCGGGCCGCCAGGGGCGCCGCCTTCTCGGCCAGGCGCACGCTCAGCCGGTAGGCGAGCGACGGCCGCCTCATCGGCTCAGCGTGGCCGCCCGCCCGGCGCGCCGCCGGTCTTGACGCGGTAGACCGAGTCCAGCACCTGGCGGAACACGGCCAGCGGGGCCGCCCCCCGTAGCAGGCCGCCCTCGATATAAAAGGAGGGGGTCGAGCGGGCTCCGGCGCGGTACGCCCGCTGCGCGTCGGATTCGACCTCGCCCCGGGTGGCCTGGGCCGTCAAGCACTGCAGCAAGGGACGGCGGTCCACGCCTGCAGTGTCGCTCAATGCCACGAGATAGGGTTCCGGCTCCGCTTGGTTCTGCCAGACGGGCTGCCGCTGGAACAGGACGTCGTGCATCTCCCAAAATTTCCCTTGGCGTGCGGCGCACATCGCCACTTCGGCGGCGGCGACGGCATTCGGGTGGATCGAGGTCAGCGGATAGTTGATGAAGACCCACCGCACCTTCCCGGTGCGCACGTACTCCCGGTCCAGTGTCGGCATCGTCTCGAGGGCGAAGAGCCGGCAGGCCGGGCATTGAAAATCGGCCATCTCGTAGACGGTGACCGGGGCATCGGCCCGGCCTTTGGTCCGGGGGTCCATGGGAGGCGGGGCCGTCTGCTGGCCGGTCCCTTGCAGCAGCGCCAGTGCGGCAGCGCCCGCGAGCAGCGCGCGCATGCTAAGAAGGAAGGGGCGGCGGACGGCGCAGCCGGGGCGATCCCCATCTGGGCACTGGCTGCCGGCGGACCGGTGGATTGTGAGAGGCGGTGGGTCTCACTTGCGGCCCCGTAATTGGCAGCACAGGTTATAGTTGGTACTACCATAGTCGACGGGCCCGCGTCGCGCCACTCGAGGCGTCCGGCTTGGCTGCCTGCAAGCCGTCATGCGACTCGTCGCCCTCCCCAGCCGCTGGGCGGCGAGGTGGTTGGATGGAGAGACATCGGATTGGAGGCCACCGCGGCAGGCGCTGGGCGCGCCAGTTGCGGGGGATTGTGTGGCTGTTCGATTCCCGTTTCGTGGAGGGTTGCTATGCCGTGGATCCTCGTTCGTTTTCCTGCCACCGTCATCCCGCGAGCCATCTTCGTTCGCCGATGTAGGCGCTAGGCCTGCGCGTGCGACCGTCCGCGCCTCGCAAGGCGCGTGGAGTGTTGCCGCCCGGCAGCAAGCCGAGCGCGGCAGCCAGACCCTTTTTTATGAGGACACGACCATGAGTTTGCCGAGTTTTCGCCAACTGCTCGGCGCCGCGGCGCTGGCGGGGCTGCTGCTCGCCCTGCCGGACCCGGCCCTGGGGCAGCAGGGAACGATCGCCGGCCGCATCACCGACCAGTCGACGGGGCTGGCGGTCATCGGGGCGGAGATCATCATCGCGGGCACCACTCGCCGCGCGCTCACGGATCAGACCGGCCAATACCGGTTCGACAACGTGGGGCCGGGGCAGGTGGAGCTGCGGGCGCGCTTCATCGGATACGCGACCGCCAGCCGCACGCTGGCCGTGGAGGCGGGCGGGAGCGCCACAGCGGACTTCGCCCTCTCCGCCAGCGCCATCACGCTCGACGCGGTCGTGGCGACCGCCACCGGGGATCAGCGCAACCGCCAGATCGGGAACGCGATCTCGACCATCGGTGCGGCGGACCTCGCGACCAAGGCGCCGATCACCACCATGTCCGACCTGCTGAACTCCCGGGCGCCCGGCCTCACGATCCTGCCGTCGAGCGGCACCACCGGGACGGGCACGCGCGTCCGGATCCGGGGGGCGAACAGCCTGTCGCTCTCGAACGAGCCGGTGATCGTGGTGGATGGCATCCGGGTCAACAGCGACGAAGGCTCCTTCTCGATCTTCACCGGCGGGCAGCAGCCGTCGCGGCTGAACGACCTCAACCCCGAGGACATCGAATCCATCGACGTCATCAAGGGTCCGTCGGCGGCGGCGCTGTACGGCACGAACGCGGCCAACGGCGTCATCCAGGTCCGCACCAAGCGGGGCCGCGCCGGCCCGACCCGGTGGACCGTGTACGCCGAAGGGGGCTCCGTCACCGAGCCGACCCAGTGGCCGGCCAACTACACGTCGCGCACCAACACGGGCGCGTCGTGCACCCTGTCGAACCACGCCGCCGGGACCTGCACGATCGATACGGTGCGCAGCTTCAATCCCCTCGAGGTGTTCAGCCCGTTCCGCACCGGCACGCGGCAGCAGTACGGCCTGAGCGCGTCGGGCGGCACCCAGACCACGAACTTCTACACCTCGGGCGAGTTCGAGCGGGAGAAGGGCGTCTACCTGACGAACGATTTGCGGCGGGTGAGCCTGCGCGCGAACATCCGCAACCAGGCGCGGGAGAATCTGGACTTCGCGGCGTCGACCGGCTACACGTCGAGCGACCTGGGGTTCCCGGACAACGACAACAACGCCCTGGGCATCGCGTCGAGCGGCCTGCTGGGCTTCGCGGACACGACCACGGTGCCGGGCAGCCGGGGCTACGGGTTCCTCACCCCCGAGCAGAGCTACGCCGTCATCCTCGACCAGAGCGTCGAGCGCTTCATCGGCAGCCTCACGGCCAACTACCGGCCCTGGTCGTTCCTCACCGCCCGGGCTGTGATCGGAACCGACGTCGCCAACCGGCAGGACTCCAAGACCTTCCCGCCCGGGCTGGTCCCGCTCAACGTGACGACCTTCGAGGGGACCCGGGAGATCAACCGGGCCCAGACCTTGACCTATACGGCCAATTTCAACTTCGCGGCCGCGTTCCAGGTGAGCCCCGAAGTCCACTCGAACACCTCGATCGGGTTGCAGTACGTCAAGGACCGCGTGCACCGGATCGATGCCTTCGGGCGCAAGCTCGTGGCCGGCAGCGGGTCGCTCGGCGGTACGGTGGTCCCGGCAGTCGGCGAGGCCATCGGCGAGGCCGTGACGCTGGGCAGCTACATCGAGCAGCAGGTCGCCCTCCGCGATCGGCTGTTCCTGACGGCCGCCGTGCGGGGCGACGACAACTCGGCGTTCGGCAAGGACTTCGAGTTCATCATCTACCCCAAGTTGTCGGCCTCGTGGGTGATCTCCGACGAGCCGTTCTTCCCGACGCCGGCCTTCCTCAACTCGCTCCGCCTGCGCGTGGCGTGGGGGCGCTCCGGCATCCAGCCCGGCACCACCGACGCGCTGCAGTTCTTCACCCCGGTCCCCGTGGCTGACGCCGGCACGGACGTCCCGGGCCTCACCATCGGGAATCTGGGCAACCCCGACCTCAAGCCGGAGCGGACCCAGGAACTCGAGCTGGGTCTCGACGCCGACCTGTGGGACCAGCGGGTGAAGTTCGAGTTTACCTACTACAACAAGACGTCGAACGACGCCCTGATCGCTCGCCGGCTGGCGCCGTCCCTCGGGGTGAGCGCCGTGCGGTTCGAGAACCTGGGCGAGGTCAACAACAAGGGTGTTGAGATCCTGGTGAACGCGCAGGTGCTCGACCGGCCCGACCTCGGGTGGAACGTGACGGCGACGGCCTTCGGGAACCGGAACCGGCTGATCGAGCTGGGCGAGGGCATCACGCCGATCATCTTCGGGTTGGGTGGCGCCTCGCAGCGGCATACGGAAGGCGCCCCGCTCGGCGGCTACTGGATGGTGCCGTACAACTACGTGGACTTGAACAACGACGGCTTGCTCACGACGAGCGAAGTCGTGCTCGGCAGCGCGCCCGTGTACCTGGGGACGCCGTTGCCGACGCACGGCGGGTCGCTCAGCACCGAGCTCATGGTGAAGCAGCGGGTGCGGCTCTTCGCCCTGCTGGACGGGCGCTTCGGCCACAGCCAGTTCAACAGCACCGAGCAGTTCCGCTGCGGCTTCGTCATCTGCCGGGCCCGCCGGGACCCGAGCGCGCCTCTCGCCGACCAGGCACGCGCCGTGGCCAACCTGCTGGGCACGCAGGCCGGGTACATCGAGAGCGCGGCCTTCGTGAAGTTGCGCGAGGTGTCGCTCACCTTCCTGGCGCCCGAGGAGTGGGCGGCGAAGCTCAACGCCGGCACGTTGAGC
The DNA here is from genome assembly GCA_050732995.1 of Gemmatimonadales bacterium. GTDB lineage: Bacteria > Gemmatimonadota > Gemmatimonadetes > Gemmatimonadales > GWC2-71-9 > JBOHSA01. The sequence goes on along the minus strand of JBOHSA010000165.1, from coordinate 6,555 downwards.
CTCACGCTGTCCGGGCGCAACCTGGCGACCTGGACGGACTACACCGGGATCGATCCGGAGCTCAACAACAGCGGGCAGACGAACTTCTCGACGGCGGAGTTCCTCACGCAGCCGCCGGTGCGCTATTTCATCGTCCGCCTCAACCTGACCTTCTGAGCGAGGCACCTGAGCCATGACGACCACATTGACCCAGCGGGCCACGCTCGGGCGGATCCGCCGGATCCTCGCTCGGCGCGCGCTCGTACCGGCCGCGGTGTTCCTACTCGCGGGGTGCAGCTTCAGCGACCTCTTGCAAGTCCGTGACCCGGACATCGTCACGCCGGATAACCTGAACGACTCCACGGCGCTTCCCACCATCCGCGCATCGGCGGTCGGCGACTTCGCCGTCGCCTACTCCGGCAGCACGGGTGGCGAGGGCGTGATCATGACGAGCGGCCTCCTGTCCGACGAGCTGATCAACTCCGAGACCTTCCCCACGCGGATCGAGGTCGACCGCCGCGGGCCGATCCTGGAGGACAACGCCACGACGCAGGGCTGGTTCCGGACCCTCAGCCGCGCCCGCCGCAGCGCGGAGTTCGCGGTCCAGAAGTACCGCGCCCTCGCCCCAGACACGACGCGGGCGCCGGGACTCTCCGAGGTCCTGAGCCTCGCGGGGTTCGGCTATATCTTCTTTGCGGAGAACTATTGCTCGGGCGTGCCGATCAGCGCAGCGTTACCGACCGGCGAGCTGGTGTACGGCCGGCCGCTCACGACGACGGAGCTGCTCGACACCGCCATCGCGCGCTTCGACCAGGCGATCGCCGCGGCGAACGCCCTGACGACGCCCAGTCCCACGCTGCTGAATCTCGCTCGCCTGGGCCGGGCGCGGGCGCAACTCGACCGCGGTGATTTCGCCGGGGCGGCCACGACGGTCACCGCCGTCCCGACGAGTTTCGTGTACTTCATCCAGCACACGGAGAACTCCGGCCGCGAGAATAACGGCGTATTCATCTGGAACGAGATCAACGAGCGCTATTCACTCGGCGACCGGGAGGGTGACTACGGGGCCACGGCGTGCATTGGCGGCGGGACCAGCTGTGTGGGCAGCGGCGTCGGCATGCCGTTCCGCTCCGTCGCCGATCCCCGGACGCCGTTCCGGCGGGTCGGCACTGACGTCGGGTTCGACGGGCAGACCCCGCAGTTCGACAGTCAGCGCTACATCGACCGGAAGAACTTCGTCACCCTGGCCACGGGCGCCGAGGCCCGGCTGATCGAGGCGGAGAACTTCCTGCGGCTGGGAGATGCGACGAACTGGTTGGCGCGGCACAATGCGCTGCGCGCCGCGCCCCCGGCGTACTTCGCGCCGCTCCCCCCGGCGCCGCAGATCCCGCCGCTCGCCGCACTCGCGGATCCGGGAACCGTGGCCGCGCGAGAGGACCTGCATTTCTCGGAGCGCGCGCGGTGGCTGTGGCTCACCGCGCACCGGCTATCCGACATGCGGCGGTTCGTCCGCCAGTACGGCCGGGCGGTCAACGCCGTGTTCCCGTCGGGCGCTTACTTGAAACAGAGCTTTACCTATGGGCCGGATGTCAACTTCCCCATCCCGGTGGACGAGCGGAACAACCCCGAGGAGCCGTTGCCGCCCGCGCCCATGTGCATCGATCGGAATCCGTAAGCCCACTAGGCGGCGGCGCACAACCCGGCGGGAGGGGTCTGGACAGCCCCTCCCGCCGGACCGTTTTGGAAGCATGGAGGCTCAGGGGCCGGACCGCGTCCAGATCACGATCGTGCCGCAGCGATTGCTGGTCCGGAGGAAGTCGAGCGGCGTCTCGCCTAGCGTGCGATAGATCTCCACCCCGATGACCCCGCGCACCGACATGTCGGCGGTGGCGGCGTTGCTCGCGGGAAACCCGTCCATGTAGTAGTCCGGCGCGCAGGCGCGGGGGCCGTTGATCATCCGCGCGATGCAGCCGGTCAAATTACAGATGATCCGGACACCGGGCACGCCGCGGAGCATGTCCCCCAGGGTGGAAGCCCCCGACCGCGTGATCTGGGCTTCCGTGATGAAATACCCGCGACCGGCCTCGCGCCGGCGCTCGAAATCGAGCAGGCGCCGGTGGGCAAGGTCGGGACGGCCTTCCACTTCCACGGCGGGCAGGGTGTAGCTCAGGGCCTCCAGGTCGAACACGTGGGTGGCCGTTTCTCGTTCCCCCAGGCGGATGACCGCGGAGAGCATGGCGTACCCGATCGCCCGGATCTGGAGGATATAGGTCCCGGGGACGAGGCCCGAATGGGTGAATCGCCCGGCGGAATCGCTCTGGACGGTCCGGCGGGTGCCGAGCAGCTCCACGGTCCCGCTTGGAATGGGGGCTCCGGACAGCGCGTCGACGAGCTGGCCGCTGATCGAGCCGGTGGTCTGCTGGGCCGCGGAAGGGGGGGGGGTGGCGAGGTTCACGAGCAGGCCCGCCGAAACAACGGCCGCGCGAGACCAGAGCCGGAGGCGAGCCATGCCGATTCCCGAGTGGTGGACCCTGACCCCTATTGTACGGGTCGGTGGCGATGGGGGAAAGGGGCCGGAACGCCCCTTGACGGATCCCGGGCCATGCAGTAGATGAAACCCTAATGCGTCCTGGCGCGGCCGCCCCCGTCCTCGGGCGGGGCGGCCACGTCGATGTCGAACGCCGTCGCGTTGGGAGCGCATGGCCGTCAGTTCACCGCAGGGCCGGGGGACGCCGCCGTCGGCGTCCGTTCGCTCGCCGTTGTTTCGCCGCGCGGCCGCACCGCCACGCCCGCCGCGCGCGCGTCGCCGTTGGCTATTCCCCTGTCACTGGTTGGCCGGAGGAGTCTCTATGCTCATCCAGGCGCGTTCGGGCTTGCTCGCAGCGTTCTTCCTCGCGTGCGCGGTGGAGGCGCAGGCGCAGGATGCCGTGCTCCGCGGTCGCGTCATCTCCGCCCAGGGCGATCCGGTGCCCGAGGCCGTGGTCGGGGTCTTGGAGCTCGGGATCCAGACGGTGACCGGCGCCGATGGACGGTACACGCTCATGGTGCCCAGCGCCCGGGTGCGCGGGCAGCAGGTGATTCTCCGGGCCCGCCGCATCGGCTTCAAGCCGACGAGCCGGGCGGTGATGGTCACGCCGGGCGAACGGGAGCTCGACTTCGCGCTCGTGACGGACGTGAACCTCCTGGAGGCCGTGGTGGTCACGGGGGTCCAAGAGGCGACCGAGCGGATCAAGGTGCCCTTCTCCGTGGCGCAGGTGGATGCGTCCGCGATGCCCGTGCCGGCCGCGAACCCGCTGTCCCAGCTCCAAGGGAAGGTACCGGGGGCGAACATCGTCTCGGCCAGCGGTCGCCCGGGCTCGGCGCCGTCGGTCGTCCTGCGCGGGCCGACGTCGATCAACGCCTCGGGGCGCGGCCAGGGGCCGCTGTTGATCATCGATGGGGTGATCACCAATGGCTCCCTGTCCGACATCAACCCGAGCGACATCGAGAACGTCGAGGTCGTGAAGGGGGCGGCGGGGGCCTCGCTCTACGGTGCGCGCGCCGGCAACGGGGTCATTCACATCACGACCAAATCGGGGCGCCGCTCGCTGGACGGCGTGCAGTTCAACCTGCGGAGCGAGGCCGGGATCAGCGACATCGAGCGCGACTTCGGTCTGGCCCGCTACCACGCGCTGCTGATGGATGAGACCGGCGACCGATTCTGCCAGGACGTGAGCGGCCAGCCGTTGTGCGCCGCCACGTTCGACTATCGGGCCGAGCAGGCGCGCATCAACGACGCGCCGGGCGACTTCGCGCTGCCCCCCAAGGGCTTCCCCGTCGACCCCGGGTCCACCATCGCGGGGTCGGTGCTCCGCCGGACGTACCAGGTGACGCCGTGGCCGGGGGAGCGCCACAACGCGGTGGCCCAGACGGTGGACCCGCATCCGTACACGCAGAACAGCGTCGACATGACCGGCCGCTTCGGGACCACGCGGTTCTTCGCGAGCGCGGCCAACCTGACCCAACAGGGGGCGATCCGGTTTCTCGAAGGCTACTGGCGCAACTCGTTCCGGCTGAACGTCGACCAGCATATCGGCGACGAGTGGAGCATCGCGATGCGCTCGTTCTACAGCCGCGGGGTGGCGGACGGGTTGGATCAGGAAGACGGCGGACGGTCGTTCTTCCGGCTCACCCGCGTCCCCGCGATCGTCGACGTGCTGCAGCGCGACACGCTCGGCCGCCTCTACGCCCGTCCGAACCTCCAGGGGGGCGGCAGCCAGAACGAAAACCCGCTCCTCTGGCTCGAGAACCAGACGCGCGAGGACGCCGTCAATCGCTTCATCGGCGGCCTCACCGTGCAATACCAGCCGCTGCGCTGGTTCAATCTGGACGCCAACTTCAGCTACGATTTCCGCCGTCGGAGCTTTGTGCAGTTCCGCAACAAGGGGTTCCGCACCACGACGGCGAGCGCGACCCTCAACGGCGGGCTGGTGCAGCGCGGCCAGAGCACCGACGAGGCGTTCAACACCAGTATCAATGCGTTCTTCCGCCACGATTTCACGCCCGAGCTGCGCAGCCGCCTGAGCTTGCGCTACCTGTACGAGCAGAGCGATCCGCTGGACGAGTCCACGGACGGCGGGCTCCTGGCGGTGCAGGGCGTCACCACGCTGGGCAACACGAACGCGGCCACCCGGAACGTCAGTTCGTCGCTCGAGCCGCGCCGCCAGATGGGGTGGTTCGGCGGCCTGGGGCTCGAGTACAAGGATCGCTACCTGCTCGACGCGCTCGTGCGGCGTGACGGCAGCTCGCTGTTCGGCGCCGATAACCGCTGGGCGACCTTCGGGCGGGCGTCGCTGGGCTGGCGCATGGCCCACGAGCCCTGGTGGTTCGTCCCGGCGGTGACCGAGTTCAAGGTGCGGGGATCCTACGGCACCGCGGGCGGGTCGCCCCGGTTCTCGGCCCAGTACGAGACCTTCTCCATCGCCACCGGCGGGATCCTGACCCTGAATACCGCGGGCAATCGGCAGCTGCGGCCCGAGATCAACAAGGAGAAGGAAGTGGGGCTCGACGTCGAGCTGTGGAACCGCTACGGCCTCGGGTTCACCTACTCCCGCTCCACGATCGACGACCAGATGCTCTTCGTGACGCCCTCGGCCACGACCGGCTTCGCCAACAGATGGCAGAACGCGGGATCGCTCTTGAACGTGAGCTGGGAGCTGTCCCTCAACGTCCCGATCATCCAGCGGAGCGGCCTGTCCTGGTCGATGCACTTCAACTACGACCGGAACCGCACGTTCATCACGGACCTCACGGTGCCGCCGTTCACGTACGACAACTTCTTCGCCCGGGAGGGTGAGCGGCTCGGCACCTTCTACGGGCGCCGGTTCGTCACGAAGTGCAGCGAGCTCCCCGGATCGTTCGCCGCCGATTGCGGCACGTCGAGCAGCAGCTTCCAGAAGAACGACGAGGGCTGGATCGTGTGGGTCGGCTCCGGCAACACCTGGAGCGAAGGCATCACCAGGAACCTGTGGGAGACCCAGTTGGCTGCCGCGAACGGCCCCTGGGGCGTCGAGGCGAACTGGGGCATGCCGATCGTGATTCGGGGCGCGGGCTCGGACGGCAGGACCGGCGCGTTCCTGCCGCTGGGCAACGCGCTCCCGGATTATCGCTTCGCGATCTCGCAGAACTTCTCGTGGCGGCGCGTGACCGTGTACGCCTTGCTCGACGCCTCGATGGGGCAGGACATCTGGAACGAAGGGTACCACTGGGCGCACTTGGACTTCCTGTCCAAGGACGTGGACCAGCGCGGCAAGTCGGTCGGGACCGCGAAGCCCATCGGCTACTACTACCGGGCGTTGCCCATCGACGGCTTCACCGGGATCGGCGGCTTCTACGACCGCCTGGCGCCCAACAACTTCTCGGTCGAGGACGCGAGCTACGCGAAGCTGCGCGAGCTGCTCGTCTCCTACCACATCGGCCCGGTGAGCGGCCTGGGGGATTGGGACGTCAGCCTGGTCGGGCGCAATCTGTTCACGATCACCGACTACCGGGGCTTCGACCCGGAGGTCGGCACGTTCGGCGGTACCGTGAATTCGGGTGTGATCAACGCGGTCGACAACTTCACCTTCCCGAATACCCGGTCGGTGACGTTCGCGTTGTCCTCGAAATTCTAGACCCCTAAGGGCGCCGAGCGCCCGTGCGAGAGCATCGGAGGCACCTGATGCAGACCCAGCGCCACGTCCGAGCCACGCTCCTCGGTGTCCTGCTCCTCGCAGCGTGCCGGGATCCCTTGCTCGTGGAAAACGAGAACCAGGCCGACCGCGACCGCGCGCTCGCCACGCCAGGGGACGTCGAGTCGTTCATCGGCGGCTCCTACCAGGCGGTGCACGCGGGCACGCTCGGGTCCACCGCCGGGATCTACCCCCAGCTCCTGACGAGCGGGATGGAGAGCTACTCGGCCCTCGCCAACTTCAACATGGGGCCGCGCGGCGCCGTGCCGCGCACCCCGCTGAGCAACGCGCGCGGCAACCCGGCGGAGAACGCCAACTTCCGCGATTTCCTGTTCCAGCACCGGGCGGCGCGGATCGCGTCGATCGG
>JBOHSA010000164.1:0-8553 GCA_050732995.1 Gemmatimonadales bacterium | reverse complement strand
ACTTCCCATACACGACCCGGTCCCCGACCTTCAGCTCCATCGGGACCCGCTGGCCCTTTTCCATCCGGCCGGGCCCGACCGCGATGACCTCACCCTGGATCGGCTTCTCCTTGGCCGTGTCCGGGATATAGAGGCCACCCTTCATCTCCTCGGTCTCTTCCATCGGCTTGATCGCCACGCGGTCGGCGAGTGGGAAGACCTTCAGCTTCGTCTTCGTCGCGGTAGCCATGATGCTCCTTCTGCAGCTGCGTTCCCGCAGGTTTGAATTGTTGATTCATCCACTGTTGATTCATCCACGCTCGGATGCCGTCGAGCGACTGGTGCGGCATCGTCATTGCTCTCTCCTTCACCACGGCCTACGGTCTTCACCGGCCGGGAGCCTGTGAGAGGGGTGCGTTGACGCTATACTCGCTCCTGATCTTTCCGCTCCCGCGGCTCGTCCTCGTGCTGCCGGCGCATGGCAGTGTCCGCCTCCTTCTGGCACCGCCACCAGGCCGTGACGATTCCGCACTCCAGCGCCGGATGGGGTTGAGTGACGAAACAGTCGGTCGAGGCGACGTGTGTGAGCAGGCCTTCCATTTGTGTGCGTGCTCCGTAAAGCGTGTAGGTCCTCCGGACCAGAAAGCAAGGGCGGAGCATGCCGCCCTCGCTGCTCCTCGCTCGTCATGAGGCGACTGCAGTTAACTATTGGTAGTTCACCATCTGTTGTCACAAGCCTTCGCAAGGTACGATCCTGTACTTTACTTGTCAAGTACACTTCAGAGCCTTATGTTAGTTGCCGGCCGCAACTAACGTACCTGAGAGGTTAATCGGACCAGTCAGAGCGAGGAGCGACCTCTGTGGATGTTCCCCTTGTAATTCGGCACCGGTTGGAGGAATTGGGCTTGGAGCAGCAAGATCTCGCTCGCGCCGCCCAAGTCACGGAGTCCTACATCTCTCAGTTACTGACGCGGAGAAAAGCACCCCCAGCGCCGAGCCGAACGGACATTTATGACCGGATGGACAAGTGCTTGAAGCTGCCGAGCGGGGAGCTGGCGAAGCTGGCGGACCTGCAGCGGAAGGAAGAATTGAAGCGGGAATTGGGGGATGAGCGCGTACCCTTGTTTCACGAAGTCCGCGAGTTGGTCCTGCGCAAATGCGATCCCGAGAACGCAAAACACTTCCGCGCGCTTTTCGAGCAGCAGCCCTTCGGCGAACTCGAACGCCTGGTCACCCAGACGCTGCTGGACGTCGTCAAGCGCGTGGCCAAAGACGAACTGGACAACGAATATTGGCTCCGCATGGTGGCGCAACTCAGCGGCCGCAGTCATGAAGAGATGCGCGTGATCGTGCTCGAGTTCCTTGATACGGATATCTTCCACATGTCGAGGGACAACTGCGTCTCGTTCTTGGATCCGCTGATTGAATCCTGGGACATCGACGTCGCGACATTTGGTTTGGACATCGTCTTGAACCAACGAGTGGCCTCTGGGCACGTGAAGCGGTTCGAGTTTGTCGAACGGGAATCCGAGCAGCCGGTTGGCGAAGCGCCGGGGCTCAAGGAATTCTTGCAGGATGCCGCCTTCGGCGGTACGGCGACTGAGGAGGAACTGGCGTTTCTCAAGCGGCTGAAGTTCGAGAACCGGCAGCCCACAGCCCTCTATTACTATCGGGAGTTACAGAACCTCAGAGATCCGCTCCATTTTCGCACCCCGTAGATCGCTCCTGAGGGGCTCCACACTCGGTTCTGGTGCGGCGTCGGTTCAGGCATCGTCCTCCTTGCCAAACCACATTGCCACAAAGGCCCGGCGAGACTTCGGCTGAGCACGCCACAGTTCGTCATGGTACCTGCCCGCCATCCGTCTACGCATCCAGTTGAGGTCTCCGATTCCCGCCTTCGGTCCGTCGGCGCCGGAGCTCGGCGTGCTGGACCCGAATCGCTTCCATCACGCGGTCGATCACGGCCTGGGCCGTCTCCCGCGTGCGTGGCATCGGTCGGCGATTGCCACAATACGTCGCTCGCTCGACGTGAGCAACGACAGGCGATCAGCGAGCGCTCGGACGACTCGGCATTCTCAGGGCTTCACCGTCCACAACACCGCGTGGATGTCGCGCGACGGTATGGCGCTCCAGCCCGCGATCTGGCCGCGCGTGTTGAGCGCCAGGGCGATGCCCGGCACCCAGGATCGAGCACCGAGGGCTCGGGACACGTCGAGCCGGAGGGGATCGTGCTATTGCCCGCGATCTGGCCCGCGTCGTTGATGGCAATGGCCTTGCTGAAGCTCCCCCCCAGCGTGCCGAGATCGATCATTGTGCCGTCGTCCCAGAGGAACGCGTGGCAACTCGGCGCGAGACCTCCGCAGCCGCCTTCCGATGTCGAGCTCAAGCCCACCACCTGGCCCCGATGGTTGATGTCGACGGCCTGGCTGAACGTGCCCCCCAGGGTCCGAGGTCCAGGATCGTGATGTTCGGGGGGCCGGCTGCGAGAGTGCCGGCGGCTTGAATCCCCGGTTGCGAGGGGTTCTTGACCTCGGCGCAGCCCCCGAGGCGGCCGGCCGAGTAGCGGCGCGCGCTAGAAGATCAGCCCCGCGCCCAGCCGGAGCAGCGACTGCTGGATCGGCACGTCGACCGAGCTGCCGGAGGGTCCCGTGGCGGTCGTCCGGTCGACGCGCTGAAACTCGTACTCCGCTCCGATCCGGAACCGGTTGTTGAAGTCGCCGGTGATGGCGAGGCCCAGCTCGATGCCGACCGGCGCTTCCCCGCCGCCGGAGAACTTGGCGCCGAGCAGGAGATTGCCGCGGAACCCGAGCTGCACGGCGGACCCGATGGCGGTGCTCATGCGCGCGCCGATCCGCCCCGCACCCATGGACTGGGCCGCGAACTCGGGATCCATGGTCCGGTTCGTGACCCCCGCCTCGACGCTGACGGGGCCGCGCACGGCGTAGCGCACCCGGGCGTCGAACTGTTTCGCGGTGAAGTCTTCGCGGCTCGCGCTCTCGTTCGACGCCGAGAAGCTGACCGACGCATAGGCGACGTCGGCGCTGAACTTCTTCCAGCGCACCGTGGCGGCGGCGCCGACGCCGGTGCCCTGGTAGCGCAGGTCCGCCGAGACCTCGCGGTAATCGCCAATCACGAGCTGGGGTCCCACGGCCACGCGCTGCGCCGCCAGGCGGGCCGGCGGCCAGGCGGTGATCAGCGCCGCCGTCGCCACGAGTCCGGCCGCCCGCTTCATCGGCCACCTCCCGGCCTGGGCAGGGGCACCACCCGGATCCGCACCTGCTGGCGCAGGGTGACGTTTTCCCGCGCGATTTCGGCGTTGCGCCGCGCGAGCTGCTCCCGCAGCAGGCGGTTAAACAGAATGTTGCCCCGCGCCGGCTGCGGCGCCGGCTTGCTGATCGTGGTGGTGACGAGCCCGGCCGCCAGCGTCAAAAGGGTCGCCACGGTAAGCTCGCGACGCGCCCCTGAGCCCAGGTTGGCCGATTCCAGCGCGAGTGTCCCCGCTCCGGCGAGCCCCGTGTACAGCAGGGCCATTCCCAGCGGCCGCGAGCTGCGCGGAGGGATCTCGGTCTCGGGCAGATACTCGTAGCCCGGGATGCTGGCCAGGTGCGGCAGCGAGTCCACCGCGCCGATTTCGACCCGCACCGGCTGGGACGCCGAGAAGGTGTTCTGCCCTGCCGAGGCCTCGACGATAATCGTGTAGGTCCCCGCGGGGAGGGGGTTGCCGTTCGGCTGCCGCGCCGGCCAGCGCAAATTGACAGCGCCCGACACCACGCTCGAGTCGATCAAGAGGGTCGTCGCGCCGCTCACGGCGCGCGTACGCACCCGCGCCGGGCTCGAGACCGTGTAACGGATCCCCACCGAGCCCTGGCCGCCGATGAACGCCCCGCTGTCCACGAGTAGTTGCCGCACCACCAGCACCTCGCCCAGGGCAGTGTTGAACAGCGCGGTGATGCGCGGCGAAATCTTTTGCGGGTCGAGCTGGCGCTCGGGATCGAGCAGGATGGCCTCCTTGAACGCCGTGACCGCCCTCTCGGTCTCGCGGGTCGCGCTGTAGGCGAAGCCCAGCAGCTCGTACGCGCGGGCCCGCTCCGGGCCGGCCATTCGCTCGGTGAGCGCGCGCTCCGCGAGCGCGATCGCCTGCACGTACTCGAGGTTGTCGTAGGCCGCAAGCGCCCGCCGCAGCGTCGCGTTCTGGACGGTCTGGGCCTCCGCCGCGATCGGCGGTGAGCCGAGCAGGACGAGCACAGCAAGCCAGCCGATGCGGCGCATGGATCTCATCCTTCCGGAAGAAGGGTAAAGCGCCGGCGGACGGTGCCGTTGGCTTCCACCTGCACCGTCTCCGTGATCGTCTTATAGCCGGCCCGCTCCACGCGGATCGTGTGGCGGCCGGGTTTGGCCTTCCAGTTCACGATCGGGGTCGTCCCCGCCTCCGCACCGTCGATGAACACCGTCCCGTACGGCTCGGCCTGGACCGTGATGTAACCAAACTCCTCGACCGGCTGGACCGGCGCGCGCCGAGGAGCCTGGCGCGTCGGAGTCGCCGTCCTCCGCGGTGGCGGTGCCGTGGGGGAGTCCACGGCCGGCGTCTGCACCGGCGGGGGCGTGACAAGAGTGGTCGTCGTCGTCTGGTTCGGCCGCGTTGGCTGCGGCGGGGGCGCCGGCTCCCCGCCACGGAGTGCCAGGTACCCACCGATCCCACCGACCGCCAGGACTGCGATGCCCACCACCAGGCCGGCCCGGGACTTGGACTTGGGCCGCGCGCCGGCGGATTTCGCCACGGGCAGCGGCGTCGTAGGCGCTGACGTGACCTCGGTCGGCGTTTCAGACGTGACGGCAGGCTTGGGCCGCGGCCGCATCGTCCCCGCGGTCTTGGTGCCCTTGCCCGGGGCGGCGACCGGCTGCTCGGGCCACACGGCGGTGGCGAACTCTTCCATGGTGGCGAAGCGCTGGTCGGGCTCCTTGGACATGGCGCGCGCCACGGTCGCGGACAGGTATTCCGGCGTGCTGGGGCGTTTGCCCTTGGCGCGCGGCGCCTCCTCGAAGATGTGCTTGTACAGGATGGTGTGCACCGAGTCGCCGCCGAAGGGCAGCTCGCCGGTCGCCATCCGGTAACCCACCACCGCCAGGGAATACTGATCCGCCCGGCCGTCCACCTGGGCGCCCTTCGCCTGCTCGGGCGCCATGTAGTGGGGGGTGCCGATGATCATGCCGGTGCTGGTGAAGCCGCTTGCGGCCTGGAGCGCCTTGGAAATGCCGAAGTCGGTGAGCATCACCCGGCCGTCGTGGTCGAACATGATGTTGGCGGGCTTGACGTCGCGGTGCACGATCCCCCGCTGGTGCGCGTGCCCCAGCGCGCACGCGGCCTCCCACAGCACCCGCTGGACGTAGTCGGTGGCCAGCGGCTCCTTCCTCTCGAGCACATCCTCCAGCGACGTGCCGGCGATGTACTTCATGACGAAGTAGTTGAGCCCACCCTCGCTCTCGACCCGGTAGATCGGGATGATGTTCGTGTGGTCGAGTTTCGCGGCCGTCTTCGCTTCCTGCTGGAAGCGCTTGACGATGTGCTCGTCCATCGAGATGTCGGGCGGCAGGACCTTGATGGCGACTTCGCGCTCGAGCGTCAGGTCGTGGGCGAGAAACACGGCACCCATGCCGCCCTTCCCCAGCATACGCTGCAGGGCATACTTGCCCTCGACCAGCCGTTGCAGCCGGTTCATCAGGCCTTCGCCGCCGGCCTCCGCGCTGCCCATGGTACCGCCACCCGTCACGTCCGCGCCGCACGCATAGCAGAATTTGCTGCCGTCGGGGAGCGGGGTGTGGCACTTGAGGCATTCCATCACGGACGGCGGAATGGCGACCTCGGCGGGCTGCGGGTGGAGCCGGCGGGCGCGGAGAACGGCCGCCCGTCGGGACGCATATCGCCGGTACCGGCGCGGAACCGCGAGACGCGCGGGCCGCTCGCAGCCGGCGCGTCGCCGGGGAACGTGGGCGGGACGCACGCCTGCCGGACGGAGATACAGACCGAGTAGCGGACCGGCCGGCCCACAAAGTCCACCAGCGCCAGGTAGTAGTCGCCGCTCGCCAGCAGCAGGCGGATGGAGTCGCGCGAGCCGACGTCGGCGACGGCGCCGACGAACGCCAGCGTCGTATCCAGCACATAGAGATCGATATCCGAGCGGTCGCCGACCGCGGAGCCGAAGGGCCGGCTGCGGACCCGGATCATCGTGCTGTCACCGGCGAGTGCGGTGACGCGGAACCGCAGCCAGTCGAGCTCGTGCGGGTTGTCGATGTTCAGCGTGTCCGTGAACGGGGCGGCGGGCGCTACCGGGATGATCTTGGCCGGATCGTCGGCCATGGTGCAGATGTCGTTTTCTTCGAAGCGATCCGGTCCCAGGCGCGGGTCGGCGGTGATATACGCATCCACCGCGGCCATCGTGTAGTTGAAACGCTTGCTGTAGAGGTTCAGCGCGTGCAATCCATTGTTGCCGGGGACGTAGCGCGGCAGCGTGAGCAGCGCGATGACGATCGAGTCGAACGGCACGATGGCGGGCGCGAAGTCGCCGCGGGAGCAGCGGTACAGCCCCTCGCTCGTGACGAACCAGGTCGGGCCCGCGGCAGGTTGGTGCGCGCCGCCGGCGAAGAAGATCGAATCGGCGACGACCATGAACAGCCCGGCGCTGTCGGTCAGCCCCTGGGGCCGGAGAATGAACGTGAGCGGGCGCGCCGGGTCGGTGCGCGCGAACCGGTACCAGTCGTATCCCGTCGTCGTATCGCGGGGCAGATCTTCGAAGGCGAGCGCCGGGTTGAAGAACAGCACCTCCGGGACCTTGGTGGGATAGGGACCCGGGCCGTCGAGGCTGATCTGCGAGGGCGCCGTGGTGTTGGGCTCGTACAGGTCCACGGTGTCCACGGTGACCGAATCGGGCGTCGAGAAAAAGACTCCGGGGCCGAGCACGAACAGCTCGCTGGTACGCGCCGGCTGGGGCACCCAGAACTCCATGTGGCTGAACCCGTTCGACTCGACGAACGTGAGGGTATCGGGAATCAGCGCCTGGCCCGTCATGGTGACGAGAAACGCGAACTGCACGCCGACGCCCCACAGGGTGAGCTTGTCGCCCCATTTGATGCTGGGCGGCGTCATGCTGTCGATCTCGAGGAAGGCGGAGACCCGCAGCGGCACCGTCGAGGCGCTGGCGTTCTCGAACGAGACGACGCGCGCGGTGATGTCGGTGATGCCGGGCGCGAGTCCGAACACGGTGGCGGAGCCGGCGCCGGTGTTTTCCACGCGCGCCACGCTGCCGCTGCTGCTGGTCCACAGAAAGTCCACGTTGCCGAGCGCCTGGTCGTCCACGGTGCCGCTGTCGGGATCGCCGACCCGGCGCCACGCGCGCGCGCGGATCGTCATCTCCTCGCCGTCCAGCACGACCAGTTGCGGATACTCGAGCGTGACGTAGACGTCGGTGCTGGTATCGTCGGGGAAGGCGCAGCGCAGGCCGGCCAGGGCCAGCGTGAGGGGGAGGAGCAGCGATGTCCGGACGCAACCGTGCATCAATGAGGTTCCGGTCGATTTGGGTCCCGAAGATACAACACGCCCGATTCCCGGGCCAGACAAGCGATCACAACGTCCCCCGCCGCTTGAGATCGAGATATTTCTGGACGACGGCCTGCGCCGCGCGCTGCGGTGTGACGTCAATCACCAGGACGCCCGCGCGGCGCATGTGCCCGAGCGCCTCCTCGCGCGCGTGCAGCAGCTCTTCGGCGGCGGCCTTGCGATACGCGTCGCGCGACGCGCCGGCGGACGGCCGCAACGTCGCAACGGCGTCCAGCTCGGGATTGCGCAGCGTGACGGCCAGCGGCAGGTGCCGCGGGCGCAGCGACGCCACGTTGGCGACGAGCGCGTCGGACGCGAAGCGATCGATCACGTCGGTGAACAGGACGGTCAGGGCGCGCTTGCGGTTGCGGGCCGCGAGGTACCGGAACGCGCCGGGATAATCGGGCTCGACGAGCGTGGGCTCCACGACGGCGAGCACGTCGAGCACGCGCCGCACGGCGAGCCGGCCGCGCTGGGGAGGGACGAAATGCTGCACCCCGGCGGCGAACGTCATGATGCCGACGTTGTCGTCATGTTGGGTTGCCGCATAGGCGAGCTCGAGCGCCGCCTGGACGGCGAAGTCGAGCCGCGGCGCCCGCGCCCCGATCTCGGCCGTCATGAGGCGGCCGGTGTCGAGCACGAGCAGCACCTGCTGGCGCCGCTCCGCCTCGTACTGCCGCGTAATCACTTTGCGGCGCCGCGCCGTCGCCTTCCAGTCGATATGCCGGAGATCGTCGCCGGGCACCCACTCGCGCAGCGACTCGAACAGCCGCCCCTCGCCGAGCTGGCGGACGGGCTTCGTGCCGGCGTCCCGGCGGCGCAGCGCCTGCGCCACCGAGGCGCGCAGCCGCATCGACACGAGCGGCGGGTACACGACCACCTCCCAGGGGACGCGCAGCGTGCCGCGCCGGCGGCCCAGCGCCAGCGGCCCGATGCTGTCGACCACGAAACCGCCGCGGTCCTCGCCGCGCACGCGGCCGCGA
>JBOHSA010000163.1:0-11553 GCA_050732995.1 Gemmatimonadales bacterium | reverse complement strand
ATCTTTCACGGGCTCTCGTTCCGCAACATGGCCGCGCGGCGGGACGTCCTGGTCTACGATCACTTGTTCATCCCGGGTCCGTACACGCAGCGGGTGTTTCAGGACAGCCAGCTGCTCCGGGCGGGGGACCCGCGCTGCGTGCCGATCGGCTTCCCGAAAGTGGACCGGCTCGTGAACGGGAGGTTGAACCGGCGCGTGATCCTCGACCGCCTGGGCCTCTCCGGCCGCCGGCCGGTCGTGCTCTACGCCCCGACGGGCCAGAAGCGCAACTCGCTCGAGACGGTGGGCGAGGAAGTATTGCGCCGCCTGCGCGCGACGCGCCGCTACGACCTGCTGATCAAGCTGCACGACCACCCGCGGGACGCCTCGGTGAACTGGCCCACGCGACTCCGCCCGCTGCTCGACCGCCATACCCGGCTCGTGCGGGACTACGACGTGATCCCCTATCTCTTCGTCGCGGATCTCCTGATCACCGATGCGTCGTCGGTGTCCAGTGAGTTCGCGCTGCTCGACCGCCCGATGGTGTTCCTCGACGTGCCCGAGCTGCTCGAGGCCATGCGGGCGAAAGGGCGGTCGCTGGACCTCGAGACCTGGGGTCGGAAAGGCGGGGTGACGGTCCGCTGGCCGGACGAGGCGGTGGAGGCGGTGCGCTGGGCGCTCGCCCACCCGCGGCAGGGCAGCGCGGTCCGCCGGGCGATGGCCCGGGACCTGTTCTACCACCCCGGGACGGCGACCGACGCCGCGGTCTCGTGGATCCGGTCCCGGCTCGGCAGCGGGGCCGCCTAGGATGCAGACCGTCATCCTGGCCGGCGGCGTGGGCAGCCGGCTCGAAAAGCTCACCGGCGGCAAGCCTAAGTGCTTGGTCGAGATCGGCGGCCGGCCGCTCATTCTGCATCAGCTCGAGGCGTTGTCCGATCACGGCGTCGGGCCGGTCCTGATGGTGGTCGGCTACCGGCATGAGGCGATCCGCGACGTCGTGGGTCAACGGGTCGAATACATCCTCAACGCGGACTACGAGCGGACCAACAGCCTGTATTCGCTCTGGCTGGCCCGGGAGTGGGTGCAAGACTCCTTCGTGCTCCTGAACTCGGATCTCTTCTTCGACCCCGAGATCCTGTCCCGGCTCCTGGAGGAGCCCGGCAGCGTCCTCGCCTACGATTCCACCTCCTCCCGCGGCCGGGAACAGACCAAGGTGGCGATCCGTGGACGGAGGGTAGTGGACTTGGGCAAGGACCTCCCGCCCGCGTCGGCCCGTGGCGAGAGTCTGGGGCTCCTCAAGTTCGATCCCGAGGGGGCCAAGGCCATCCTCGGAGTGGCGGACCAGCTGGTGCAGCAGGGCAATGAGCGAGCCTGGGTGATCGAAGCGACGCGCGCGGTATGCAAGATCACGCCGATCTATGGCGTGAACGTCGCCGGGCTGCCCTGGACCGAGGTGGACTTCCCTCATGATCTGGAGGAGGCGCGCAGCCAAGTCTGGCCGGCGATTTGGCGGGGCCGGTGGCGCCGGGCGGTGTACTGGAAGCGGACACGCTGGGCCGCGGCCGCGCTCGTGGCGCTCGTGCTCGCGGTGGGCGGGTGGTTCGCGAGCACGCGGGTCGGGCCGGCCAGCATCGATTGGGAAAACGTCGTGCCGCTCGACGCCCCCGCGGTCGCGCTCACCCTGCCCACCGGCCCGCAGCGCTGGTGGGTCGTGACCCGGAACGACTCGATCGCCGTTCGGCTGGACGGTAGCGCACCGACCCGGTTCGAGTTCCGCCTGCTGATGCCGCCCGAGCGGACCGACACCGGGCGGTTCGTCGTGGCCGTGTCGGTGGACGGCGCTCCGCACAACTGGGACGCGTTTACCGCGACGCCGGACTCGGCCGCCGTACTGCCGGGCGCGGTCGTGGGCGATCGCGACCGGCTAGAGTTCGTGCTGCCCCCGGGCTCCCACCTGGTTCGCCTGACCCTGCTGGCGGGCACGGGCGACCGCCTGCTCGTGCGCATCCGCCGGCCGGAATAGACCGGCTTCCCTTCTCAACCCCCCCCCCCCACCTCCCCCCACCCCGGTGCTCACCGCCGCGCGAGCGCCAGGGCGTGTCGCGTCACCAAGGCCATGTCGGCCCCGGGGGTGATGGTCAGGAGAGCGGCGATCATGAGGAAGGCGCGCAGCGTCCTTCCATCATTCCCCCAGATGCACCGCCAGCCCGTGTCCCTGAGCGGTCGCCCGCTCGTACACCGCCGCGGCCGCGGCGACGGCCTGCAACGCGGTGCCGGTGCTGTCGAACACGACGATGTCATCGGCGGAGCGGCGCCCCGGCTTCCGGCCGGCCACGATCTCGTGGAGCTCTGCGTGCACGCTGCCCCGGGTCACGAGACCCGCTGCGAGCGCGTGGTGCAGCTCGCCGAGCGTCGCGCACTGCTCCAGATGGCTCACCCGCGCGACTTCTGGAAGTGCGTGTACAGGTGGTCGAGGATCGGCGCGCCGCGCTCGAGCCGGTCGGCGTCATCGTCCGAGGCGAGGGTGATCCCGCGCACCAGGGCGGCGAAACCCGGCGTCTCCTCCCGCCCGTAGCGCTCGTCCTTGCAATCGATGTCGTGGACCATCTCGCCGATGGCGCGCAGGGCGCGGTCCGGCGGGCCGAGGCGCGCGAGCAGCGTCTCGAACGTGCAGCGCTCGGCCTCGTGCGTGAACTCCGCTTCGAACATGTCGAAGCGCAGCTCGCCCGGTTCCGGCCGGTAGCCCTTCGGCTCGACGAATTTGAAGGCCGCGGCCGGATCGATGAACCGCCGGATGAGCCAGGCGCTGGCGATCCGGTCCACGTGCACCCCGCGGCGGGTGACCCAGGTGCGGCCGCGCCCCACCTCCGATCCCGTTGCCGGCTCCGCGCGCTCCGGGCCGGCCTGGAGCGCGGCGATCGCCGCCTCGGCCGCGGCGCGGGCCGGCGCGTCGAAGAAATCGACGGCCGCCACGTCGTCCAGGCGGCGCCGGAGCCGAGCCACTTCCACGTCGGCCGGTGGCTCCGGCGCGCTGCGCAATCCCTGAGCCGCCGCGGCGATCTCCTGGTACTCGGCCTCCCGCTCGGCGTGGAACAGCGCGACGAGCTCGTCATTGGTGATTCCCTGGATGAAGGCGGCCTCGCACACCGTCGCTTCCCCGCCGTCCGCGACGATCTCCCGCGACAGCCACTGAAAGTCCTCCAGCGCGGCGTCGGTCTTGGGGAGCACGTAGACGGAGTTCTTCAGGGCGACGGCGCCGAGGCGCTGGAGGCGGCGGCGAACCTTGACCCGGAAATAGTCGGGTTTGGGCGGGATCTGGTGGATGAGCAGGAGCCAGCGAGCGGCCGGCGAGTCCGCGCGCGGCCGGGGGGCTGCCGCCGGTGCTTGCTGAGGTATCACAGATGAATCATATTGGATAGCTCAATTGTATCATCCAAATTATAAGGGTCAAGGGAGGCCATGCATGGACTGGATCACGCGGGAACGGCCGAAGATCGATCGGGTCGCTTGCCCCTGGCTGATTATCCGGTTTGTGGACCCGGAGGCGGTGTTTCACTTCGTGCCGCCCGCCCAGGTGCGCGACCAGGCCCAGGCGCTCGGCGCGACCCCGTTCGACGTCGACGGGGTGGAGCTGAGCCACGATGGCCCGCGCTGCAGCTTCGACGCTTTCCTCGCGAAGTATCAGCTGGGGGACCCCGCGCTGGCGGAGCTCGCCGTGATCGTCCGCGGGGCCGACACGGCGCGGCTCGACCTCGCGCCGCAATGCGCGGGACTGTTGGCGGTCTCACTCGGTCTCTCGCAGCTCTTCCGGGACGACCGCGTGATGCTGCGTCACGGGTTCGTGGTGTACGACGCGTTGTACGCCTGGGCTCGGTACGCGAAGTCGGAGGCGCACTCCTGGAACCCGCAACGGGGGGCGGCGTGAGGGGGAGGGTATGGGGGGGGGAAGTAGTGATGGGTTGCCCCCGCCCGCGGACGCGTTATTGTCTCTCGCGGTAGGTCGGCTTTTCAGGCCCGCGCCCGAGCCTCAGCCGAGTGCTGCCGCTTGTCGCCGGAGGGCGCATGACTTCGTACTGGGTCGGTCTCGGCGTCGCCTGCCTCGCGCGCGCCGCGAGCGCTGTCGCCGTTCCCCGCCCCCCGCCCCAGGCGGGCTATGAGCAGGTGTACGAGGAGCTCCGAAAGCTGGCCCCCCGGGCCGATCGGGTCGCGACCGTGCGCGAGATCGTGTTGCGGCGCGACGTGGCCGAGTTCACGCTGCACAAGGGGACGCTTTACCTGCTGACGCCGGTGGCCGGCCGCACGGTCGGCGCGGCGTTCGTGGGACAGGGTTCCGTGTCGTTCACACCGCCGCTGCCCATGGAGCGCGCCAGCATCTGGCGCGCACTCCGCGATTCCGCGCTTGTCGCCCCGATCACCGCCGCGGTGTTCGTGTTCGCCGATTCCACGCTGGCGGAGCTCGAGCGCCGTGTCACCTTCGGTGCGGGCCAGGTGGCGCGCGAGGTGGCAGGCCGGGTCGGCGACGCGTTGGACTTCCTCGTTGAGGGACGGGAGCGCCGGGTCGACGCCTCGCTCATGACCGCCCTGTTGAACCGGGACGCGAACGGCTTCTTCGCCGCCTACGTCAAGCGGCAGCGCGGGGAGGACCTCCTGTTCAAAGTGGACCCCCACGAGGTTGAAGAGATCGCGCTCTTGCGGCGCGGCAAGCTGGTCGGGCAACGGGTCCAGACCGTCACACAATTCCAGCGCGCCGCCGATCTCCGGGACAGCGTGTCCGCGGTCGACGAGCGTCCGGAACCGCTCCGGCTCGAGAGCTACCGGATTGAGGCGACGATCGCGGACAACTTCGACTTCTCCGCCACGGCGACCATCCGGGTGACCGCGAAGCGGGACAGCCTGCAGTGGGCCCGGTTCGTCCTGTTTTCGGAGCTCGAGGTCGATTCGGTGATCGACGGAACGGCGTCGGCGGCGTTTTTCCGGACCAAACGGAGCCCGGAGCTCTGGGTCCGGCTCGAGGCGCCCCTGCGCCGCGGCGACACCCGATCGATCCGCGTCACCTACCACGGCGACCTCATCGCCTGGGGCTCGCTCATGGAGCAGTTTCTTCCCTCCCGCGCGGATCCGATCCGCAGTCTGCTGCCCCCGGCGCTGGACCGGTGGCTCTTCATCAAGTCGACCGGCACGTGGTTCCCCCGGTACGGGTCGTGGCAGGCCGCCGACATGGAGCTGATCTTCCACACGCCGAGCAAGTATCGGTTCGCCAGCATCGGTCGGCTCGCCGAGTCCCGGGTTGAGCAGTCGGTGCTGACGACCCGGTGGGTGACGGAGGCGCCCACGCAGGTGGCGTCGTTCAACATCGGCGAGTTCGACGAGTTCGAGATCACCGACCCGCGGATCCCGCCCGTGACGGTGCACATGAACAAGGACGCGCACCGCTACCTGGACAACCTGTTCCTCCGGCAGCAGGACCCGCAGGAACAAGTCGGTGGGGACGTTGCGAACAGCCTCGCGTTCTTCACGCGGGTGTTCGGCCCCCCGATGTTCCAGCGGTACTACGCTACCGAGATCCCGTACTTCCACGGCCAGGCCTTCCCGGGGCTCATCCACCTGTCGTGGTGGACCTTCCAATCCACCGAGGAGAAAGGGTGGGAGGAGATCTTTCGGGCCCACGAAATGGCGCATCAGTGGTGGGGGATCGGCGTCGAGCCCGCGGCCGATCGGGACGCCTGGCTGGCGGAAGGCTTCGCCATGTTCGCCGGTCTGTGGTACATGCAGCAGATCCTGCGGGACAACGACAAGTACTTCAAGCAGCTCAAGGAATGGCGCGGCGCGATTCGCGCGGAGCGGAACGACGCGCCGCCGGTCGGGCTGGGGTACCGCGCCCTGGAAACCGACCCCGAGCATTACCCCCTCATCGTGTATCGCAAAGGGGCGTGGGTGCTGCACATGCTCCGCAACCTGATGCTCGATCTCCGCACTATGAAAGAGGACGCCTTCACCGCGATGATGCAGGACTTCTACCAGAGCCATCGCGGCCGCCGGGCCTCCACCCAGGATTTCCAGCGGGTCGTCGAACGGCACATGGGGCTCCCGATGGGCTGGTTCTTCGACCAGTGGGTCTACGGCACCGTCGTTCCCACCTTCACCCTCTCGTGGCACGTCGAGCCGGCGGCCGGCAATGGCTACCTGCTACGGGTGCGCGTGCGCCCGGACGAGGTGCCCGCGAACTTCATCATGCCGGTGCCGCTCGTGATCCACTTCGCGGATAGCGGCAAGACGATGGTGCGGGTCAACGTGCGCGCGCCGGTCACCGACGCGAAGCTCCTGGTCCCCGCGGCGCCCGTGCGGCTCGAGCTGAACCCGCTGGAATCGGTCCTCGCCGAGGTGAAGCAAGAGCGCTGGCGTCCCGACCCGCCGACGCCCTAGCCTGGCCAAATCCCCTCCGGCGCGGCATTTTGGGCCCGCCGTCAATCGAAACACCCCCCTCATGAGGCGCTCATGACGTCCACCGCCGCCGTCCAGCTGTACGTCTTCCTGCTCGCGGCGTTCCTCGGCTTCCAGGTGATCTCGCGCGTGCCCCCGCTGCTGCACACGCCGCTGATGTCCGCCACCAACGCGATCTCGGCGATCTCGCTCGTCGGCTCGCTCGTGGCGGCGGGCGCCGACTACAACCGCGTGAGCACCATCCTTGGCGTGGTCGCGGTGGCGTCCGCCATGAGCAACGTGGTCGGCGGGTTCATGATCACCGATCGCATGCTGCGCATGTTCCGGCGCGAGCCGAAGGCGCGGTCGCGGTGAGGGAGCCGCTGATTCAGGCCGCCTACCTCGCGGCCTCCGCGCTCTTCATCCTCGGGCTCAAGGGGCTGTCGTCGCCCGCCACCGCGCGCCGCGGGATGTTCCTGGCCGAGATCGGCATGCTCCTGGCCATCATCGGGACCCTGCTGCACCACGAGATCGTGCGCTACGACACCATCGTCCTCGGGCTGGTCGTGGGCACGCTGATCGGCGCACCGATGGCCATCTGGATGCCGATGACGGCGGTGCCCCAACGGACCGCCATCTCGCACATGTTCGGCGCCCTCGCGGCCAGCCTGGTGGGGGTCTCGGAGTACTACCGGCTCCAGGGGCACCTGCCGCCCTACGAAACCACCGCGCTGGGCTTCGAGGTGCTGTTCGGCTCGCTGACCGTCACCGGGAGCTTCCTGGCGTTCGCCAAGCTGCAGGGGCTGGTCCGCGGCGCCCCGATCACCTACCGGTTCCAAAACGTCTCGAATATCGCCCTGTTCGTCGTCGCCGTGGGCCTGTTCGTGGCCCTCATCGTCCACCCCGGGGACCCGCGGGTGTTTTACGCCATGGTGGGGCTCGCGGCCCTGCTCGGCGTGCTGATCGTCCTGCCCATCGGCGGCGCCGACATGCCGGTCGTCATCTCGCTGCTCAATTCGTACGCCGGTCTCGCCGCCGCGGCCACGGGCTTCGTGCTCGAGAACCACCTGCTCATCGTGGCAGGGGCGCTGGACGGCGCGTCGGGGTTCGTGCTCTCGATCCTGATGAGCAAGGCGATGAACCGTTCGTTCACGAACATCCTGTTCGGGGCGTTCGGGAGCGCCGAGGCGGCCGAGGCCGCGCTGCAGGCCGCTCAGACGAAGACGGTGCGGGCGATCACGGCGGAGGACGCGGCGGTGCAGCTCGCCTTCGCCGGGTCGGTGATCGTCGTGCCCGGCTACGGGCTGGCCGTGTCGCGGGCGCAGCACCAGGTGCAGGAGCTGGCCGGCCTGATCGAGCGGCGCGGGGGGCGCGTGAAGTTCGCCATCCATCCGGTCGCCGGCCGCATGCCGGGCCATATGAACGTGCTCCTCGCGGAAGCCGACGTGCCCTATGACAAGCTGTACGACATGGACGCCATCAACGACGAATTCGAGCGCGCCGACGTGGCCCTCGTGGTCGGGGCCAACGATGTGGTGAATCCGGCGGCGCGGACCCAGCGCGGCAGCCCGATCTACGGCATGCCCATCCTCAACGTGGACCAGGCGAAGAGCATCATCGTCTTGAAACGGAGCATGGCGGCGGGCTTCGCCGGCATCGAGAACGAGCTGTTCTACGACCCGAAGACCGCCATGCTCTTCGGGGACGCCAAGGACTCCCTCCAGCGCCTGATCAACGAGGTGAAGCACGCATGAGGCTCTGAGCGGCATGGCTTTCGTCATCGCCGAAGCGAGACCAATCCTGGCGAGAACGCCGGCCGTGCTTCACTCCCTGCTCGCCGGGCTCTCGGACCCCTGGATCAACGCGACTGAAGGGCCGGACACGTGGAGTCCGCGGGACGTCGTGGCGCACCTGGCCGACTAGTGCCGCGTCTCAACACGGTGGATAGCCACACCCCCCACGTCCCAACGGCCGGGGGCCTTGACCCTATAGTAGACTATAGAGCTTAGCTTTTCCCCGGTGGGAATGATGGTGCGCGAACACCTCCGTATTGGGGCCGTCGCAGCCCAGGCCGGCGTCAATGTCCAAACCCTGCGCTACTACGAGCAGCGCGGCCTGCTCAGGATGCCGGAGCGGACGCCGTCCGGGTACCGCGAGTACCGCCCGGAGACCGTCCAAGTCGTCCGCTTCATAAAGAGAGCGCAGGACCTCGGCTTCACGCTAAACGAGATCGCGGACCTCCTCCGGCTCCGGCAGAGCGGGGGACGGGACCGGCGCCTGGTGCGCGAGCTTGGCGCCGCGAAGCTCGTGGACATCGAAGACAAGATCCGCCGCCTCCAGTCCATGCGACGCGCGCTCGCGACCCTGGTGGAGTCCTGCGCGTGCGCTGGCGCCGAACCCGCATGCCCGATCTTGGAGGCGCTCGATGACGACGACGGTCCGAGCCGCTGAACCGGTCGGTCCTGGCCGCCGACAGTGGGCGGCGTCGCTGACGCTCGTCCCGGGCGCGGTGCTCGCCTTGCTGCTGCGAGGCACTTGTCCCGCCTGCGTCGCCGCCTCCATGGGGGCACTCTCGACGCTCGGTCTCGGAGTCGTTGCCACCCGCCGCGTGCTCACCCCGCTGATGGTGGGCTTCCTCCTCGTCAGCGTCGTCAGTATGGCATGGTCGGCTCGCAGGCATCGGCGGCCGGGGCCCTTCGTCGTGACCCTCGCGGGTGCGATCGCGGTTGCCGCGGGCCGGCTGGTCTGGAACGTGCCAGGCGCGGCCTACGCCGGGGTGGCGCTGCTTCTTGGAGCCGCGGTGTGGAACCTGTCGCGCAAGCGTCCCGAGCCAGCGGCCCCGGTTCAAATCGACCGCATGCCGCGAGCCGCCGGCGCGCGATGACCAATGTGACGCGCGAGCGCCAGCTCCCCAGCTACCTCTCCCTCTTCGCCTCGCTCGGCACGCTGGTGTGCTGCGCGCTGCCCTCACTGCTCGTCCTCGTGGGCTTCGGGGCGGTCATGGCTTCCGTGCTCTCGGCGGCGCCGTGGCTCGCTGCGCTGTCCCGACACAAGGCATGGGTGTTTGCCGGCTCGGCTCTGCTCATCGCAGCGAACTTCTATTACGTGTATTCGCTCGCACCCTGGCTGCTAGCGCGGGTCACGACGTGCCCGCCGGACGAGCAGGCTGCCTGCGCCGCGGCACGCCGCGTCAGCCGCGCGGTACTGTGGCTGTCGGCGGCGATCTACGCAGCGGGATTCTTCGTCGCCTATCTCCTCAGCCCCATCCTGCAAGGGCTCGAAAGATGACTCGCAACAGTGCCGCTTTGGTTTTCCTCCTGCTGGCCCGGGCTGCGGGTGCGGCGGATACCGCGGCCCAGAGTCACGGCCCCGCCTACGGGCTCTCCACCCCCACGCTCGGCCGCGGGGGGTGGAGCCTCGACGTGGGCGTGATGGACCGCGTGGTCGGCGACAAACAGATGGCGATGACGCGGCCGATGCTGAGCTACGGTATCACGGAGGACCTCCAGGTTTCCGTCTCGCTCCCGATGCCGCTCTACGTCCCGCAAGGCCTGCCCCACGGGCGCTCGACGGCGCGGATGCCGACGAATCCCGACATCGAGATCCTTGTCGGCTGGCGGTTCCACCGGCGAGGGACGGACATCGGTTCGCGGTTCGAGTCCACAACCTACTTCGGCTTCGACTACCCCACCGACCCGATCCGCGCCGGCGCGCGCACCTACCCAGGGCTCTACGCCGCCGCGGTCACCGGGTACGCCTCGAGGACCGTTTACGCCTGGGTGGGCGGGCTCTACCGCCGGTACATGAGCCCCGTGGGCCCCACCGCCGATCACCTGGGCGATCTGGCGATGTACAGCCTGGTCGTCGGCTACCGCCCGCCCCCGTTCCAGCGCGACTTCCCCAACCCCGATTGGCGAGTGTTCATCGAGGCTGTGGGGGAGTACAGCGCAAGGGACGCGATCGCCGGCGTTGAGCAGGCCAATACCGGCGGGCACCAGATCTTCGTGGGGCCGACCCTGCTCGGCCTGTACGGTTCGTGGGGCATCTCCGGCGGCCCGGTGTTCCCGGTGTACCGGCGACTGAACGGGTCGCAGCCGGGCGACAAGGTGCGCGTGATTGTGAACACGACTTTCTGGTTCTAAGGAGGATGCGGATGAAGCGCTTGCTCTTCGCACTCGGATTGCTCGCCGCAGGAATCACTGGCACGGCGAGAGCGCAGCTCCAGGAGATGCGACAGACCATCTTCGGGATGGACTGAGCGGTGTGCGCCCACGCCGTGCGCGTGGCCGTGAAGAAGATCGAGGGAGTGGAGGCCGTCGAGGTCAGCCTCAACCGCGGGGTCGCGGTCATCCGGTTCAGGCCCGACAACCGCGTGACGATCGAACAGGTGCGCCGCGCCATCCGCATCAACGGCTTTACGCCGAAGGCGGCCGACGTGCGGGTCACGGGCACGGTGGTCGCGCGGGAGGGCCGGTTCGTGCTCGAGGTCCCCGGAGCGGACAGCGCCTATGCGCTGAAGGAGGCTCCGGAGTCCCATGGGGCAGTGATGCAACTCCGGGCGGTGGCGGGCCGACCGCTGATAATCGAAGGGAGCGTCCCGGAGACTGCGCGGCGCGGCGATGGCCCCTGGACCTTGGAGGTGCGGCGGTTTTCCCTGCCATGACGGCGGTGGGAAGGGGAGTTCAAGCCCGGCATTGCCCCGGAACCCGCAGCGAGCGCCTGAAATGACATTCAGTCTCGCCGAAGCCAGGCCGATCCTGGCGCGCACGCCCACCGTCGTCCGCTCGCTGCTCGCCGGGCTCGCCGAGCCCTGGATCAATGCGACCGAGGGGCCGGACACGTGGAGTCCGCGCGACGTCGTGGCGCACCTGACCGACCTGGAGGAGCAGGACTGGATGGTGCGCGTCCGGCTGATCATGGAGGAAGGGGATGCGCGAGCGTTCCCGCCGGTGGACCGGGTGCGCTTTCGCAGCACCCTGGCGGGGCGGTCGGTCGATCAGCTGCTCGTGCTGTTCGCGGAGCGCCGCGCACAGAGCCTCCAGGCACTCGATGCGCTGCGCCTCGGCCCCGGCGATCTGACGCGTCGGGGCCTGCACCCGGCTCTCGGAACGGTGACCCTGGAACAACTCCTGGCGACGTGGGTGGTGCACGATG
>JBOHSA010000162.1:0-25412 GCA_050732995.1 Gemmatimonadales bacterium | reverse complement strand
CGCATCCCGACGTCCGCATCGTCGTGAACGGCATCGTCGGCGCGGCCGGGCTCGAGGCGACCCTGGCCGCGCTCCGGGCCGGCAAACGGGTCGCCCTGGCGAACAAGGAAACGCTCGTCATGGCGGGCGAGCTCGTGACCGCCGCCGCGCGCGCGGGCGGCGGCGAAATCGTCCCGGTCGACTCCGAGCACAGCGCCGTCCTGCAGTGCGTCAGCGGGCATGCCTCGAGCGAGCTCGCCCGCCTGATCCTCACCGCGTCGGGCGGCCCGTTCCGCACCTGGACGCCGGAGCGCGTGGCGCACGCGACCGTGGACGAAGCGCTGCGACATCCCACCTGGAAGATGGGCAAGAAGATCACCGTCGATTCGGCGACCCTCGTGAACAAGGCGCTGGAGGTGATCGAGGCGCACTTTCTCTTCGGGCTCGGCCTCGACGCGGTCGAGGTCGTCGTCCACCCCCAGTCGGTGATCCACGCCTTCGTGGAGTTCGTGGACGGGGCCGTGCTCGCCCAGCTGGGCTTCCCGAACATGGAGCTGCCGATTCTCTACGCGCTCACCCACCCGGCGCGGGTGAGCGACGCCGGGACGCGGCGTTTCGACCCGCTGGCGGCCGGGAATCTCACCTTCGAGCCCGTCCGGCCGGAGCTGTTCCCCGCCTACGGCCTCGGGCGGGCGGCCGGGAGCGCCGGCGGGACGACGCCCGCCGCCTTCAACGCCGCGAACGAGGTCGCCGTGCAGCTGTTTCTCGAGGGGGCGATCCGCTTCGGCCGGATCGCCGAGATCATCGCGCGCGTGCTCGAGGCCCATCGGCCGGAAAGCGCTGGAGCGCTGGAGTCGGTGCTGGCGGCCGACGCCGACGCGCGCCGGCTCGCGCGGGAGGCCGCGTGCTCCTGACCATCACCGCGTTCGTCGTCGTCCTGGGCGTGCTGATCTTCGTGCACGAGGCGGGCCACTTCCTCGCCGCCAAGGCCGTCGGCATCCAGGTGCTCCGGTTCTCGCTCGGCTTCGGCCGGCCGATCGTGAGCCTGCGCCGGGGCGAAACCGAATACTGGATCTCCTGGATCCCGCTCGGCGGCTACGTGAAGATGGCGGGCATGGAAGAGGAAGGGCTCACCGACCGGCTCGAGGGGGGCCAGTCGGCCGTGGTGGTCGATCCCGCGCGCGCCTTCGACCGGAAGCCCATCTGGGCACGGATGATCGTCATCCTCGCCGGTGTCACGATGAATCTGGTGCTCGCGTTCGCCATCTACTCGGGCATCGCCGCCACGGTCGGGTCCCCGAAGCTGGCGGTCACCGCGATCGATTCGGTCGACACGCGGGCGCTGCCCGGCGGCGCCCAGGCGCTGGCGACGCTCCGGTTCGGCGACCGCATCACCCGGATCAGCGGCGACACGGTCCGCACCTGGAACGACCTCATCGATCGCGTGCTGACCGGGCCGGATCCGCTGGTGTTCGAGGTGGCGGGCCGCGCGGAGCCGCTCGTCGCTCGACTGCCCCAGGGCGACCTGGGCGTGCGCCAGCGGCTCGCGCGCGCGCTCGCCCCCCTCGTCCCCCCGATCGTGGGCCTGGTCGAGCCCGGCCGGCCCGCCGACCGCGCCGGCCTCAAACCGGGTGACCTGATCGTGCGGGCCGACGCCGACACGGTCCGCTCGTGGAGCGACGTGCTGCGCGCCGTGTGGCACAGCCCCGACCGGCCGCTCCGGCTGGCGGTGTGGCGGAACGGGGCCGTCGTCCAGTTGACGGTGACGCCCGAGCGCCGCCTGGAGACCGACACCGCCTCCCAGCGACCCCGCGAATACGGCGCGATCGGCGCCGGGCAGGACCCGCCCACGATCCATGTCCGGGAGCCGCTCGGCCGGGCGCTCGTGACCGGCGCGGACGAGACGATCACGCGCGGACTCCTGGTGCTGGGCTTCCTCAAGGGCCTGGTGCTCGGCGAAGTGTCGATCCGGGAGGTTGGCGGTCCGATCCTCGTGGGCCAGATCTCGGGCCAGGTCGCGCGCTTGGGGCTCGATTGGTTGCTGACGTTCATGGCGTTTTTCTCGGTGAACCTGGCGATCCTGAACCTCCTGCCCATCCCCATTCTGGACGGCGGCCAGTTCGTGTTCCTCGTGGCCGAGGCGATCCGCCGCCGGCCGCTTTCCGTCGAGCTGCGCACCCGACTCACCCAGATCGGCTTCGTGGTGTTGCTCGGCATCATGCTGTTGGCCATCACCAATGATGTCCTCCGCTTCTTCCCCCGTTAGGGAGACGCTCGACGGGTTCGTCGCGGGGCGGGTGACGGCCCAGCGGGTCGTGGCGGTCGTGACGGCCGAATACTACGGGGAGCGGGGAGCGGGGAGCAGGGAGCGGTTACGGCCGATGATGGACGTGATCGAACAGGCGCACCCGGGTGTCGTGGATCTCGCCGGGACGACAGACCGGCCGGGCTTCGCGGTCCGGCTGGCTGAACGGCCCTTCCCGAAGGAGTACGAAGGGAGACTGCGGGACGCGGCCCAAGCTGTCCTCGCGAGGGGGGCGTCTCCCGCTCCCGGCTCCCCGTTCCCCGCTCCCGGTCTTTGGTCCCGCCTCTCGGCTGCGATCCGCCGCGTCTTCAGCGCATCAGCGTGACCACGAGCGCTACCAGCGCGATCACTCCCGCGCCGATTGCCGCGTAGACCGGCCAGCCCGCTGTCATGCCGGGCAGGCGCAGCGCCTGTAGCTCGCGGGTCCCGATCGGCGCCACCCCCACTTCGCCCGTCGGCCGGTGCCGCGCCTCCACCTCGACCAGATCCGCGAGCAGCTGCGCGGCCGTCTGGTAGCGGTCGTCGGGGTGCTTGGCGAGGCACTTGAACACCACCCGCTCGAACCGCTTGGACAGCTCGGGCCGCTTCTTGCGGAGCGACGGCGGCGGGTCCTCCACGTGCATGCGCGCCAGCTCGAACCAGTCGCTCGACGTGAACGGCACCTCCCCCGTCGCCGCCTTGTAGAGCGTGATGCCCAGGGCGTAGAAGTCCGCCCGGTGATCGAGCGGCCGGCCTTGCGCCTGCTCGGGGGACAGGTAGTGCGGCGTCCCGATCGTCATGTTGACGCCCGTGGACGCGACGTAGCCCGACACGGCGCGGGAGATGCCGAAGTCGGAGAGCACCGCGGTCCCGTCCGAGCGGATCAGGACGTTGTCGGGTTTCAGGTCCCGGTGGATCACGCCCTGGTCGTGGGCGAAGCCGAGGCCGCCGCAGATGTCCCGGGCCAGCTTGTTGATCTCGCCCTCGGGGAGGGGGCCTTCGCGGCCGATGCGGGCGCCCAGGCTGTCGGCGCACAGGTCCATCGCGAAGAACACGTTCACGCCGCTCTTGGTGACGGCGCGCATGCGGATGATGTTGGGGTGCTCGAGCTTCGCGGCGGTCTCGCTCTCGTTGCGGAACCGGGACTCGAACTGCGGGTCCCCGGCGTAGCGCGGCTTGAGGACTTTGACGGCGACGGGGGTGCCGTCGGCCGCGCGGCCGACGAACACCCACGCGAAGCCGCCCTGGCCGAGCAGGCGCTCCAGCTGGTAGGGGCCCAGGGTGTGACCGACGAGCTCGGTCGGCGTGGGCGTCGGCGTATGCGTCATGGCGTGGGGCTTTACAATCGGTCGAAGTGCCTCTAACTTAGTGTGCTCACGATAATTAGGGAACCGGGACCGATGTACGACAAGACGACGCCGGTCAGGAAGTACGGGCAGCACGATCGGGACACCGGCTCCGCGCCGGTCCAGGTGGCGCTGCTCACCGAGCGGATCAACAGCCTCACCGAGCACTTCCGGGTCCACGCCAAGGATTTCCACGGGCAACGCGGGCTGCTGCACATGGTCAGCCAGCGCCGCCGGCTGCTGGAGTATCTCAAGCGCACGGACTTGGAACGGTATCGGCAGCTCATCACCGAGCTGGGTCTCCGCCACTAATCCGCCCTGGCGTCGCGCGGGGCGCTTCGGGAAGAGCACCGGGGCGCTCGGCGTGTATTTCACGTGCTCTAGACAAGGCTCCTGGTGAAGCATCTCGAGCGTAGTTTCGCAGGGCGGACCCTGCGACTGGAGGCCGGGCGGCTGGCCAAGCAAGCCGCCGGCGCGTGTCTCGTGCAGTTCGGCGAGACCGTGGTCCTCGCCGCCGTGACGGTGTCGGACACCGTCGCCAACCTACCGTACTTTCCCCTCACCGTCGAATACCGCGAGAAGAGCTACGCCGCCGGCAAGATTCCCGGCGGCTTTTTAAAGCGCGAGGGCCGGCCGTCCGACGAGGAAATCCTGTCGGCCCGGGTGATCGACCGCTCGCTCCGACCGCTGTTTCCGGAGGGGTTCAAGAGCGAGGTGCAGGTCTTCGTCTACGTCCTGTCCGCTGATCAGGAGAATGACGCCGACGTGCTGGGCATGACGGCCGCCTCCGCCGCCCTCACCATGTCGCAAGTGCCCTGGAACGGGCCGATCGCCGCGGTGCGCGTGGGCCGGGTCGAGGGCGCCTGGATTCTGAACCCCACGTTCCAGCAGCTCGAGTTCTCGGACGTGGACCTGATCGTCTCCGGTTCGCGGGATTCGATCGTGATGGTCGAAGGCGGGGCGCTGGAGCTGACCGAAGCCGAGATCGTGAAAGCGCTCGAGGTCGCCCAGAAGGGCATCCGCGAGCTGCTCGGCGCCGCCGACGAGCTGGTCGCCGACATGCGGCAGCCGAAGATGGAATGGACGCGGACCGAGCCGCCGGCCGAGCTGGTGGCGCGGGTGAAGGAGCTGGCGGAGCCGCGGATCGCCGAGGCGCTGAACCTGCCCGAGAAGGCGGAGCGGGCCCAGGCGCTGGGCGCGCTCAAGGCGACGATCCAGGAGCAGCTCGCGGCGGAGTTCCCGGACAACGGGAAGGACATCGCGCACGTCATCGAGGACATCGAATACCGCACCATGCGGGAGCAGGTCTTGTCCGCCGGCGAGCGCGTCGACGGCCGCGACCTGGACACCGTCCGGCCGGTCAGCTGCGAGGTCGGCTGGCTGCCGCGCACGCACGGCTCGGCCCTGTTCACGCGCGGCCAGACCCAGGCGCTGGTCTCGGTGACGCTCGGCACGACCAGCGACGAGCAGCGGATCGATTCGATCGATGTGGCGCAGGAAACGACGAAGTCGTTCATGCTGCACTACAACTTTCCGCCGTTCTCCACCGGCGAAGTCCGCCCGATCCGCGGCACCTCGCGGCGCGAGGTCGGGCACGGCGCCCTCGCCGAGCGGGCGATCCAGGCGGTGCTGCCGCCCTACGAGCAGTTCCCCTACACCATCCGCATCGTCTCGGACATCCTCGAATCGAACGGCTCGTCGTCCATGGCCACCGTGTGCGGCGGGTCGCTCGCGTTGTTCGACGCGGGCGTGCCGGTGAAAGCCGCCTGCGCGGGCGTCGCGATGGGGCTCATCAAGGAAGGCCAGCGCGTTGCGGTGCTCACCGACATCCTCGGCACCGAAGACAACCTGGGCGACATGGATTTCAAGGTCGCTGGGACCCGCGAGGGCGTCACCTCGATCCAGATGGACATCAAGATCGAGGGCCTGGACTTCAAGATCATCAGCGAGGCGCTCGAGAAGGCCAAGACGGCCCGGCTCCACATCCTGGACATCATGCAGCAGGCGATCCCGCAGCCGCGGTCCCAGCTCTCCAAATACGCGCCGCGGATCATCACGATCCAGATCCGCCCGGACAAGATCGGCGACATCATCGGCCCCAAGGGCAAGATCATCCGTGGCATCCAGGAGCAGACCGGCGCCGAGATCAACGTGGACGATTCCGGCCTCGTCACGATCTCCGCGGTGGGCGAGGGCGGCGAGCGGGCGCGCGATATGATCGCGGCGATCGTGCAGGAGCCCGAGGTGGGGAAGGTCTACGAAGGCGTGGTGAAGAGCACCACGGCCTTCGGGGCCTTCGTCGAGATCATCCCGGGCGTGGAGGGTCTGCTCCACATCTCCGAGCTGCAGCACGGCCGCACCGAGCGCACCGAGGACGTCGTGAAAAAGGGCGACCACGTGCGCGTCAAGCTGCTGGAGGTGGACGAGCGCGGGCGCATGCGACTGTCCCGGAAGGCGTTGCTCGAGAAGCACTAGCCGGATGGACACCGTCCGGCTCGACCGGGACATTCACCAGACGACGGCGCCCAACGGCGTCGTCGTGCTGTCCGAGCGGGTAGCCACCGTCCGCTCGGCGGCGGCGGGGATCTGGGTGCGCAGCGCCAGCGCCCATGAGCCGCGCCCCAAGATGGGCGTCTCCCACCTGCTCGAGCACATGGTGTTCAAGGGCACCGAGCGCCGCAGCGCGCAGCAGATCGCGCTCGAGCTCGAGGCCCGCGGCGGCTCGCTCGACGCCTACACCTCCCGCGACACCACCTCGTTTCAGGCCCGGGTGCTCGACGCCGAGCTGCCCCGTGCCGTGGACGTGCTCACCGATCTCCTCCGGCGCCCCGTGCTGCGGGACACCGATCTGGCGCTCGAGCGGAACGTCGTGCTCGAAGAGATCCACACCGTCGAGGACACCCCCGACGACCTGGTCTTCGATCTGGCCGCGGAAGCCCTCTGGCCGGCGCACCCCTATGGCTACTCGATCCTGGGCACGCGGGCGACGGTGACGGCCCTGTCGACCGACGACCTCAAGGCGCTGCACCGCCGGGCCTACGTGCCGGGGAACTGCGTGATCGCGGCCGCGGGAAACCTGACGCACGAGGGCTTGCTGGAAGAGCTGGGGAGGCATGGGTGGTTCGAGCGGGACACGGGACGCCGGGGGGAGGCGGCGCCAGCGGCCCCGCCCGTTCCGCCGGCGGTGCGGGGCGGCGAGGTCCGGCGCGCGAAGGACACCGCCCAAACCCATATCGTGGTTTCCACCGATACCGTGCCCTTTGCCGACCGGCGCAAGTACGCCTTGATGGTGCTCGCCAACATCTTCGGCGGCGGGATGTCCAGCCGTCTGTTCCAGCGCATCCGGGAAGAGTTGGGCCTGGCCTATGCCATTTACGCCTACGCCTCGTTCTACCGGCAGACGGGCGTGCTCGGCGTCTACGTCGGTACCCAGCCCAAGACCGCCCCCCAGGCGGCGGCCGCCATCCGCGAGGAGTACGCGCGGCTCGCGCG
The DNA here is from genome assembly GCA_050732995.1 of Gemmatimonadales bacterium. Lineage (GTDB taxonomy): Bacteria > Gemmatimonadota > Gemmatimonadetes > Gemmatimonadales > GWC2-71-9 > JBOHSA01. The sequence continues at coordinate 18,311 of JBOHSA010000162.1, read as the reverse complement.
CGAGGGGCTGCGCGGCGCGACCCTCGACGACGCGAAACGCCAGACCCAGGGGCAGATCGTGCTCTCCCTGGAGAGTCCCTCCGCCCGGATGTATCGTTTGGCGGGCTTTCCTGTCTACGGCGAGGCCTACCAGAGCCTCGATGACCTCCTCGCCGCCGTGGCGTCGCTCACCGAGGACGAAGTGGCGGACGCGGCGGCGGAGTTTTTCGACCCCGAGCGGCAGACCGTGACCTGGCTCGGGCCCAAGGGCAACGGCTGACCGCCCGGAGCGGCGATGATCGTCGGAGTTCCGAAGGAGATCAAGACGGCCGAAAACCGCGTAGCGCTCGTACCGGCGGGCGCGGAATCGCTCGTGGCCGACGGGCACGCCGTGTTGGTCGAGCAGGGGGCGGGACTCGGGAGCGGGTTCGCGGACGAGACGTATCGGGCGGCGGGGGCCACGATCGTCGCGGCGGCGGCCGAGGTCTGGAACCGGGCCGAAATGATTCTGAAAGTCAAAGAGCCGATCGAGCCCGAATGGCCCAAGATGCGCCGGGGCCAGGTGCTGTTTACCTACTTCCATTTCGCCGCCTCGGAGCCCCTGACGCGCGCGGTCGTCCAGTCGGGGGCGGTGGCCATCGCCTACGAGACCGTCCAGCTCACCACGGGGGAGCTGCCGCTGCTCACCCCGATGAGCGAGGTCGCGGGCCGCATGGCGGTGCAGGAGGGCGCCAAGTACCTCGAGAAGGTCTTCGGGGGCAGCGGCATCCTCCTCGGCGGGGTCCCCGGCGTCCTGCCCGCGGAAGTGTTGATCATCGGCGGCGGCGTCGTGGGCACCAACGCCGCCAAGATGGCGGCCGGGCTCGGCGCGCACGTGACTCTGCTCGACGTCTCGCTCGACCGCCTGCGCTACCTGTCCGACGTGCTGCCGGAAAACGTCGACCTCCTGTACTCGAACCGGCACAACATTCTCGATCAGCTGAAACGGGCCGACCTGGTCATCGGCGCCGTGCTGCTCCCGGGCGCCAAGGCGCCCCACCTCGTCACGCGGGCCGACCTGAAACTCATGAAGCCGGGCTCGGTCGTGGTGGACGTCGCGGTGGACCAGGGCGGCTGCATCGAGACCATCAAGCCGACGACGCACGAAACCCCGACCTACGTCGTGGACGGGATCATTCATTATGCGGTGGCCAACATGCCGGGCGGCGTGCCCCGGACGTCCACCCTGGCCCTGACGAACGCCACCTTTCCCTACGCCAAACGCCTCGCTAAGCTGGGGTGGAAGCGGGCCTGCACCCAGGACCAGGCGCTGTTTCTCGGCCTCAACGTGGTCGAGGGCAAGGTCGTCTACCCGGGCGTGGCGGAGGCGTTCGGGCTGCCGCTGACGGATCCCAAGACGTTCGTCTGATCCCCCCCCTCCTCCCTCCCGTCATCTGCTACCACCGCATCGGCGGGCCGCTCGAGCTGGGGGTCACGCGAGTCGCCCGGGGCGTGTTCGCCCGGCAGATGACGGCGCTCGCCCGCGCGGGATGGCGGGCGCTGACCCTCGAGCAGTTCAGCGAGCGGCTGCGCCTCGATGGCGCCGTGTTGCGCGTTCCGCGTTACGAGTTCTTGCTCACCTTCGACGACGGCTACGCGAGCCTCGCGGATCAGGCCTTCCCCGTCCTCGCCGATCTGGGGTTCACCGCCACGACGTTCCTCATCACGGACTTCATCGGCAGGACGAATACGTGGGATGTCCGTTACACCTGGCGCCGCCTCGACCATCTCGCCTGGCCGGCAATCGAGCGCTGGAAAGGGCGGGGGTTCGACTTCGGCTCGCACTCCGCCACCCATCCCCGCCTCACCTGGCTCGGCAACGAGCGGGTCAGCGACGAGCTGTACCGATCGCGGGTCGCGCTGGTGGAGCGCCTGGGCGCCGACGCCGGGCGTGCCGTCGCCTATCCGTTCGGCGCCGCGAACGCCACCACCGCGCGGTGGGCCGAGTGCCACGGGTTTGCGCTGGGATTCGCTGGGGCGCGGGGCGATCCGGCCGACAACTATCGGCTGCCGCGCGTGCCGGTCTACCTGTGGGATGCGGGGAATACCCCTTTGGGGCTGCGGAGGGACTGGCTCGGGGCGGCCGGGCGTCTGGTGGCGCACCTCGCCAATCGGTGCGCGGCGGGGACGAGTATGATGCTCGGCCTTCGCCGCAAGCAGAGAGCAGGGAGCCGTACCTGACGGCGAGTCGGCGCGTACCGCTCCCAGCTCTCTGCTCCCTCTCTCTACACGAAGAACCTGGCTGCAACAGGTATAAGCTGCGGGTGCCGGACCAACGCGTGGGCGAAGATCCGGCCCAGCGTGCGCTTGCCCGGCGGGATCCGATTCACCGTTCGCGCCAGCCCGTTGAAAAACCCGTCGTCCAAATCCTCCAGGGCGTGCTTGATCCGGTAGTACTTCAGGTGATCCTCGCCTAGGAGGTCCATCCACGCCTGGTGGTAGGCGGCCAGGCGCTCCGCGCTCGTGTCGTCCGCGCGGATCGCCGCCGCGGCGGTGTGGGCGGCAAGGCGCCCGGCCTTCATGGCGTTCACGATGCCGCCGCCGGACAGGGGATTGATCATGTGGCCCGCGTCCCCGGCGATCAGGACGCCGTCGGTGTACGTCCGCTTGATGGTCGTGTGGACGATCACGCCGCCTACGGTGTAGCCCGTGCGGGCGCCCCGGGGATAGCGCTGGGCGACCCAGGCATCGAGGTATTCCCGCGCGTTGCGCCCGTCGCTTCGCAGGGCGACCAGGCCGAGTCCGACGTTGGCCACGCCCACGCCCTTCGGGAAGATCCAGGCGTAGCCACCGGGGGCGACCCGATCCCCGAACTGCAGGTAGATCGCGTCGGGGTCGAAGTCGATGCCCTGCAGCACGTATTGCGCGCAGGATTCCATGTCCCGTGCCGGCACGCGCGTGTCGAGCCCCGCCCAGCGTCCCACCATCGCCTCGACTCCGTCCGCCCCGATCACGATCTTCGCGCGATAGATCTCCTCGCCGCCGCGCCCGACCACCCGGACGTGCCAGCGTCCGTCCGCCGCTCGCGCCATCCCCGTCGCCTCGGTCCCGACCAGCACCTGGGCGCCGGCCGCCGCGGCGCGCGCGGCGAGGAAGGCGTCGAACCGGGTGCGGTCGAGAATCCAGCCGACATCACGCTCGGCCACTTTCACTTCGGTGTCGTCCGGCGCGATCAAGATCACGCGGGTGATCTTGCGCGCGGCCCAATCGGCGCCCTCGGGCGTGGCGAACTCGCGCAACCCGGCGTCGCCCACCCCTTCCGCGCAGCGCACCGGCGCCCCGACCGCGCGGTCGCGCTCGAGCAGCACGGCGGTGAGCTCCGGAGCGGCGCGCCGGACCTCCAGGGCGGCGATCGACCCCGCGGGGCCGGCGCCGACGACCAGGACATCCACGTCAGGCATTGGGCACCATGGCGAGCGCGCCGACCGGGCAGGGCGCGATGCACTTGCGGCATCCGGTGCAGCGCTCCCGGTCCACTACGAGCTCGTTGCGCTCCAGGTGAATGGCTGCGGGCGGGCAGAGCGGCAGGCACAGGCCGCAGCGGTCGCACACGGGGAGATCCACGACGGCGATTTCGGCGGCACGAACGCGCGGCATGGGGGTACGCTAGCCGTCGGGTCGTGGAGCGTCAAGCATCAGCCTTGCTTGGAGTTACGGTTTTCATTAGCTTCAGGCGCTGTGGTGCGCCCGCCTCATTCTTTCACCTGACGACTCGAGCACATGCGCTGGCCGAACTTTCGGATCGGGGCCTGGAGCCTGGCGAACGAGATCGCGGTCGATCTCGGCACGGCTAACACGCTCATCTACGTGAAGGGCGAAGGCATCGTGCTCAACGAGCCTTCAGTCGTCGCGATCGAGAAGTCCACGGGCAAGATCAAAGGGATCGGGCTCGAGGCCAAGCGCATGCTCGGCCGCACCCCCGACGGCATCCTGGCGGTCCGCCCCCTGAAAGATGGGGTGATTGCCGATTTCGACGTCACCGAGAAGATGCTCCGGTTCTTCCTCAAGAGCATCATCGATCGGCATCTCGTGCCGGTGAAGCCCAAGGTGATCGTCTGCGTACCCAGCGGGATCACCGAGGTCGAGAAGCGGGCCGTGCGGGATTCGGCTCAGTCCGCGGGCGCGAAAGAGGTCTACATGGTGGCCGAGCCGATGGCCGCCGCCATCGGCGTGGGGCTGCCGGTGGAGACCCCCACTGGGAACATGGTGATCGACATCGGCGGCGGGACCACCGAGATCGCGGTGATCGCGCTCTCGGGGATCGTGTCCGACACCTCGATCCGCACGGGGGGGGACGAGCTGGACCAGGCCATCGTCCAGTTCATGCGCAAGAACTACAACCTGCTGATCGGGGAGCCCACCGCCGAGCAGATCAAGATCCAGATCGGGTCGGCCGCGCCCGGCGGCGAGGAGCGGGAGATGGAGGTCAAGGGGCGGGACCTCGTCTCCGGAATCCCGAAGATCGTGCGGGTGCATTCGTCCGAGATCCGGGAAGCGGTTCAGGAGCCGATCCAGCAGATCGTGGACGCGGTCCGCCGCGCCCTCGAGATCACGCCGCCCGAGCTGGCGAGCGACATCGTGGACCGGGGCATCGTCATGACCGGCGGTGGGGCGTTGATCCGGGGGCTCGACGTCCTGCTGCAGCAGGAGACGGGCCTGCCGATCCATCTCGACGAGGATCCGATGACGTGCGTCGTGCGCGGGACGGGGCGGATCCTCGACGACCCGGAGAAATACCGCAACGTCCTGACGATGTAGCCGGATGGCGCTCGGGGTCGATCGCTACGGATCGCGGGCGGATACCTGGCTGTTCCTCGGGTGTCTCGCCCTCTCGTTCGCCGCTATGAGTCTGCCCGACGACTGGCGGGAGCCGCTCGCCCGGGCCCTGCGGCAGACGGTCCTCGCCCCCTTCCTGGCGTTACAGCAGCAGTCGGAGCAGCTGCGCACGTCCCGGGCGCGGTTCGAGGCGGTCACCGCGCAGCGGGACTCCGCGGCGCTGGCGGCGTCGTTTCTCCCCGAGCTCCGCAGCGAGAATACCCGGCTCCGCGCCCTGCTCGATCTCGGCGGCCGGCTGACCTGGGGCTACGTGCCGGCGGAGGTGCTGCATCAGGCGGAGCCAACGAGCCCCCTGACGCTCATCGTGTCGGCGGGAAAGCGGCGGCAGGTCCAGCCGCTGTCGAGCGTCGTGAGTCCGGAGGGGCTCGTGGGCGTGGTGAGCAGCGTGGACGCCCAGTCCAGCGTGGTGCTCACCTGGGCGCACCCCGACTTCCGGGCCAGCGCGATGGCGGCGGACGGTAGTGTGTTCGGCATTGTGGCGCCGCACGGATCGGCGGGCCCGGGGGCCTGGCTCCTGGAGCTGCGCGGCGTCCCCTATCGGGTGCTCGTGCCCGAGGGCACGGCGATTCTCACCTCCGGGCTGGGGGGCGTGTACCCCCGCGGGATACCGATCGGGACCGTGGTGGGCGTCGCGGCCGAGGCCGAGGGCTGGGAGCGCACCTACCTCGTGCGGCCCGCGGTGCACCCGGCGGCCGTGTCGCACGTCATGCTGCTCTCGCCCGCGCGCGCCAGCGGCGACGTGCGCGGCGCCTTCGAGAAGCCCGCCCCGCCGTGAGACGCAGCGACCGGTATCGCTACTGGTTCGTCCTCTGGGCGCTCGTCGCGCTACACTTTTCAGTGCGCACCCGGCTGGGGAGCGACCGGATTGCGCCGGACTTCCTGTTGCTCGCGCTGCTGATCTACACCGTGCGGGCCGCAGCCGGCCGGAGCGCGGCGGCCGGCTTCATCGTCGGCGTGCTGCGCGACGCACTCGCGCCGGCCAGCTTCGGCGCGGGCGCGCTGGCCCACACGGTCGTGGGCTACATCTCCGCCTGGGGTAAGGTGGTGTTCCTGGCGGAGAACCTGTTCGCCAGTGGGTGCCTGTTCTTCGCGGGCACGTGGCTGCGCAACCTGGTGCTCGCCCTCGCCTCCGGCAAGCTCCGGGGCGGGACGCTGGGGTGGGAGCTCCTCGTGTGGTCGCCGCTCCAGGGGTTCACGACCGCCCTCACCGGCGTAGTCGTGCTCTGGCTGTTCGGCCGGTGGGTGCCGGTCCGGTTCCGGAGCGCATGAAAGCCTTCCACCCGCACCTCCTCGACCAGCGCCTTCGCGTCGTCCGGGTCATCCTCTGGGTGAGCGTCGGGGCGGTCCTGGTCTCCTTTTTCCGGGCGCAGATCCTCGGCCACAACCGCTACCAGCTCCAGTCGGAGACCAATCGGCTCCGGCCGATTCCGCTGCCGGCGCCGCGCGGCATCATCACCGACCGCAACGGGCGGGTGCTGGCGGAGAACGTCCCCGGGTACACGGTCTCGCTCTTGCCGGCGCCCGAGGTGGCGATGCGCGCCACGCTGCGGCGTCTCGCGCCCATCGTGAAGCTGGACAGCGCCGCCGTGGAGCGGGTGCTGCAGCGGCACCGCCGCGCCCCCTATCATCCGGCCCTGGTGCTGGCCGACGCACCGTTCCACGTGGTCTCCGCCCTGGAAGAGCGGCGGCTGGCGATTCCCGGCCTCGTCATTCAGGCGGAGCCCAAACGCCATTACCCCGACGGCGCCTTGGCGGCCCACCTCGTCGGCTACGTGGGCGAGGTGACGGAACGGGAGCGCGGCCAGCGCCGGTTCGCCGGCGTCCGGCTCGGCGGGCTGGTCGGCAAGGACGGGCTCGAGCGCCAGTACGACGATCCGCTGCGCGGCGCCGACGGCGTGCGGTTCGTGGAAGTGAGCGCCCTGGGCTACATGGTGCGCGAAGCGGACTCCGCCTCCACCCTGCAGCCCGTGGCGGGGGCGCCGCTGCCCACGACCGTCGACCTCGACCTGCAACGCTACATCGCTGAGATCTTCCCCACGGGGCAGCGGGGGACCATCATCGCCATGAACCCCAACACGGGCGAGATCCTGGCGCTCTACAGCGCGCCCGGCTTCGATCCCAACGCGTTCGTGGGGGGCGTGGACCCCACTTACTGGCGGGCGCTGAACCTGAGCGACGCGCACCCACTGATCAACCGCGCCATCGCCGCGCGCTATCCCCCGGGGTCGATTTGGAAGCTGGCCATGGCGGCCATGGCGCTGAAGCGGGGCATCGTCACCGCGCGGACCCGCATGCCCATTCCGTGCCGGGGCGGCCTGCCGTACGGCAACCGCTTCTTCCGCTGCTGGCGGGCGGAGGGGCACGGCGATCTCACGCTGTCGGAGGCGATCGCCCAGAGCTGCGACGTGTACTTCTACCAGCTGGGCCTCAAGCTGACCCTCAACTCGCTGCTCGAGGACGCCAACGCCTGGGGCTTCCGCCAGCCTACCGGGATCGACCTGCCGGGTGAGATTGCCTCCGAGTTCCCCACCGGCACCGAGTATTACGACCGGCTCTACGGGCCGCGCCGGTGGACGTCGGCCGTGACGCTCAACTTGGCGATCGGGCAGGGCGAGAACGCGCAGACGCCGCTCGGCATGGTCCGGCTGTTCCAGATGCTCGCGGCCGACGGCCGGGCGCGGACACCCTACGTCGTGCGCCAAATGAGCACCGCCGGCGTGTCGCTCGACCTCACTCCGGACCACCTCACTATCCTGCGCCAGGCGATGATCAACGTGGTCGAGCGCGGGACCGCCCGCGCTTCGCGGCTCGAGGCGATCAGGATCGCCGGCAAGACGGCGACCGCCCAGAACCCGCAGGGGCCCGACCACGGCTGGTTCGTCGGGTTCGGCCCGGCCGACAAGCCGGAGATCGTCGTGGGGGCGATCATCGAGTTCTCCCGGCATGGCTCGCAGGTGGGCCCGCTCGTGGCCCGGGTCATCGCCAAGTACCTGGGCTTGGATACGACCATGGTTCGCCTCGTGCTGCCCTCGGACTCGGCTCCCGACCCGCTGCAGCTCCTGCCGAGCTTCATCCCGCTCGATACCGCCGCGCGGACCACCACCCGGGACACGTTCCGTGTCATCCCGCCTCGGCCAGATCGATAAGCCGCTCCTGGCCGTGGTCGTGGGCCTGGCGGCGTACGGCCTCGCCACGCTCTACTCGGCCGGGCAGACCGACGTGCCGACGTTCGTCACCACCATCTGGCACAAGCAGCTCGGCTGGCTCGCCATCGGGGCCGTCTGCGCCTGGCTCATGTTCCGCACCTCCCCGCGGATGCTGGAGTGGGCGACGCCGTTCGCCTACTGGGGCGCAATCTTCCTGCTGGTCCTCACCCTGGCGGTCGGAACCGGGGCGGGCACGGCGGTCGGCAGCCGCTCGTGGATCGCGATCGGTGGCACCCGCCTGGGGCAGCCGGCCGAGCTCGCCAAGATCGCGGTGATCCTGATGCTCGGCCGGTGGATCGCCGAGCGGCGCGAGCCGCCCGCCAATCTGCGCGAGCTGGTGTTCGGAGACCGGCTGCTCGGGCCCTGTCTCATCGCGGGTATCCCCTTCGGGCTCGTGCTGCTCCAGCCCGACCTGGGGAGCGCCATTGTCTTCGTGGCCGTCCTGTTCGCGATGCTGTTTTGGGCGGGGACCAAGCCGTCGCTCCTGCTCCTGCTCGCCTCCCCCGCGATCGGGCTCATCCTGGCCTTCTCCACCGTCGCCTGGGGCGCCTGGATCGTGCTGCTGTCCGCGCTGGTCCTCTGGTGGCGGCCGTACCTGTGGGAAGGGTTGGCCGTGATGATGGTCAACGTGGCCATGGGCGTCGTCGCGCTGCCGCTGTGGCAGCGCCTCGCCCCCTACCAGCAGAACCGGCTCCTCGCCTTCCTCAACCCGGAGGTCGATCCGCGCGCGACGGGCTGGCACGTCATCCAGTCCAAGGTGGCCATCGGCTCGGGCGGGTTTCTGGGCAAGGGCTTCACCGACGGCACCCAGAAGCGGCTGGCCTTCCTGCCGGCCCAGCACACCGATTTTATCTTCTCCGTGGTGGGCGAAGAGCTCGGCTTCGTGGGGGTGGTCGCCGCGCTGGCGCTGTTCGTGGCCTTGGTTCTCATCCTGCTCCGCATCGCCCGCCGGGCCACCGACCCGTTCTCGAGCCTGTGCGTGTTCGGCATCGCCGGGATGCTGTTCACCCACATCCTGGAAAACGTGGGGATGACGGTGAGCCTGCTCCCCATAACGGGCATCCCGTTGCCGTTCTTTTCCTACGGGGGCTCGTTTCTGCTGGCCTGCAGCCTGGCGGTGGGGATCAGCCTCCGCGTGGCGTGGGAGTCTCGGCTGTCGGGCTACGCTGAACTCTGACAAGGAGTTATCGCGTCGGGTCTGGCGCTCCTCTTGAGCGGTTCCCAAATTGTCGCCTTCGACAACCCCACCGATGGCGCGCATGGCCTGGTTCAAGAAAGAGCGCAAACCCCGGACGTCGGAGCGGATCAAGCTGGAGATCCCGGCCGACGCGTGGGAGAAGTGCGACGAATGCGGCCACATCGACACGAAAGACCGGTTCGTGCGCGCGCTCAACGTCTGCCCGGGCTGCGGCCATCACCGCCGCATCGGCGCGCAGGACTACATCGACCTGCTGATCGACGAGGGCTCCTGGCACGAGCTGGACGCCGGGCTCAAGTCGGCGGACCCGCTGCGCTTCGAGAGCTACAAGGACCGCATGCAAGCGGCCGTCAAGAAGGCGGGCCCGCTGGAGGCGATCCGAACCGGGTACGCCCGGCTGGACGGGATGCCCGTCAACCTGGGCGTGATGGACTTCGCCTTCATGGGCGGGTCCATGGGGTCGGTGGTGGGGGAGAAAATCGCGCGCCTGGCGCGCCGCTCGATCGACAAGCGGATCCCGCTGATCATCGTATCGGCGTCGGGCGGCGCCCGGATGCAGGAGGGGGTGCTCTCGCTGATGCAGATGGCCAAGACGTCGGTGGTGCTGGCGGAGCTGGCCGACAGGGGCATGCCGTTCGTGTCCATTCTCACCAATCCCACCACCGGCGGCGTGTCGGCGTCCTACGCGATGCAAGGGGACGCCATCCTGGCCGAGCCGGGCGCCGTGATCGGGTTCGCGGGCCCCCGCGTGATCAAGCAGACCATCGGGCAGGACCTGCCTCCGGGATTCCAGACGGCCGAGTTCCTGCTCGAGCACGGGATGGTCGATGCGGTCGTGCCGAGGAGTGAGCTGCGGGATACGACCGCGTCGCTCCTGCGCCACATGGCCGGCCGCCAGCCGGCGGAGGCCGCCGACTGAGCCGGTTGTCCTTCGCGGACGCCTGCCGCTTTCTGTTCCCTCGTCAAGCCGGCCGGATCAAGTGGAGCCTGGGACCCACCGAGGGTCTGTTGGACGTCCTCGGCCGGCCCGAGCGCCATTATCCGGCGATCCACATCGGCGGCACCAACGGGAAGGGCTCGACGTGCGCCTTCCTGGCGGCGGAGCTCGGCGCCCGCGGGTTCCGGGTCGGGCTCTACACCTCTCCCCACCTCGTGTCGGTGTGCGAACGCGTGCAGGTGGACGGCGTTCCGATCAGCGCAGACGCCTTCAGCGAGTGGGTGACCTTCCTGCAGCCCCACATCGAGCGCATGGACGCGAGCTTCTTCGAGGTGATGACCGCGATCGGGTTCGCCGACCTGGCGGCGCGAGGGGTGGACATCGCGATCGTCGAAGTCGGACTGGGGGGGCGACTCGACAGCACCAACGTGCTGACCCCGCTGGTCAGCGCGGTGACCAAGATCGCGCTGGAGCACACCGACTATCTGGGCAACGACCTGCTGGGCATCGCGCGTGAGAAGGCGGGGATCGCGAAGCCGGGCGTGCCGTTCGTCACCGGAGAGCCGAACCCGGAGGTTCGCGAGGAGCTGGCCCGCGAGGCCAAGCGGCGGGGGGCACCCCGGATCGTGGCGGTGGAGAGCACCCGCGCCCCGGTGCCCGGCGTCCGCCTCGGCCTGGGCGGCCCGCACCAGTGGGCGAACGCCTGGGTGGCCGACGGGGTATTGCGCGAGCTGCCGGCCCCGTTCGCAGCGCCCGCTACGCCCCGGCCGGCGGGTGCCACGGTGCCGGAGAGTTTCGCGGGAGCCCATGCGCCCGGCCGGTTCGAGCGGCGGGGGCGCTGGATCTTCGACGTGGCCCACAACCCGGACGGGGCCCGGGTTTTGAAACAGGCCCTGCTCGCGGAGCCGCCGCCCCGCCCGGTTCACCTCCTCCTCGGCATTCTGGGCGACAAGGACTATCTCGAGATGATCCGCGAGCTCGCGGTGGTGGCCGACCGGCTGGTGTTCACCGTCGCGCCGAGCGCGCCTGCCAAGCGGCGCTGGGATTTGTACGCGCTGGAGCAGAAGCTGGCGATCACCATCAAGCTCGAGGGTCCGGCGCGGCCGATGGAGTTCTTTTTCGAGCCCGACTTCGCCCGGGCGTTGGAGCTCGTGGCGGAAGGCGTCGGGACGGCGGTGGTGACCGGCTCGTTTCACACCGTGGGCGACGCGCTGGCCCGCTTGCCGGGGTTTGCGCCGGTCGGCTAAATTGCTGCGATGCAGGGACAAGCCCTACCTGGCTTCCGCGACTCTTACCCTGACGACACCGCTCTCCGAAACCACATCTTCACCACCTGGCGCGACGTGGCGCGGCGCTACGCGTTCCAGGAGTACGACGGGCCGCCGCTCGAGCCGGTGGAGCTCTACACCCAGAAGAGCGGGGAGGAGATCGTCCAGCAACTCTATGCGTTCCAGGATAAGGGCGGCCGAGAAGTGGCGCTGCGGCCCGAGATGACCCCGACGCTGGCCCGGATGGTGGGGGCGCGGGCGCAGGCCTTGAAGAAGCCGATCCGCTGGTTCTCGATCCCCCAGCTGTTTCGCTACGAGCGGCAGCAGCGCGGCCGGCTCCGTGAGCACTTCCAGCTGAACATGGACATCATCGGCGAGGCTGGGCCGGCCGCCGACGCCGAAGTGATGGCGGCCGTCATCGACATCCTGCGGGCGTTCGGTCTGAGTTCGCGCGATGTGCGGCTTCGGGTCTCGGATCGCCGTATCCTGACGCACGAGCTTACCACCCGATACCGGGTGCCGGAGAGCAGCATACCGCGAGTTCTCGGGGCGCTGGACAAGTGGGCCAGGACGCCGGCTGAGACCCCACGCCAACTCCACGAGATGCTCCCGGACGATCAGGCCCGGGAGGTTCTGAACTTCCTCCACGCGTTGCGTGACACCGAGTCGGCGCGCCAAGCGTTCCTTGCCTCGTCCCAAGCCGAGCCGCTCAATGAGTGTGTCACCCGCCTCCAGGCGATGGGGCTGGGGGATTTCATCGAAATCGACTTCCAGATCGTTCGGGGGCTCGCCTACTACACCGGCATTGTGTTCGAGGCCTTCGATGCGGGCGGATCGCTCCGCGCAATCTGCGGTGGCGGCCGGTACGACAACCTCCTCTCGCAGATCACCGGCGTCGATTTACCCTGTGTGGGATTCGGCATGGGGGACGTCGTCCTGAAGGAACTGGTGGTGGAGCACGGGAAGCACGACGGGGCGCCGACGCCGCTCGACGCCTTCTTGGTGGCTGTCAGCGGGGAGGATGTCGGCCACGTTCTGAAGCTGGCCCACGAGCTCCGGAGTAAAGGCCTGTCCGTGGAGTACGCGTTGCGCAACCAGCCGGTCCGCAAGCAGCTCGAGCTCGCGAGTGCCCGGCGCGCGCTCCGGGCCGTCATCATCGGTCCTGATGAGCGGAAGGCCAAGGTCGCCATCGTTCGGAACCTCGCGACGGGGAGGCAACGCAGGGTCGCCCTGACGAAGGTGAAGAAGGGGATTCTCCAGTAATGCCGCCCGCGGAAAAGATCACCCCACGCGCGCAGGATTTCAGCGAGTGGTACAACGACGTCATCATGCGCGCCGAGCTAGCCGACTACTCGCCCGTGCGGGGTTGCATGGTGATCCGGCCGCGCGGCTACCGGTTGTGGGAGCTGATGCAGGACGCCCTGGACGACATGTTCAAGGCGACCGGCCATCGGAACGCCTACTTCCCCCTGTTCATCCCCATGAGTTTCCTGGCCAAAGAGGCCGAGCACGTCGAGGGGTTCGCCAAGGAAGTGGCGCTTGTGACCCACACCCGCCTGCGGGCGACCGGGAAGGAGGGCGCGGCGGCCGTGGCCGTCGACCCCACCTCCGCCCTGGACGAGCCGCTCGTCGTGCGGCCGACGTCCGAAACGATCATCTACGCGATGTTCGCCAAGTGGATCCAGAGCTACCGCGACCTGCCCCTGCTGCTCAACCAGTGGTGCAACGTGGTCCGCTGGGAGCGCCGCACGCGGCTGTTCCTGCGCACCACCGAGTTCCTGTGGCAGGAAGGGCACACCGCCCACGTCGACCACGATGACGCCGAGCGGGAGGCCCGGATGATCCTTGGGATCTACCGCCGCTTCGCCGAGGAATGGATGGCGATGCCGGTGATCACTGGCGTCAAGACCGAGGGCGAGAAGTTCGCGGGTGCCCTGCGCACCTACGCGATCGAAGCGCTGATGCAGGACAACAAGGCCCTCCAGGCGGGCACGTCGCACAACCTGGGGCAGAACTTCGCCAAAGCGTTCGGCGTGCAGTACCAGACCGCCGCGGGAGGGCTCGAGCACGTCTGGAATACGTCCTGGGGCGTCTCCACCCGACTCATCGGCGGGCTGATCATGATCCACGGCGACGACAACGGTCTGGTCGCTCCGCCCCGGCTCGCGCCTGTCCAGGTGGTCATCGTGCCCATCTGGAAGAGTGAGGAAGAAAAGGGCCAGGTGTCACGGATCGCGGGGCAGGTCCAGGCCGATCTCGTGGCGGCCGGGTTCCGCGTGGAGCTCGATCTCCGCGAGGGCATGAAGCCCGGCGCCAAGTACTACGAGTGGGAGGGGAAGGGCGTCCCGCTACGGCTCGAGATCGGGCCGCGGGACGTGGCGCAGGGGCAGGTCATGGCCGCCCGCCGTGGCGGCAACAAGGCGCCGATGAAACTGGACGGGCTCGCCGGAACCGTCGGCGCGGCCCTGGAGCAGCTGCAGGCCGCCCTGCTCCAGGCCGCGCGGCAGCGGCAGGAGGCGAACTCGATCCGCGGCGCCCCGAAGGACCGCTTCCTGGCCTTCCTGCAGGGCACGGGCGGGTTCGCCTACGCGGGGTTCTGTGGCTCGGGCGAGTGCGAGGCGAGCATCAAGGCCGACACGGGCGCCACCGTGCGCGTGCTCCCCGATCCCGAGTTCCGCTCCCCCGAGGCGCCCCGGACGTGCGTCTGGTGCGGTCGGCCCAGTGTGGCGGAGGCCGTGTGGGCGCAGGCGTACTAGGCTTCGATCCGGCGCTCCTCCGCGCCGTGGCGGAGCGGGTCGGCACGCCGTGCTATGTCTACGGGGCCAATCTCATCCGCGCCCAGTACCACGCCCTGGACGACGCGCTGCGGGACGTCCGTCATCGCATCTGCTACTCGGTCAAGGCCAACGGCAACCTCGGCGTGCTCCGGGTGCTGCAGGCGCTCGGGGCCGGAGCCGACATCGTGTCCGCGGGCGAGCTGCGACGTGCCCTCGCCACCGGCTTCGATCCCGACGCGATCGTGTTCTCGGGGGTGGGCAAGACAGCCGTGGAGCTGGAGGCGGCGATCCGCGCCGGCGTCGGGTTCCTGAACATCGAGTCGACGAGCGAGCTCGACGTCGTCATCGCCGTGGCGCGCGCCGTCGCGCGGCCGGCCAAGGTCGGCATCCGCGTGAATCCGGACGTGGCGGCCGAAACCCATCCCTACACCAAGACCGGCGACAAGACGGCCAAGTTCGGCGTGCCGTTCGATGAGGTGGTCGGGGTCGCCGGGCGCATCGCCGCGGAGGGACGACTCATTCTGCGCGGCCTCGCCATGCACCTCGGGTCTCAGATCACCGACGTCACGCCCTACCGCCGGGGCGCGGCCAAGCTGCTCGAGCTCGTCGCGGCGATTCGGGCGTCCGGGATCGAGACGCTCGAGACGCTCGACGTTGGTGGCGGGCTCGGGGTCCGCTACCACAACGAGAAGGCCCCGAGCCCCAGCGCCTTCGCCGAAGCGGTGGTCCCGCCCGTGCAGTCGGCGGGCCTCGGCCTGTTGTGCGAGCCGGGCCGCTACCTCGTGGCCAACGCCGGCGTGCTGCTCACCCGGGTGTTGTACCGCAAGCATGCCGGCGGCAAGGAGTTCGTGATCGTGGACGCCGGCATGACGGATTTCGTGCGCCCCAGCCACTACAACGCGCATCATGAAATCCTGCCGCTGAAGGACGGGACCCGCCCGGCGGAAGTCGTGAACGTCGTCGGGCCGATCTGCGAGTCGGGGGATTTCCTGGCGCTCGACCGCAAACTGCCCGTGGTCGAGCCTGGGGAGTTCCTGGCCGTGCTGGGGACGGGTGCCTACGGGTTCGTCATGAGCTCCACCTACAACGCGCGGCCCCGGCCGCCCGAGGTGCTGGTCGAAGGCGACCGCTACTACGTCGCCCGCCAGCGGGAAACACTCGACGACCTGCTGCGGGGCGAGACGGCGGAGCCCACGATGTGGTACCGGGCGTGAATCGGATCCTCATTCTCGATTACGGCTCGCAGTTCACCCAGCTCATCGCGCGCCGCATCCGCGAGGCGCGGGTGTACTGCGAGATTCATCCGGCGGTGCGCGGGACCGACCTCGCCTTCGTGCGGGAGTTCGCGCCCAAGGGGATCATCCTGTCGGGTGGGCCGAGCTCCGTGTTCGACCCCGGCGCCCCCACCGCCGACCCGCGGCTGCTCGAGCTGGGCGTGCCCGTGCTCGGCATCTGCTACGGCATGCAGCTGATTGCGCAGCTGTCGGGCGGCACGGTGCGTCCGTCCCCGCAGCGGGAGTATGGCCGCGCCGAGGTGACGGTGCGCGAGGGCGCCGGGCTGTTCGCCGGATTCGAGGACCAGTCCAGCACCACGGTGTGGGCGAGCCATGGCGATCGCCTCGACGAGCCGCCCGCCGGGTTCCGGGTGACGGCCGTGAGCGCGAACGCGCCCGTCGCCGCCCTGCAGCACGAGGCGCGGCCGATCTTCGGTGTGCTGTTTCACCCTGAGGTGGCCCACACCCAGCGCGGCGGCGAGATCCTGCACAATTTCCTGTTCGGCATCTGCGGCTGCACGCCGGACTGGACGCCCGGCCATTTTATCGAGCAGGAGGTGGCGCGGATCCGCGAGCGCGTCGGGTCGACGGGCCGCGCCATCTGCGGGCTGTCAGGCGGCGTCGACTCGGCCGTCGCCGCCGCCCTCGTCCATCGGGCGATCGGGGGCCGCCTGACGTGCATCTTCGTCGACCACGGGCTGCTGCGCCACAACGAACGCGAGCAGGTGGAGCGGACGTTCCAGGCCCACCTCGGGATCGACCTGCGCGTCGTGGACGCGGCCAAGCGGTTCCTGAAGGAACTCGAAGGCGTGGCGGATCCTGAGGAGAAGCGGCGCCGGATCGGGCACACGTTCATCGACGTGTTCGAGGACGCGGCCCGACACATGGCGGGCAAGGTGGCGTTTCTCGTGCAGGGCACGCTCTATCCGGACGTCATCGAATCGCGCTCGCCCACCGGCGGCCCGTCGGTGACCATCAAGACCCACCACAATGTGGGCGGGCTTCGGCCCGACCTGCCCTGGACGCTGATCGAGCCGCTCCGAGAGCTGTTCAAGGACGAAGTGCGCCAAGTCGGCCGGGAGCTCGGGATCCCCGCGGAAATCGTGGGACGACACCCGTTCCCCGGCCCCGGGCTCGCGATTCGGGTGCTCGGCCCCGTGAGTGCGGACCGACTCGCGATCCTCCGCCAGGTGGACACGATCTACATCGAGGAGATCCGGCAGGCCGGCTTGTACGACCGGATTTGGCAGGCGTTCGCGGTGCTGCTCCCCATCCGGTCGGTGGGCGTGATGGGCGACGGCCGCACCTACGACCACGTGGTGGCGCTGCGGGCGGTGACGAGCCGCGACGGGATGACCGCGGACTGGTTTCCGTTCCCTCCGGACGTGCTCCGCCGGATCTCGAACCGCATCATCAACGAGGTGCGCGGCGTCAACCGGGTGACCTACGATGTAAGCAGCAAGCCGCCGGCGACGATCGAGTGGGAGTGAGCCTCGAAGGCCGGTGGGAGCACCTCGGGATCCGGCACGTGGCGCTGGCGGCCGCCCTGCTCTCGGCCGCGACGACCGCGCCGTCCATCGCCAACTCGTTCGCGGGGGACGACCGCTGGGTCGTGGTGGAGCGGCCGTTGCTGCGCGCGCCGCCCTCGCTGCGAGCCGTCGCCACCGAGCCGTACTGGCCCGCCGGGTTCGGTGGGGTGATGTGGCGGCCCGCCGTGCTGGCCAGCTACGCGCTCGACTACCGGGTCAGCAGCGACCCGCGCTGGTTCCATGTGACCAATGTGCTGTGGGCGGTGGCGGCGGCGGCGGCGCTGGCCGTCTTGGCCGCGCTCGTCGCGGGACGGGCGGCGGGGCTCGTCGCCGGCCTGCTGTTCGCGGTGCACCCGGTCCACGTCGAGGCGACGGCCGCCCTCGCGGGGCGCGCCGAGCTCATGGCTGCCACGGGGTACGCGACTGCATTGCTCTGCGCCATCCGCGCCGAGGACGCGCGCCGCTATCTCTGGGGCGTCGTCGCCGCCTCCGCGCTCGCGATCACGTCCAAAGAACACGCGGCCACCCTGCCGGCCGCGGTGCTGGTAGTCGCCGCGGGGCGGGCCCTCGCGGCGGGGGCCGATTGGCGGGCGAGCATCCGCCGCGCTCTTCCCGCCGCCGCGGCCGGTGCGGTCCCCATCGCCCTGTACGTGCCGCTGCGCGCCGAGATCCTCCCGGGCACACTCGCGGCCGGGGGAATCACGCCTGGGCTGGAAGGGCTCGGCCTGCTGGAGCGCGCGTGGGCCATGCTGCCGCTCTCGCTCGAGTGGTGGCGGTTGCTGCTGTTCCCCGCGCACCTCTCCGCCGACTACGCTCCCGCGGAGCTCGTGCCGACGACCGGGTTTACCCTCGGCCATGTCCTCGCGGCGGGGGTGTGGGCCGGTGCCGGCTGGCTCGCCTGGCGCCTGCGCCGGCGGGTGCCGGCCGTCGCGCTGGGGCTCGTGTGGTCCGGGGTCACGCTGCTCCCGGTGTCGAACCTGCTGGTCCCGACGGAGTTCCTGGTGGCGGAGCGCACACTGTTTCTGCCCTCCTGGGGCGTGGCGGTGGCCCTGGGCGGGCTCTGGGCTGCCTGGAGGGCGCCGGCGGCCGCGCGGAACGGGGTCCTGGCCGCGGTCCTCGCGGCCGGTGCGCTCCGCAGCGTGATCCGGACGCCGGTCTGGCGCGACGACGACCGCCTGTTCCAGTCGGTAGTGCGGGACGCGCCGCGCTCCTACCGGACGCTCTGGAATCAGGGGCGGGACGAATTCGCCGCGGGCCGGATGGGAAGC
>JBOHSA010000161.1:0-13934 GCA_050732995.1 Gemmatimonadales bacterium | reverse complement strand
ATCGCCACCGCCGCCGCCCGAATGGGGATGACTAGGCCCAGTGGCACGTCTGAGACAAGACCCGTGAGCCCCGCGACGGGAGTGGACGGGGGAGGGGTGAGGGGAGCCTGCGGTGCGGCGGGCGCGGCCGGGCCTGCGCGGCTCCGCGCCATCACCATCCTGACTTCTCGGCCGGTCGGCTGTCGGGGCGGGGAGTGGGGGGGGGGGACCACCTCCCGGCGCCGCGGCGTGATGGGCAGGGGAGCGGTGGGCTGTGGAATCACGACCCGCGCGAGCTCGCTGCGCCGCGGCACCACCGCCGCCCGGGCTCTAGGCCGCGTAGCCAGCGCGATCACCCGCTCGTTGCTCGGAGCGCTGCACACGAACGGGCCGTCGCAGGCGGGATCGACGGATGGGCGCGGCGGTTGGTGCGTAGGCGGAAAGAACGCCAAATTCTGACACTCGGCGGTGAACGGGTCGCACACCAACACCGTCGGGACGATGATCACGGTGACGCCCGCGACGACGCAGCCGCCGTTCGGACATTGATCAAACCCGGGGGACCCTGCCACTGAGGCCTGCGGCACGACCGGGCGGGGGGCAGCGACCGTGTACGCGACGACGTCGTAGCTGAAGTACCCGTCACCCAAGAGCCGCTGCACGATGTCGGTGAGCGCTCCTTCGACGTCCGCCTCGCTCCACGAGGCGACGAGCGCCGCGGGATTCCACTCGGCGTGGCGCATGAACTCGTCGGGGCGGAATCGGGTGGGCGACAGGGCGGCGATCACGAGCCCCGTGCCGGGGGGCTCGAGCGCCGCGAACGCGGCGCCCGCGTCGGGTCGGCGCACCTCGTAGCTCCCCGCGGGGACGAAGGCATCATCGGTCGGGGCGGCCGGGAACAGGACTTCGATGCGGCGATCGGTGCGCGACCGCAGCACGATGAGATAACCGTCCACCGCAGTCTGCACGAACGCGCGCACCCGCTCGCCCGGCGCGACCGGTCCGCTCGTGCCGAGCCACACCCGGATCGGCCGGTCACCCGGCTGCGCGGAGACGGCTTGGACGACAAGCGCTACGACGGGAAGAATCACAGGCCCCCCAACTCTCGAGCTGCTATCCCACCAAGCCTACGGCGCCCCCCCCCTCCCCGCAACAGCCTCCGGCGCTCGGCGCATCGTAGGGGGGGGCGTCTGGACGCGCGTGCCCTTACTTGACACTTCCACGCCCCTCCTCCCGTAAGGCCGAGACGGTCTCACTCCGCGGAGAACCCCGATGCTGAAGCCCACTCTCGCCCTCGCCGCCGCCGGATTCCTCGGCGTCGTCCTGTGGAAGGTCCTGTTGTTGCCGCTGCTCGCCGGCGTGCTCGGCTTCGTCCTGAAGCTCGCGCTGGTGGCCGGCGTCGCGCTCCTGATCTTCTGGGTGTTGCACCGGAAGGACGCGAAGCCGGGAGACGAAGCGCGCGCGGACTAGCACGCGCGGCCTAGCGGGCGATCAGCTCCAGAGCCGCGTCGCGCACCGCCCGGAACCCCGCCGCGCTCTGCTCGGGGTGCGCGTCGTTCGACGTGTTGAACGCCGCCACCACCGCCGCCCGCGTCGCCGGATTGACGTAGAAGAATGACCGGAACCCCGCCTGGCTCCCGGTATGCCCCACGAACCGCACCCCCTGCCGCCACAGCACGAAGAACGACAGCCCGATCGAGTCCGCCAGTGAGTCGCCCGGCGCCACGGGCTCGGCGCCCGGGAACCGGCTGCGCCACATCTCCGCGAGCGAGCCGCGCGCGAGCACGTCGCCGCCCGTGGCGCCGGTGAGGAAGCCGAGCCAGCGCGCCAGATCGCCCAGCGGCGCGTTCCAGCCGCCGTTGGGGATCGTGATCCCCGGATCGAACTCCCGGCCGTTCGCCACGACCGTCTCCCGCCCCGCGCTGTCGCGCCCCACGGTGTAGTTGTTCGACCGGAACCGGGCCAGGTGGTACGGCGTCACCGCGAAGGAGCTGCGCGTCAGCTCGAGCGGCAGGAACAGGTTCTTCTGCACGTAGGTCTGCCACGCGTCGCCCGTGAGCTGCTCGATGATACGCGCGAGATAGATGAACGCGGGGTTCGAGTACCCGTAGCGCGTATCCGGCGCGAACCGGAGCTCCTGATACGGCATCATCGCCACGAGCTGCTCCCACCGCGTGGGCTCGAACGGCTCCCACGGCTTCCACTGCCGGTAGGGCCAGGTGGGATCCTGGAACCCGGCGGAATGCGACAAGAGCATCCGGATCGTCACGTCGTCCATGGAGCCGAACGGGTTGTGCACCTGGCGCAGCTCGGGCAGGTAGCTGGTCACCCGGTCGTCGAGGGTCAGGCGTCCCCGGTCGCGCAGCTGCATGATGGCCACGGCGGTGAGGGTCTTGGTGATCGACCCCCAGTGATAGATCGTGTTGCTGTCGGCCCGTTGTGTCGCCCTCCGGTCGCCCCAACCGTAGTCGTGGCGCGCGACGACCCGCCCGTCGCGCAGCACGAGAACCGCCGCGCCGACGATGCTGTCCGCGACGGCGTAGCTGTCGAACGCGCGCACGAACGCGTCCCAGCCGGCGATCGAGGGGGGAGGGGGAAGGGGAGGGGGGGGCCCCGGCTTCGGGGCGCGCTGGGCGATGAGCGGCGCGGACAGGAGCATCGCGGCGAGTGCCGTCGCGAACCGCGATTCGATGCGCATGCGCGGAATATAGGGCGCCTTGCCGACCGCGCCGAGCGGCGGGATCGTTGGGAACCCCAACCGAGAGCGCTCCGTCATGTTCACGCCGAGCAAGTCCATGCTCCCCCGCTGTGGCCTCGCGATCGCCCTGCTCGGCCTCGGCTGGGCGCCTGTCCCCGTGTTCGCTCAGGGACGGCGCCAGCCACCGGCGGCGTCGGCCTCGCTGGTCGACACCACCGCCTACAGCCAGCTGAAGTACCGCCACATCGGTCCCGAGGGGAACCGCGCCGCCGCCGTCACCGGCGTCCCGGGCGATCCCACGACCTACTACATCGGGGCCGCGTCCGGCGGCATCTGGAAGAGCACTGACGGCGGCGCGCGCTGGCAGCCGATCTTCGACGGCCAGGCCGTCCAGTCGATCGGCGCCCTCGCGGTCGCCCCATCCGACCCTAATGTGGTCTGGGCCGGCACGGGCGAGCCCTTCATCCGGAGCAACATCTCCGTGGGCTGGGGCGTCTTCAAATCGACCGACGCGGGCAAGACGTGGACCCGCATGGGGCTCGACAACACCGGCCGGATCGCGCGCATCGCCGTCGACCCCAGGAACCCGGACATCGTGCACGTCTGCGCACTGGGCCACGCCTACGGCCCGCAGCCGGAGCGCGGCGTGTTCCGCACCACGGACGGCGGCAAGGCCTGGGAGAAGACGCTGTTCGTGGACGCCAACACGGGCTGCTCCGACCTCGCGCTCGATCCCAATAACCCCCGGATCCTGTTTGCCGGGATGTGGCAGATCGAGATCCACACGTGGGGCAGAGAAAGCGGCGGCGTGGGGAGTGGGGTGTGGGTGTCCCGGGATGGGGGCGTCACGTGGAAGGCGCTCGAAGGCAAAGGGCTGCCCACCAAGCCGTACGGCAAGGTCGGCCTCGCGATCGCCCAGAGCAACTCCAACCGCGTCTACGCGCTGATCGAGGTGGGCGACGGCGCGCCGTGGCACGGCAAGGAAACCCAGGGCGGCCGCCTGTGGCGCTCGGACGACGGCGGCGACACCTGGCAGCGCATGACGACCGACCGCCAGGTCGCGGGCCGCACGCACTACTACAACCGCATGGCCGTGACGCCCGACAACGAGAACGAGGCCTACTTCTCCACCGCCGCCTGGTCCAAGACTCTCGACGGCGGCAAGACGATCATCGACCCGCCGTTCGCGGAGGTCGCGGGGTTCGACCACCACGACATCTGGATCGATCCCACGAACGGCAATCGCATGATCGTGAGCCACGACGGCGGCGGCTCGATCACGATCAACCGCGGCAAGTCGTGGACCATGGTCCAGCTCCCCATCGCCCAGATGTACCACGTGACGGTGGACACCCGCGTTCCGTACTACGTCTACGGGAATCGGCAGGACGGCCCCTCCGCCCGGGGTCCCAGCAACAGCCGGTACGGCTCGTTCTTCGGCGATCTCGGCATCCCGCGGGGCGCGTGGCACTCGGTGGGCGGCGGCGAGAGTGGCTGGGCCACGCCCGACCCGGAAGACCCGAACATCATCTGGTCCAGCGCGTCGGGCTACGGCAGCGTGGGCGGCATCGTGACCCGCTACGACGTGCGCACGGGCCACGCGCGCGACGTCGAGGTCTGGCCCCGCGCGACCATCGGCTGGCCCCCGGCCGACCTCAAGTACCGGTTCCTGTGGACCTTTCCCCTCACGATCTCACCCCACGACCGCAACCGGCTCTACGTAGGGAGCCAGCACGTGCACCTCA
Organism: Gemmatimonadales bacterium; assembly: GCA_050732995.1. Taxonomy (GTDB): domain Bacteria; phylum Gemmatimonadota; class Gemmatimonadetes; order Gemmatimonadales; family GWC2-71-9; genus JBOHSA01. The sequence continues at coordinate 9,512 of JBOHSA010000161.1, read as the reverse complement.
CGACCGATGGAGGCCAGTCGTGGCAGGTGATCAGCCCGGACCTGACGCTCAACGACAAGAGCCGGCAGCAGATCTCGGGCGGGCTGACGCCCGATAACATCGGCGTCGAGTACACCGGTGTGCTGTTTTCCATCGCCGAGTCCCGGCTCAAGGCCGGCCTCATCTGGGCGGGGACCAACGACGGCCTGGTGCAGCTGACGCGCGACGGCGGCAAGGCCTGGACCAACGTGACCGCCAACATCCCGAGCCTGCCGCCGTGGGGCACGGTGTCGAGCATCGAGCCGTCCCGCTACGACACGGGCACGGCATATATCACGGTCGACTTCCACCAGGTGAACAACCGCGACCCGTTCGTCTACAAGACGGCGGACTACGGCCGCACGTGGCGCGCGATCACCGGCGGCATCCCGCGCAGCCCGCTGTCCTACGCCCACGTCATCAAGGAAGACCCCGTGCGGCGCGGGCTCTTGTACCTCGGCACCGAGAACGGCGTGTACGTCTCGCTCACCGACGGCGAGGCGTGGCAGCCGCTCCAGAACAACCTGCCGCGCGCCCCCGTCTACTGGCTCGTCATCCAGGAGCACTTCAACGACCTCGTGGTGGCGACCTATGGACGCGGCTTCTGGATCCTGGACGACGTGACGCCGCTCCGCGCCCTCACGCCCGAGGTGACGGGCAAGGACGCACACCTCTTCGCGCCGCGACCCGCTTACCGGTTCCGCGGAGTGGAGCCGCCGATGTCGCCGTTCTACGATCCCGTCGTGGGGCAGAACCCGCTGTACGGCGCGGCGATCCACTATTGGGCGAAGGCGGCGGCGAAGGACACCGCCAAGGACAGCGTCACGATCACGATCGAGGACGCGAGCGGCAAAACCGCGCGCACGTTCAAAGGCGCTCCGCCGAGAGCGGGCGTGAACCGCGTGTGGTGGAACCTCTCCTTCGATGAGTCCAAGGAAGCGAAGATCCGGGTGAGCCCGCTGTACGCGCCGGACTTCCCGGTCGGCCCCGAAGGGCGAGCCGCGCCCGGGCTGAGACGGTTCGCGATCCTGGCGCCGCCCGGCACGTACACGGTGAAGCTCGCGCTCGCGGGCCAGCAGCTCGCCCAGCCCCTTACCCTCCGGAAAGATCCCAACACCGCCGGCACCGAGGCCGAGCTGCGCGCGCAGACGGAGATGGCCACCGGGATTCTGAGCGACCTGAACGCCGTGGTGGACATGATCAACACGATCGAGATGGTCCGGGGCCAGCTGGCGTCGCTCAAGGCCGTGCTCGCGGGCGACTCCGCCACGGCGGACGTGCGCTCGGCCGCGGATTCGCTCGACCGGAAAGCCATCGCCGTGGAGGAGAGCCTGTTCCAGCTCCGGGTCACCGGCCGGGGCCAGGACCTGTTGCGCTGGCCGGCGAAGCTGGCGGAACAGCTGCTCTATCTGGCGCAGGCGATCACGAGCTCCGACTTCGCCCCCCCCACGCAGCACGGGGAGGTGCACCAGGCGCTGAAGGGCGAGATCCGGAGCGCGCGGGAGCGCTACGACCGGCTGATCGCGCAGGACGTCGCGGGGTTCAACGGGATGCTCAAGCAGCGCAACATCCCGAACGTGGTGCCGCGGGTTCCCTAGGGGATCGTCAGCCCGGCCGCGACGCTGACCCCGTCGGTCCCACCTGGACGAGGCCGCGTGGGCAGCCGAACTCTCGAGGCTTACGTCGAGTCGTTCGCCTCGAGCGGCCGCTACCGCGACTTCGGCGAGCTCGCTGCGGCCCGGTCATTCAACCTCCGGACCTACGGCTCCGCCGCCGGCACGGCGATCACGCGGAACGGCGACACGACCTACACCGTCACCGACGGCCCGAATCAGTTCGGCTTCGCAGTGCCCGATTTCGACGTCCGCTCGCTCCGGAGCAACGTTGGGGCGGACGGATTGGGGGACGCGTTTCGGATCCCGGGCGACCACTTCCTGGCGTTGAAGGTGAGCTACTGGATTGCGGCGCGCTGAGGTGGAGGACCTCCGCGACGCTGTGGCGCCGGCGCCACAGCCGCGTCCCACAGCGGCAGCCGGCCCGGGGCCGGGAGCGTGAGCCTGTGCGCCCGCCGACCGGCGGTGGTGTAACGCGCGTCACACTCCCGCCGGTATGAAGCCTGCGTTCCGATGGCCGCGGTAGGCGACCCCTCCCCACTCCCCGCGCCCTAGAGGAGAAGGAAGGTTTATGAAGGCCACCCGTCCCCTGGTGGCCGCGCTGCTCGTGTGCGCGGTCGCGCTGGCGGTGGGGTGCGGCGAGCACCTGCCGACCGCTCCCCAGCCCCAATCTCCGCAGGCCGATCTCCTCGGCGGCACCACCGAGCTCCTCAGCTCGTCGCTCCAGAAACACGGCCTGCTGAAATGCTCGCCGCTGCCGTACGACTCCGTGACGCAGGTCATCGGCCCCGAGGGCGGGACGCTGCGTGTGGGGCCGCACGCGCTGCGGGTTCCAGCCAACGCCCTCCAGGTTCCCGTAACTATCACCGGGGTCATCCGCGTCGGAAAGGTGAACCGCGTCCACTTCGAGCCGGCCGGGCTCGCATTCAAGCGGAGCGCGTCGCTCACCATGAGCTACGCGAACTGCAACACGCTCGGCTCGCTGCTCCCGAAGCGGATCGCGTACGTCGACGACGATCTGTCCATCCTCTACTACCTGCTGTCCCTGGACAATCTGTTGGCCAAGAAGGTCACGGGGCAGGTGGGGCATTTCTCGGATTACGCGGTGGCCTGGTAGGCCCGACGTGACCCGGATCGCCGCGCTCACGCCATGGACCGGGCCCGCGCTGCCCACCCCCGGAGCGGTGCGCCCCGCCGGGGACCATCTCCACGAGGCGCGGGCCCGCGAGCGCGCGGGGTGCATCCCCGAGGCGGTCGAATGCTACGCGGCCGCGATCGCCGCCGCCGAGCGGACCGGCGAACGGGCGGTGCTGGCCGAAGCGTTGCGGCGGCTCGCCGTGGTGCGCTATCGCCGCAACGAGCCCGTCGAGGCGCGGGAGCTGTGCCAGCGCAGCTACGCGGCGGCGCGCGAGATCGGCAACGACTTCTTGGCCGCCGAAGCCCTTAACACGCTGGGCGGGCTCCACCTCAAGACCGGCTCCCTCGACGAGGCGCGGCGGACCTTTCTGCAGGCCCTCGAGCTCGGAGGCCCGAGCCTGGAGCTCGGCGCGCGCGTCGAGCAGAACCTGGGCATTCTCGCCAACATCCAGGGGGACCTGGACGAAGCGCTCGCCCGCTATCGGCGCTCGCTCGAGGCCTATCGCGCCTCGGGCGACGAGCACGGCTGCGCGATCGCCTACCACAATCTCGGCATGATCAGCGCGGACCGCGGGCTGTTGGACGAAGCGGATCGCTACTTCCAGGAGAGTTCCGAGATCGCCGCGCGCGCGGGCGACGTGTACTTGCAGGGCCTTTGTCTGGTGAATCACGCCGAAGTCGACGTCGCCCGGCAGCAGTTCGAGGCCGCGCGCCGGGACGCCGAAGCCGCCCTCGCGATTTTCGACCAGCTGGGGACCAAGGGCGACAAGGCCGAAGCCTATCGCGTCATCGGCCTGGTGTACCGCGAGACCGGCCGCGCGGCCCTCGCCGAGTCGCGCCTCCGCTCCGCCATCGAGCTTGCCGTGAGCTCGGGATCCGTGCTCGTCGAAGCGGAGGCCTCGCGCGAGCTGGCCCTGCTCTACCAGACGATGGGGCGGAACCAGGACACCCTCCGGCTGCTGAACGCCGCCCACCGCCTGTTCCGCCGCCTCGACGCCCGCGTCGACCTGGTGCACGTCGGCGGCAAGGTCGCCGAGCTCGAGGGGACCTACCTTGCGGTCGTGAGCGACTGGGGGCAGTCGCTCGAATCGAGTGATAGCTACACCTTCGGGCACTGCGGCCGCGTCGCGGAGCAGGCCGTGGCGGTGGCGGCGCAGTACCGCCTCGACGAGCACGCGCAGACGACCATCCGGATCGGCGCCTACCTCCATGACCTGGGCAAGGTGCGGGTCCCGCACGAGATCCTCAACAAGCCGGGCCCCCTGACGCGCGACGAGTTCGAGGTCGTGCAGATGCACCCGCTCTGGGGCATCGAGCTCCTGGCGGACGTCGAGTTCCCGTGGGATATCAAACCGATCATCCGGTGGCACCACGAAAAGCACGACGGGACCGGCTACCCCGATCGCCTGCGCGGCGACGAAATCCCCGTGGCCGCGCAGATCGTCGGGATCGTGGACGTGTACGACGCGCTGACGACGACCCGGCCCTACCGCCCGGCGATGTCGCCCGAGCGGGCGGTGGCGGAGATCACCACGTGCCGGGGCTGGTGGTCCGAACAAGTCGTCGCGGCGTTCCTGCGGGCTCTCACCGAGTCAGCCAGGACGAGAACTTCACGAGAAACGTGTTTTCGGGGTACGCCTCGAACAGCTCCCTGAAGTCGCCGTTGAACGACCGGTTCCCTCGGAACGGCTCGAAGTCGTCACGCCCCTAGGCCCACACCAGAAACAGCGCCGACCCGGGGCGGTACTCCCAGCGGAGCACCACGTTCGAGCGGAACTGCTTGACGTTGAACGCGCCGGGATTGTTGGTCACCGCAGTGTCGCCGTATGGCTGGAACCGGTCCCCATAGCGCTCGGCGCGGGGATTGGCGAGTTCGCGGACCCGACCGTAGGTCCGCTTGCTCACGAACGGCGACGCGTACAGCTGCAGGGTCAACGTGGGAGACGCGGTGTAGTCGACCCGCCAGCGCAACGACGCCGTACGCTGCTCCAGATGGGCGAACGTGTAATGCGTCGTGCCCGCGGGATCGGTGAAGTTACCGTACCACTGCCAGTCGTCGACGTTGCGCGACAGGTCAAGGCCGAGCGACGCGGTGAGTCGCGAGGCCACGCGGAAGTCCAGGGCGCGGCGTTCGCGGTGCACGCCAAAGCGCCGGCGCGACGCCAGCCGGCGCTCCAGCGGCAAAAGCACGCGGCTAAGCGGAGCCTGAAGAAGCCGAAGCGGAAGGGGAAGAAGCCGGCCGCGAGACGCCGGCGGCGCGGACGCCGGCCTCGAAGGACCGGGGTCGTTCCGCGCGCTCGGCGGCGAGCGCGGGCGGGGCGACGGCCCGGTCAGTCAAGGATTCCTCCCTCCTTCTTCGAGCCGTTCCAGCGCAAAGCGCATGCGCAGCATCGCCGCGTCGAGTCCCCGGCGCACCTCATCGTCCAGGGTGGCGGTCTCGGCGAGCTGGGACAGGAACCTGAGGGCGGTGCGGATCTGATCGCCGGCTGAATGCAGCGCCAGCCGGCGCTCCACGGAGGTACGGCGATCGCTGACGCGGCGTTCGAGCCCGCCGCGCCGGTCGACCGGTGCCGCGGCGGCCGTCTCGAGCGCGCGCCGATCCACCCCGCTCCGGCGATCCACGAGCTCCCGGCGTTTCGGCGCTTCGCGCCGGTCGTGGTGCGGCTGGGCCTTGCCCGGCGCCGCGGCGTTCACGCGCCGCGCCGATCCCGCCCGCCGCGGCGGTCGCCGCCGACCCGCCGCTCGGTGCCCCCGCGGCGATCGGGATGAAACAGCATCACGCTCGCGGGATCGTTCACCCGGCGGTCGGTGCCTGCGCGACGCCCGCCGGGCGGAGGGGCGCGACGGTCGGCGCGGCTCCGCCGCTCGAAGTCGAGTACGCGCGACCCGGACACCGTCGGTCTCAACCGGCCACGGTCCATGTTCGTCCCTTTCGGAGCAGCGCGCTCACGGTGTCGGCCCCACGGACGGTGGGCGCGCCCGCTCCCTGCGCGTGCACCTCCGCCTCGTACGACGGGGCCGGGTCGCAATAGATCACGCCGAGCGCCACCGGGAACGCCGGCGGCTCCAGCGCCACCAGCATCTGGGCCAGCGCTCGGTTCGTCTCGTCGTGCACGAGCACGTCTTCCACCCCTACGCCTTCTCTCCCCACGCCTTCTCTCCCTACGCGTTCTCTCCCTACGCCTTGGTCTTCGCCGTTGATTGTGACTACTTCGAGCTCCAGTTTCCCCGGCTTCAGGCGCAGCCCCTTCTCCTGGTTCGGTCCGAACCGCAGCGGCTGGCCGTGCTGGACGTGGAGCTGCGTCTCGGCGGCCGCGGGTTTGGCGGCGAAATGGTCGAACGCGCCGTCGTTGTAGACGACGCAGTTCTGGAAGATCTCGACGAACGACGCCCCGCGGTGCGCATGCGCCCGTTTGAGGACGTCGACCAGGTGCGGCTGCAGGGTGTCGATCGAGCGCGCCACGAACCGCCCCCCGGCCCCGAGCGCGAAGGCGCACGCCGAGACGGGGTTCTCGATCGAGCCCTGCGGCGTGGACGGCGAGCGCGTGCCGCGCCGCGAGGTCGGAGAATACTGGCCCTTGGTGAGCCCGTAGATCTCGTTGTTGAACAGCAGGATCTGGAGATCGACGTTGCGGCGCAGCACGTGCAGCGTGTGGTTGCCGCCGATCGAGAGGCAGTCGCCGTCCCCGGTCGCCACCCACACGTCGAGCTCCGGGCGGGCGAGCTTGAGCCCGGTGGCGATTGTCGGCGCCCGCCCGTGAATGGTGTGGAAGCCGTACGTGGACATGTAATAGGGAAACCGCGCCGCGCAGCCGATCCCTGACACGAACACGGTGCGTTCCCGGCGGACGCCGAGGTCGGCCAGCGCTTTCTGCACCGCCTTGAGGATCGCGTAGTCGCCGCACCCGGGACACCACCGGACCTCCTGGTCCGAGGCGTAATCCTTGGGCGTGAGCTCGCGATCGGTGATCGTGGTGACGCTCATGGCGTCCCTCGGATCGCGGCCGCGATCTCCGCGATGCGGAACGGCTTCCCCGCGACCTTTGACAGGCCCTCGGCCGGCACCAGGTACTTCGCCCGCAAGAGCTGCACGAGCTGTCCGTTGTTCAGCTCGGGCACGAGGATCCGCTCGTAGCGCCGCAGCAGGTCGCCCAGATTTCGGGGAAACGGGCTCAGGTAGCGGACATGGATGTGCGCCACGTCCAGCCCGGCTTCCCGCGCCAGGCGGACCGCCTGGTGGATCGCCCCGTAGGTCGAGCCCCAGCCCACGACGGCGAGCGGGCCGCGGTCCGCACCCAGGGAGACGGTCTGGAGGGGGATGCCGCCGGCGATCCCGGCGATCTTGTCGGCCCGCGCGCGGGTCATGCGCGCGTGGTTGTCGGGATCGTAGGAGATGTGGCCCGAGTCGTAGTCCTTCTCCAGCCCGCCGATCCGGTGCTCGAGTCCCGGCGTGCCGGGCACCGCCCACGGGCGTGCCAGGGTCTTCGGGTCGCGCAGGAACGGGTGGTACCCCACCGGGTCGATGCGGAACGTCACGGGGAACCGGGGCAGGGCCTCTGCGTCCGGGAGCCGCCACGGCTCGGCGGCGTGCGCCAGGTAGCCGTCGGACAGGATGATGACCGGGGTCATGTAGGTCGTGGCGAGCCGAACCGCCTCGATCGCGACGTCGAAACAGTCGGTCGCGGTCGCCGCGGCGAGCACCGCGAGGGGGGAGTCGGCGTTGCGGCCGTGCACCGCCTGGAACAGGTCCGACTGCTCGGTCTTGGTCGGCATCCCGGTCGACGGACCGGCGCGCTGGGAGTCGATCACTACGAGCGGCAGCTCGGTCGCGATGGCGAGGCCCAGCATCTCGGTCTTGAGCGCGATGCCGGGTCCCGAGCTCGACGTGACGCCCAGCGCGCCGCCATACGCCGCGCCGATCGCCGCGCCGATCGCCGCGATCTCGTCCTCCGCCTGGAACGTCACCACGCCGTACTCCCGCAACCCGGCGAGCGTGTGGAGCAGAGCCGAGGCGGGGGTGATCGGATAGCCGGCGAAGAGCATGCGCTCGAGGCCCGCGGCCTTGAGCCCCGCGATGAGCCCCCAGGAGAGCGCCTCCGTGCCGCTCACGGTCCGGTATACGCCCGGCCGGACGGCCGCCTTCGGCACCGTGTACCCCACCATGTGCTCGGGCATCTCGGCCGTCTCGCCGAAGGCGTGACCCGCGTTGAGCGCCGCGACGTTCGCCTCGGCGATCTCGGGTCGCTTGGCGAACTTCTGCTTCAGCCACTCGAGCGTCACCTGCCGCTCCCGCCCGTACATCCAGAGCAGGAGCCCCAACGCCCACATGTTGCGGCACAGGTGCGCCTCCCGGGTGGAGAGGCCGAACGGCTTCACGGCGTCGGCCGTGAGCTTGGCGATGTCGAACCGGAGGACTTGATAGGGCGCGAGCGTGCCGTCGTCCAGCGGGTTGGCCTTGTACCCGGCTTTGGCAAGGTTCCGCTCGTTGAACGCGGCGGTGTCCACGATGACCGTCCCACCCACCCGCAGATCCTGCAGGTCCACCTTGAGCGCGGCCGGGTTCATCGCCACCAGTACGTCCACCGCGTCCCCCGGCGTCATGACGTCCACCGCCCCGAAGTGGATCTGGAAGGCCGAGACGCCGAACGTCGTGCCCGCGGGCGCGCGGATCTCGGCCGGGAAGTCGGGGAAGGTGGCGAGGTCGTTCCCCGCGAGCGCGGTCTCGAGTGTGAACTGGGAGCCGGTCACCTGCATCCCGTCCCCCGAGTCGCCGGCGAAACGGACGACGACGGAGTCGCGGGGTTCGCGGGCGGTGGACAACGTGCCTGAGGCCATCGGACTGGAAGCTAGCGCGGAGAGGCAACCGGAGCCAGATTATCTAGTCCTTCCCCTGATCCCATGGGCATGATCCGTCGTGTATAGTCGGCTGGTCGCTGACCGTCGCACTGGCGTCGACCGCCGCCGGGGGCTGCGGCGCCTGGTCGTGATGGGCGCTTCCGCCGAGCGGCGTCAGGTGGTGGACCGGCGGTGCGGGCGTGAGCAACGCAGCACGCTGGACCGCCGCGGCCGCGCCCGTCGTACGGCGACGGCCGAATCCCCCACCGAGCACGTCCGGAACGCGCTCCAGCTCCTCATCCAATTGCGCGCGCGGGGGCAGCTCCATCTGGAAGACATGGAGGACCTGGCGGCCGCCATGGAGCGCCTGCGGCTGGCGTCGAGCCTCCTCGAACGGCGGTCGGGCTAGGTGTCGCGCCGGTCCGTCATGCTCGTGGCATCCGGGAAACGCCCGGCCCCCCGATCGGGGCCCGCAGGTCTACGAAGCCCGGGGCGCGAAACTTGCGCTCCGATTCTCGAACCCTCAGCGCAAGCGAGCAGGCGATGCACGCAGTGATCCGGCGTTATCGAGTCAGACTTGGGACTGTGGGGCAGGCGGCGAGTTACGCGGAAAAGAGTCTGTTGCCCCTGATGAACCGCATTCCGGGCTTCGCGGCCTACTACCTGCTCGATGCCGGCGATGGGGTGCTGGCGTCCATCAGCGTGTGCGAGACCAAGGAGGGAGCGGCCGCCTCGGCCGGGCTGGCCGCCGAGTGGTTCCGCAGCGATTGGCCGTCGTTCCGGGTGATCCCGCCCGAAGTCACCGACGGCGCCGTGTTGGTGCACGGCGAAGCGCCGGCGCGCAGCCGGCCGGAGCGCCGCCAAGCCGCCGATCGGCGCGCGGGCGCCGAGCGCCGGACGTGGCAGGAG
>JBOHSA010000160.1:0-1663 GCA_050732995.1 Gemmatimonadales bacterium | reverse complement strand
GCGTCAGCCTGTTCATCGACCCCGATCCCACGACGATCGAGCGCGCCGCCGCGCTCGGCGTCCCGGCCGTAGAGCTACACACCGGGCGCTACGCCCACACCTGGGCGAAGAGCGACCGGGCGCTCGCCGCGCTGCGCCGCGCGGCGACGCACGCCCGCGCCTGCGGCCTCGCCGTACACGCCGGCCACGGCCTCACCTTCCGGAACGTCCAGCCCGTCGCCGCGATCCCGGAGCTCGAGGAGCTGAACATCGGCCACAGCATCGTGAGCAACGCGGTGTTCTGGGGGCTGGAGGAGGCGGTGAGAAAGATGAAAGGGTTAATGCAAGCCCCTTAGCCCCTTAGCCCCTTAGCCCCTTAGCCTCTCAGTCACTATCTTGTTCGCTCAATGACCCAGCCCTCCTCTCCCCTTGGCATGTCCGACTTCTTCGCCCTCGAGGCGGGGGAGTATCTGGAGCGGCTCGACGCGGCGCTTCAGCTACCGGAGGGCGGCGGGAGTGGGCCGCTGGCGGATGAGTTCGTCCGGCTGGCGCGGGCGTTGCGCGGCAGCGCCCTGATGGCGAGCCAACAGCCGATCGCCCGGGCCGCCGCGGGGCTCGAGTCCCTGGCGCGCGCGGTGCGCGAGCGCCGGCGGGCGTGGGATCCCGCGACCAAGCAGCTCGCCGTGCGGGCGGTCGACGACCTCAAGATCTTCGTGCGGCGGGCGGCGAGCTGGACCGAGGCGGACACCGCGAAGGCGGAGGCGCTGGGTAGCCAGCTCGAGCAGCTCGCCGGGCGCCCGTCCGCGCAGATTCGCGCCGCCGAGGCCCTGGGGCTCGACGCCGGGGCGCGGGCGTTCGTGGCGCGGGAAGGGGCGGCGATCGCCAGTGCCCTCGACCGCGCCGGACACGCCCTGCGAGCGAACCCCCGGGCGCACGACCCGCTGCAGCACGTGCTGCGGGCCCTGCAGCCGCTCCGGGGCCTCGCCGCGTTGAACGACCTGCCGCCACTCGCCGACCTGCTCGAGGGGATCGAGCGCGTCATCGCCGAGCTCGGTCGGGCCGGAGCGAGCGCGCCGCCGACGAACCTGGGAGAGCTGTTTCAGGCCGCCGCGGCCGCCATCGCCCGCGCCGCGCGCGATGTGGCCGAGCGCGGCCGGCCCGAGCCCGAAGGCGTGGAGTTCAGAGCCTTCACCACCCTGCTCGTGCGGTTCATGGAAGGTGAGCCCGACGTCGTCGCGGTGACCTCGCTCTATTACGAGGATGCGGGTCCCCACATCGTCCGCGCGGGCACGCCGACCATGCGCCCCGCCACGCTCGGCCGGCTCGAGCTGGTGAGTCATGGGGAGCACTTGCGCCAGGCGGCCGACGCGCTCGAGCGGGCGCCCTCGGCCACGCAGCGTGAGCTGCGCGCCCACACGCTCGCGGGGACGTTCCGGGCGCTGTCCACCGCGGGCGGGGGCGTGCTCGCCGAGCACGTCGGACAGTTCGCGCTCGCCGCGCGCGAGGCGGTCACCAAGGGCGTCGCGGTCAGCCAGCTCACGGCCTTCGCGGCCGAGCTGCGCCGGGCGGGAGACTTGCTGGCGCGCTCCTCGGTGGAGGACGAGGCCTCGCTCGCCGAGCGCCTGGACGCCGTCACTGCGTCGATGCGGGCGCTTATGGGAGTGTGGGGGGGGGTGGGGGGGGG
>JBOHSA010000159.1:0-5110 GCA_050732995.1 Gemmatimonadales bacterium | reverse complement strand
GCTTCCCCCCGCGGGGGTCGCGACCGCCGCTCACCTGCACCGCGTGCGCGGCGGGGTGCACCACCACGCTCGGCGCGGCCGCGCGCCGCAGCCGCCGCTCGGCCCGCGCCAACCGCAGATCCTGCCCCTTGAGAAACAGGAACCCCGCGGCGAACCCTCCGAGATGCGCCAGATGCGCCGTGCCGTCGCTCGCCCCCAGCCGCGCCAGGATCAGCGAGAACGCGACGAGGAAAATGACGAGCCACTTCACTGGAATCGGCTCGGGCAACGGGAACACGAAGATGCGCTCGCGTGGCCAATACCAGGCGAAGGCGAGCGCCACGCCGTAGATCGCCCCCGAGGCCCCCACGACCACCACGTGCTGCGCCGGAACGACCTGCATCAATCCGTAGGACAGCGCGGCGCCGCCCAGGCCGCACAGCAGGTAGTACCCGATGAATGTGCGACCACCCATCCGCTCCTCCACCGGCGGCCCGAATACGAACAGCGCCAGCAGGTTGAACGCCAGATGCAACACGCTGGCGTGCAGGAAGAGGTAGGTGAGGAACGTCCACGGGTGCTCGAAGGCGTAGTAGGGGGCGAAGCCGAAGGCGGCCGTGAAGCGCGGATCGAGGAAGATCGTCTTCTGGAGCAGGAAGACGAATAGGTTGGCGACGAGCAGCCGCCGCACCCACGGGGTCATGCCGAACATCCGTTCCGGGCCCATGAATATCCGTCTAGGCGTCTAGCCTTTATCCCCGCGCCCGCGCCCGTTGTTCCGGGCCAGCCGGCAGATGCGCTCGCACATCTCGGGGAATTCGATGCCGGCCGCCCGCGCGGCCTGCGGAAACAGACTGGTGCGCGTCATCCCGGGCAGGGAATTCGCCTCCAGGCAAAAAATGTCCCCTTCGGGCCCGACCCGGAAGTCGACCCGCGAATAGCCGCCCAGCTTGAGCGCCCGGTGCGCCGTCAGCGCCAGCTCCTGGAGCTGGCGGGCGATCTTGGCGTCGAGCTTGGCGGGAAAGATCTCCTCCGACATCCCCGGCACGTATTTCGTCTCGTAGTCGAACAACTCGTGCTTGGGGATGATTTCTCCGACGGGCAGCGGCACGTCCCCCAACACCCCGACCGTCAGCTCCCGGCCCGGGATGAACTGCTCAACCATCACTTCGTCGTCGTAGCGCGCGGCCAGGATGACCGCCGCGTCGAGCCCCTTGGCGTGCTTGACGAGGGTGATCCCGACCGAGGAGCCGAGCTTGGAGGGTTTGACGATCACCGGCCAGCCCAGCGCGGTGGTCACGTCCTCGGGTCCCACCGCGGGGGGCGTCATGAACCAGGCGGGCACGGGTACCCCCGCCGCCCGAAACAGCCGCTTGGAGAGATCCTTGTCCAGCGCCAGCGCGCTCGCCAGGGGACCGCTGCCGGTGTAGGGCACGCCGATCACGTCGAGGATCGCCTGCAGCGTGCCCCCTTCTCCCCGGCCCGCGTGGAGGCAGAGGAACAGGACATCGGCGCCCTGGATCACGGGCAGCTCCGCCAGGCCGTTGGAGAGGAGCGCGCGCTCCCGTTCGTCGAGCTCCGCCACCGAGGGGGGCTCTTTGTCCACGGTGCCCGAGAGCAGCCGCGCTTCCTCCTCGCGCGTCAGGAGGCCGCTGACGGTGTCCACGACGTAGACCTCGTGCGCGCGCCCCCGCAGCGCGGTGACGATCTGGGCCGCGCCGGCGAAGGCCACGGTGCGCTCGGCGGTGGCCCCGCCGGTGAGCACGGTGATCCGCATCAGCGGATCCCGGCGAGCTGGTGGAGCAGATCGTAGCGGGTCACGATCCCGGCGAGCTTGCCCGCCTGCCGGACGAGGGCGGCAGGGGTCTCCCGCGACAGCAGCACCGACAGGCGATCCACCGGCCAGTCAGCGTCCACCACGGGGAAGGGCGGATCCATGAGCTCGCGGACCGGCCGGTCGAGCACGCCGGGCTCCTCGAGCGCCTTGGCCATGAGACCTTGCTCGGAGACCGCCCCGACGCCATCGGCGCCGTCCAGCACCGGCAGTTGGGAAACGTTGTAGGTGCTCATCAGGTTCAACGCCTGGCGCACGGAGGCCTCGGGCGCCACGTGGATCAGGGGGGGGGCGCCGTTCTCCTTGGCCCCCACGAGCCGCGCCACCGTGACACGCTCCGAGTCGAGGAGCTGGTTCTCCCGCAGCCACTCGTCGCTGTACACCTTGGAGAGATAGCGCTCCCCGGTGTCGCACAACACGGTCACCACCAGCGCATCCGGATCATTGGCCTTCCGTGCCACCTCGACCGCCGCCACGAGGTTCACGCCCGTCGAGCCGCCGACAAGCAGCCCTTCCTCCTTAGCTAGCCGTCGGGCCATGAGCATCGCGTCCTTGTCCGTCACCCAGATCCACTCGTCGATCAGGTCGAAATGCAGCGACGTGGGGATCTTGTCACCGCCGATCCCCTCGACCTTGTAGGGGTGCCCTTCGGTCTTGCGTTTCGTCCGCGCGTACTCGGTGTAGATCGAGCCCACCGGGTCGCCCGCGATGACGCGCACCTTCGGGTTCCGCTCCTTGAGGTAGCGGCCCGCGCCGCTCACGGTGCCGCCGGTGCCCGGGGCGCAGACGAAGTGCGTAACCTTCCCCGAGGTTTGCTCCCAGATCTCGGGTCCGGTCGTGCGGTAGTGGACTTCGGGGTTGACGGGGTTGTAGTGCTGGTCGGCGAAGATCGCATTGGGGTGGGCCGCCGCGATGGCGCGCCCCTTCATGATGTAGTTGTCGGGGTGGTCCGGCGGGACGGCCGTGGGCGTGATGATGACCTCCGCGCCCAGCGCCCGGAGCAGTCGGGCCTTCTCCTGGGACATCTTGTCGGGCATCGTGAACAGGCATTGGTAGCCTTTCACCGCCGCCGCGATCGCGAGGCCCACGCCGGTGTTGCCCGACGTCGCCTCGACGATCAGCCCGCCTGGCTTGAGGCGCCCTGCGCGCTCGGCCGCCTCGATCATCGCGATGCCGATCCGGTCCTTGACGGAGCCCCCCGGATTGAAGAACTCGGCCTTGGCGTACACCGGCGTGCGGAGCCCCTGCGTCACTTTGTTGAGGCGAATGAGCGGGGTCCACCCGATCGTCTCGAGCACGTCGGCGTAGGGCCGTTCGTGCGGCATCAGGGGCCTCCCCCCTTCAGCGCCGCGCCCTGCGGGTGGCGGAACTCGACGGCCTGGAGGAACCAGGTCGCCACCGGGAGGCCGCGCCGCCGGGCTGGCGCGAACCGAAAGCCGCTAGCGCCCGCGAGCGCCGCGGAGTCGAGCGCCGGATACCCGCTCGACTCCGCAACCCGCGTGGAATCGGGCAGGAGGCGGCCGGTGGAATCCACGAACAGGCGCAGCACGACGTCGCCTTCGATCTTCTGCTCGAACAGCGTCGGCGGATACTGCACGGGCGAGTCGGCATTCACCGCGACCGGTGGCTCGGCGTCGGGTGGCGTGTACACCGCCGCGCCTGCCCCGCCCCCGCCGCTCCCGCCGCCGCCGTCTGGGGGCTGGGAGTCGCCACACCCCAGCGCCGCGCCGAGCAGGAGGGAGCAGAGCTGGGGGAGGGCGCGCATCACGGGCGCTCTTCCAGGCGCTTCTTCCAGGCGGCGATCCGGTTCAGCGCCTCGAGCGGCGACAGCTGGTTCAGATCCAGCCGCCCCAGCTCCTCGAGCAGCGGATGGGGCGCGGCCCCGCCTGCGAACAGCGCGAACTGATGGAGATCGGGCTCCGCGCCCGCCTGGGGTGCCCGGTCGGCGACGTGATGGCCTGCCTCCAGCAGCTTGAGCACCTGCCAGGCGCGCGTGACTACCGGCGCCGGGAGCCCGGCGAGCCGGCCCACGTGGATGCCGTAGGAGCGATCGGCCCCGCCCGGCTCGAGCCGGTGGAGGAAGACGATCTCTTCCCCCACCTCCCGGACGGCGACGTTGAAGTTCCGCGCGTGCGCGAGCTCTTCGGTGAGCTGGGTCAGCTCGTGGTAGTGCGTGGCGAACACGGTCTTGCAGCCGACCGCGTTGTGCAGGAACTCCGTCACCGCCCACGCGATCGCCACGCCGTCGTAGGTCGAGGTGCCCCGGCCGATCTCGTCGAGCAACACCAGACTGCGGCGCGAGGCGCCGTGCAGGATGGCGCTGGTTTCGCTCATCTCGACCATGAAGGTGGACTGCCCGCGCGCCAGGTTGTCGGAGGCGCCGACGCGGGTGAACAGCCGGTCGACGACGCCGATCACGGCGCGCCGCGCCGGAACGAACGCCCCGATCTGGGCCAGCAGGACACACAGGCCGATCTGGCGGAGCAGCGTCGACTTACCGGCCATGTTGGGACCGGTCAGGAGAATCACGCGGGCGTTGTCGTCCAACAGCACGTCATTCGGGATGAAGGCCTCGCGCGGCATCATCCGTTCGACCACGGGGTGCCGGCTCCCCTCGAGCCGGATGACGATCCCGTCGTTCACCTCGGGGCGCACGTAGCCCTCGCGCGCCGCGACGTCCGCCAGCGCGGCCCAGACGTCGAGTTGGGCGATCCACGCCGCCGTCGCCTGCACGCGCTCGATGCCGGCCGCGATCCACCGGCGCAAGGTGTCGATCAGCTCCCCCTCCCGCACGCCGATCCGCTCCTCGGCGCCGAGCACGCGGGCCTCGTACTGTTTCAGCTCCGGCGTGACGAACCGCTCGGCACCCGTCAGCGTCTGGCGCCGCTCGTAGTCGGCGGGCACACGGTCGAGATGGGGCCGGGTGACTTCGAGGTAATACCCGAAGACCTTGTTGAATCCGACTTTCAGCGAGCCGATACCGGTGCGCTCCCGCTCGCGCGTCTGCAGACCGGCGATGAATCGCTTCCCGCCGTCGCGCGCGTCTTTCAGTTCGTCGAGCTCGCGATCGTACCCCGGCCGGATCGCGTCGGCCTCGGCGAGCTGGGTGGGGGGGCGCGCGACCAGCGCGCGCGTCAGCTCCTCGCCCAGATCCGCGAGCAGGTCGAACCGGTCCGCCGCGCGCTCGAGTAGCGCGGCCCGCTCGCGCCCGTCGACGCCGTCGAGCGCGGCCCGCAGGTCGGGGAGCCGGGCGATCGAGTCCCGCAGGGCGCCGAGCTCGCGCGGGGTCGCGCGCCC
>JBOHSA010000158.1:0-7408 GCA_050732995.1 Gemmatimonadales bacterium | reverse complement strand
AGCTGGGTGCGCGCCCGCGTCACGTCGATCGTCGGGCTCGCGCCGACCTCGTGTTGCGCCCGCGCGAGCCCGAGCAGCTCGGCCGCGAGGGCGGAGTCGAGCGCTCGCGCCGCCACCAGCGCCTCCGCCCGGACGGCCCCGAGATACGCCAGCGCCGCCGTCTCCGCCGCCGCCTCCCGAACCACCGCTCCCTCGGCCTCGGTCCCCGACACCAGCGCGCGGGCCGACCGCACGCGGGCCCACGCGGCGTAGTCCACCAGCGCCTGCGTCAGCCGCAGCCGTGCATCGACGTTGTCGAACGGCCCGATCAAGTCGGGCGGCGCCGGCGTGCCGGGGGCTGTCGGGAAGTCGAAGCCCAGCGACGCGCGGTTGAACGTCCGGTTGAGCCAGCCGGCGGAGCCCGTCAGGCTGGGCAAGAGCCCCGCCCGGGCCTGCCGCACCCGGGCCGCCGCCTCGTCGGTCCGCCGCCCGGCCAGCTCCACCGCGGGGGACGCCTGCGCCGCCCGCGCCACCGCGTCGCCGAGGGAGAGGCGGAGCGGCACCGAATCCTGCGCGCGGGCCGCGAGGACGATCAGGCAGAGGAGCGATTCAAGCATGGGGCGCGTCCTGCTCGCTGCTCCGGGCCAATCCCCGGAGGAAGTTGTCGAGATGCGCGTCGACGAACGCGGGAAAGTCGAGGTCCAGTCCCGAGACGGGATAGAGCGAGTGCTTGAAGATGATGGCGAAGAGCAGCGGCCCGACGCCGGCCATCGTGGCGAAGCGCGCATCGACGCGCCGGAACTCGCCGCGCGCGATGCCGCGCTCGATCAGCGAGCCGATGAGCCCGAGCCCCCGGCTCGCCACCTCGGCCCAGTAGAACCGGGCGAGCTCGGGAAAATTCGCCGCCTCCGCGATGATGAGCTTGGGGATCCCCGAGAGCCTGGTCTCGCCCACCGTGCGCCACACGGTGCGGAGCAGCTGGCGCAGGCCGTCCGCCGCGCTGCCGGGGTGCGCGGCCAGCGCCGCCTCGGCGCGCTCGATGTTCAGCACGAGACTTTGGCGCACGACCGCCTTGAACAAGGCCGCCTTCCCCGGGAAGTAGAGGTAGATCGTTCCCTTGGTCACGCCGGCGCGCCGGGCGACTTCTTCCAGCCGCGCCGCGGCGTAGCCCCGCTCCACGAATACATCGAGCGCCGCGGCAACGATCTCCTCGGGGCGCGCGTCCTTGCGGCGTTGCCACCGGGGCCGAGGCCGGGCGGCGGCGGAGGATCTGATGGCACGAGGCACGAACGGCTCCGATGTTACTTACTGAATAGTCAGTAAGTTAGTCTGCCGCCTGGTGCCGTCAAGGTCCTTGGACGGCGTAGCTTGTTGCCCAATGGCACCCCCGCTCCTTGGCTCCACGGCCACCCAGGCCCGCGCCCTCCGCATCGTCGCGTGGGCGATCGCCGCGCTGGCGCTCGGCCGGCAGCTCGTGGGCGCCTTCGCCCCCGCGGCCGAGGGGGGGGGCCGCATGCTGGTCATTCGCCTGGCGGTGGCGGGGATCGCCGTGGGGTTGGGGCTCTTCGCGTCTCCCCGGCGCAGCGAAGGCACCCTGCGCGTGCTCGCCCTGCTGCTCGGCTTGGACGCCACCGTTGCCGGACTCGTCGTCGCGCTGGTCCACCCCATCGTGCCGTGGGAGCAAGCGGCGCTCGTCGTGGCCGTCATCTTCGGCGCAGCCCTGTTCATGCCCTGGCCGTGGCAATGGCAGGCAGGGTTCGCCGCGCTGAACGTCGCGGCGGCCGCCGTGCTGGTGTTGCTATTGGCGTCCCCTCCACCGCCCTCCCCCGCTACCGTCTCATCGGGACCGGAGCACGTGCGCCTGCTGTTCACCCTGGTCCTGCTCGCGGCCGCGAGCGTCGCCGGCTCCTACCTCGCGGGGCTCGAGCGCCGGCGCGTGGCGTCTTCCGAAGCGCGATACCGCGCCCTGTTCGAAGGCGCCGGGGACGCGATCGCGGTGCTCGATCAGACGGGCGCGATCCGCGAAGCCAACCCGCAGCTCGGCGAGCTCTTCGGTCGGGCACCGGACCGGCTGGTCGGGTCGCGGCTGCGGGATTTCTATGCCGCGGATCAGAGCGCGAGCTCGACCGGGGGCGAGGGGGTCATGAACGAGCATCTCGCCGCCCTCGACGGGAAGCTGCGATCAGCGACGCGGACAGTGCTCGACGGCGAGGGCCGGCCGGTCGAGGTCGAGGTGACGTTCGCCCGCGCCGAGACGCCGAAAGGGCCGGTCATCCAGGCGATTCTCCGGAACGTGGCCCAGCGCCGCGCGCGCGAGCGCCGCCGGGTACAGGAGCAGCGGCTCGACTCGTTGGCACGCTTCGCCGGCGGCATCGCGCACAAGTTCAACAATCTGCTGGGCGGCATCCTGACGCACGCCTCGGTGTTACGGCAGGACGCGACGCCGGGTGCCACGGCCGACCTCGACGCCATCACCGAAGCGGTGCGGCGCGGCCGCAGCCTGACGCAGGAGCTGATGCGGTTTACGCGTCAGACGCCGCTCACCATTCGGCCCACGGCCCCCGCGGCGGTCGTAGAGGGCACGGCGGCGCTGGCCCGCGCCACGCTGCCCGACACCGTCCGGGTGGACGTCCAGGTGGCCCCCGGGCTTCCCGCGCTGGCGGGGGACGCCGATCACCTGGTCCCCGCATGCCTGCAGGTCGTGCTGAACGCGCGCGACGCGATGCAGGGACACCCAGGGGGGGGGAGAGGGGGGGGGGGGAGAGGGGAGGCGCGACTGACGATCGCGGCGGCTGAGGAGACGGTGGCGCCGGGTGACCGCCGGTGGCCGGGCGCGGCGCCCGGACGCTACATCCGCATTTCGGTCAGCGATACCGGGATCGGGATGGACGCGGCGACGCTGGAGCGGGTGTTCGAGCCGTTCTTCACCACCAAGCCGATGCACCAGGCCACGGGGCTCGGTCTCGCGGCGGTGTACAGCGTGGTGCGCGAACACCAGGGGACCGTGCGCCTCGAAAGCGCGCTTGGGAAGGGCACGACCGTGCATTTGCTCATCCCGGTCGCAGCCACTCAGCCCGAGGCCCCCGCTCCTCCCCCCGCCCCTGCCCCACCGGTGGCGAAACCGGCGGCGGCCGGTACGCCGGCGTCAGGCGCGACGATCCTCGTCGTGGACGACGAAGCGATCATCCGCAGCAGCCTGCGGCGGGCGCTCGGGCGATTGGGATACAAGGTGCTGGAGGCGGGTGACAGCAGCTCGGCTGTGGCGGCCCTGCGCGGCGCCGACCCACCCGTCGACCTCGTGATCCTCGATCTCGTGCTGCCCGGCGGGGGCGCCGCGGTCTTCGAGCTGCTGAAAGCGATCCGGCCGGACGTGAAGGTGTTGATCTCGTCCGGGTACAGTCCGGAGGAGCAGCTGGCCAAGGCGCTGGCGAGCCGGGCCGACGGATTCCTGCCCAAACCCTACGAGATCGGCGAGCTTCGGGCCGCGGTGGCCCGCACGCTGGGCTAGCGCGCCGGCGCCAGCTCGCCGCCGTCCAGCACGCTGCGCTCGAGGCGGCGCCCCTCGATCACCGCACCGTCCCCCACCAGCGAGTCCCGCACCGTGCCGCGCACCACGCGCACGTCCCGGCCGAGGATCGAGTTGACAATCGTGCTGCCGTGCACCGAGGAGCCCGTCTCGAGCGTGACGTTCGGCCCGATCTCCGAGTCCTGGATCGTCACGCCGTCCTCGACGTACACCGGGTCGTGGAACGTGACACCCGTGGGCACAGGCCCGGCCGGACGACGGGCGCGGCCGTTCTCCAGCAGGTGGCGGTTGGTCTCGAGCAGGGTGCCGACCTTACCGCAGTCGTACCAGCCGGTCACCGCCGCAGTGTACAGGCGCCGCCCCCGGTCCACCATGTACTGGAAGGCGTCGGTGAGATAGAACTCGCCGCCCTTGCCTGCGGGCTGCGCCATGACGTGCGCGATCCCCTCGAACAGGGTGCGCCAATCGCGCATGTAGTACAACCCGATATTGGCGAGTTTCGAGATCGGCGTGTCGGGCTTCTCGACGATCCGCCGCATGTAGCCCTGCGCATCGGTGACGATCACGCCGAACCGCTGGTAGTCTTCCACTTCCTTGGCCCACACGATGCCGTCGGCGTCGACCGTCCGGACGACCCCCAGGTCGGCCTCGAACAGCGTGTCCACGAAGACGATCAGGACCGGGCCGTCCACGTAGGGCCGCGCGAGGTTGATCGCGCCCGCCGTCCCGTCGAGCGTGCGCTGCTCGATGAACCGCGCGGGGAGGCCGTACCGCGTCGTGATGTAGCGCTCGACCTGCTCCTTCAGGTGCCCGGTGATCACGATCAGCTCGTCGATGTCGCGGCCCGCCACGGCGTCCATCACGTAGTCCATCACCGGCCGGCCGGCGACGCGGACGAGCGGCTTGGGCACGCGCTTGGTGAGGGGCAGCAGGCGGGTCCCCTTCCCCGCCAACGGGACGATGAGCTTCATCCCACCCGCCCGTAGCGGTCTTTCAGTCGCACGACGTCGTCCAGCTCCGGGGTCGAGGCTTCGAGCAGGTCGCTCGCGACCACGGCCTCGAACTGGTGGATCGTCCCGGGAGCCAGATGGAACGCGCCGCCTTGGACGACGCGCCGCTCGGTCGTCTTGTCGTTGGTCTGGAGCCGGAGGATGATCTCGCCCGTCAGCACGTAGATCGATTCGTCTTTCTTCTTGTGATACTGGAGACTCAGGACGTGGCCGGCCTCGATATGCAGGATCTTACCGACGTAGCGGTCGGTGCGGGCCCAGATCAGCTCGTAGCCCCAGGGTTTCTCTACCCTATAGGGGAGTTCAGTCACAGGAACTCCGTAGTGCGGTTCATACCAGCCTCAGCTTGAGCGACGACGGCACGGTCACGCACGCCGTCACGCAGACCCCGCATCCCACGCATCCCTCGGCGCGGATCACCGGCCGTCCCTGGGCGTCGAGTGCCAGCGCGCGCTCGCCCACGGGGCAGGCGCGGGCGCACACGCCGCACGACACCCCCTGGAAGGTGATGCAGCGCTCCGGGTCCAGCTCCAGCACGCCGAGGTGCACGTGGGCCCAGCCGTCGGGCGGCGGGACTAGGGCGCCCGTTTGGCAGGCGCGGGCGCACGGCATGTCGGCGCACACCACGCACGGCTGCGTGGCGGGGTCGATCATCGGGGTCCCGGTCGCGAGCCCCGCCCCCGCGGACACGGGCAGGGGGACGATCGCGCGCACCGGGCAGACGTCGATGCAGTCGCCGCAGCGGGTGCACGAGGCCAGGAAAGCGATTTCGGGAGCCGCGCCTGGGGGCCGGAACCAGCGCTTCGGCGCGACGCGTGCTTCCGTGCGCGCCGCGACCTCGCGCACGAGCCAGCCCAGCGAGTCTTCGAAAAACCCGCGACGATCCTTCAGCGCCACCCTGTCTCCCAGTGGGACCGGAAAGTACACCGCATCCCGGCTCGCCGGGAAGCGGACCGGTGCCGGGGTCGGTGGGGGGGTGCCGGATGGCCCGACTAGATGCGGGAGGTCACTCCAAGCCTCGCTATCATGCGATCAGCGCACCCCATCGCCCGCTTCATACCCGAGTGATGCGCCAAATCCAGAGCCGAAGCCGAGTCGAGTGCTGGTATAGCGTATGGAAAAGCGGACCTTACCGGCCACCAGGCCAGCGTCCGCCGAGCGAAGCCATTCCCAGCGAGTCGCGCCGTAGGTAGTCTCGTACTGGCCGATCCCGGCGCCGACTGCCAGCCGCGCGAGCACGACTACCCGAACCGCCGCGGCGTACGCGCCGCGCGTTTCCGAGTAACGCCACAGGGCGCCTCGGGAAAGGGCGGCCGCAAAGGACGCTGACACAGCGTCACTGTGCCGTGATAGCACAATCGCGGCTCGCTGTCGCCCCGATGGGAGCGAGGGAATAGACCCCCCCATCACTCGACTGTGCTGGAGGCTCAGCTGTAGCCAGTCGCCACCAAACGGAGCCAAGCGTAGCTGAGCCCGGCCGACGGTTGAACCCTCGACCTCTCCCACGTTGTCGTCTGTAGCCAGGGCCAGGCCGAGATTGGCGACGAGTCGTCCTTTGGCCACCGTCGCGTCCAGGCCGGTCCAGAGAGCCCGCGCCCGAAGACTGCTCAGACCCGGGTCTTGATTCGTCAAGGAAGTATCGAAGAGGTTGCGGATTTCCGTCGAGCCGAACGTCAGGCTCCAGCGCGGTCCCAGCCGGAACCCCACGGCATAGTGATACAGGCGGACGGAGGCGTAGGACGACTCGAACACCCCGAAGAGGCCACCGGTGCTGCGCGGCGAGGCGGTCGGATCGGCCCACAGGGCAGCTAGGCCGACAGGGAAGACCCCGGCGGTTGGTTCGACGACGGCTGCGGGTACGGAAGACTCCAGCGCCGACAGGTGCGCGCTTTGCGTACTCCCCGGAAGCATTGGGGCGACCGAGAGCAGTACCACTGCCGTGGCGGCCCTCGCTCCCATGGTGCTACGACGCGTGCTTGAGAATGAGGCGTTGGGTGGCTCGGAAGGAACCGGCGGACATGACGGCAAGATACACACCCGGCGCGGCCCGGCGCCCCGACTCGTCGAGTCCGTCCCAGCCGATCTCGTACACTCCGGGGGCTAGGCGCTCGTTTACCAGGACGCGAATCAGCCGTCCCGCCAGCGAGTACACTCGGATAGTCACGGGGGCCTGAGCAGCCGCGCGGGTTACGCTGAAGGCAAGGCCGCGCACGCCGTGCACGCGGACCAGCGCCGAGAGCGTCAACCGTGTGGTCTCGGCGGGATCGGAAACGAACGGGGCCGTGCTTTGTAATCCGGGCGAGCGGTCGCGGGGTCATGAGCACGCGCGGGCGGAGGAACAGGGTCGTCGGTTCGGACGTGGCTCCACTGTCGCTTCGTATCTCGTTACAGCACGGAGGGCCGCCCGTTCCCCAGTGCCAGAACTGGTCCGACACGACGGGGCCCCCACACCACGTGAACCCGCAGGAATACACCGAGGTCAACCGCACAATCATCTTGTAGTAGCCGCTCGCCAGGGGTTGTCCGCTGGGGGAGAGGCCGTCCCAGTAAACCGACCGGGCGCCAGGCGGGCACAGGCTGCAGCCAGTGCCGGGGAAGATGTAATAAAAGCCCGAAGCTGCGTCGAACACCTCGAGATCGCTGTGCGTCCCGTGATCCGTTACCGAATACGTCATGGAGTGGCCCTCGTTCCCGCCCGTCGACGAGTCGGGCTGGTCGAGGATGCTCGAGCCGATGCCGAGGTAGTGCTCCACGGCGCCGCTCGAATCACTCCACTGTTCGGCGGTGATGATGCGACCTTCGCAGTACCAGACAGTTTGGCTGTTCACGACCTTCAAGCCGCAGGGAACGCTGACGGCATGAGGCCACGCAAAGGTGTTGAAGTTGGCCGCAC
>JBOHSA010000157.1:0-4715 GCA_050732995.1 Gemmatimonadales bacterium | reverse complement strand
TCATCATCACCGGCGATGCCGATGTTGCGACCCTCGAACATTCGGTCGCGCTGTTCCGGCTGCTCGGCGGCGGCGTCATGGGCGATATGGGCAAGCCGCTGCCCGCCTCGCGCCTCGCCGTCCTGCCAGCGACGGCACACACCGCCGTCATCACTCAGCCCGACCTGCTGCATGCCTTCATCGAGCCGTTCTTGAAGGGGGAGACCCCGAAGGGGTTTTTCCAGGCGCCCTGATCGCGGATGCCGCGCACGGCATTTCCCGACTGGCTCGACCCGATGGCGGCGACGCTCACCCACGAGCGGTTCAGCGGACCGGAGTGGATCTTCGAGCGCAAGTTCGACGGCATTCGGCTGCTCGCCTACCGGCGGGGTCGCCTTGTGCGATTGCTGTCGCGGAACAGGTTGCCGCGGCAACACAAATCGCCCAAACCTGCCCGATGATCACGAGCATGCGAGTCTACGAGGCAATGCTGATGTAGCCGCGATGACTAACAGGTCGCTGAGCCTCCTATCGGCCGAAGCGCTCCTCGAGTTCCACGCCCAGGCCGTCGGCCATTCGGTTTACGAACGCAAAGTACGCCGTGACGGCGCAAATGTCGTGAATACCACGATCGTCGAAACGCGCCGCCCGCAGGCTGGCGATCGCCTCGGGCGCAATCGTGTGCGGGGTGCGCGTGAGCTGGAGCGCGTAGTCCAGCATCGCCCGGTCGGCCGCGCTCAGATCGAAGGTCCGGTCGTCGGCGACCAGTGCGCTGACCGACTCGTCCGCGGCGGCGGCCGACCGCCCGGCGCGACTCAACTCCTGACGGAGACCCGCTCCGTGGTGCTCGATTCAGTAGCGGCACCCATTGGCCGCCGAGACGGCGACGGCGATCATCTCGCGCTGAATGCGGGACAGCGGGCCCGGTCCGCGCATCAGCTCGACGTACAAGTCGTAATGGTGACGCATGGTGCGCGGGTGCACGCCGTGGATCCGGAGGATGTTGTCCCGGTCGGGCACCCTGTCGGCATCGGGAATCCGATCTTCCGCCTCATAGGCGATGTAAGCCACGGCACCTCGCGGGCAAATGGGATGCGATTAAGCTGCCGTGGATGTGAACAAGACTCAAACGAGGGCAGCGGCGGCGCTGCCCTCGTCCACGCGTAGCCGCGGCGATCGCCTTAGCGGGCGGCCAGTCCGTTGGCTCCGGCGGGAAGCCCGGCCGCGCCCACCTGGGACGTGAGGGTGCCGTCGGGGTTGACGCGGAACGCGCTGATGGTCCCGTCTCCGGTGTTCAGTGTGTACAGAAAACGGTCGTTCCGGCTCAATGCCATGTCGATCGGCGCCGCGCCGGTCACACCGTCGCCCCCGGTCGGGGCGAGCAACGTGAGGGCGCCGTCCGCACCCAGGCGGTAAGCCGAGATCGTGTTGCTCCCGGTGTTCGTCGTGTACGCGAACCGGCTGTCACGGGTGATGACGACCCAGCACGCGGCGGTCTGGGTCGTGCCAACCGACGCGCTGACCACCTCGAGCACGCCGTCGTCATCGACGTCGTAGGACGAGAGCGCGCTCGCTCCGGCGGCGCCGCCAAAGGCCTCGGAGACCACCAGTGTGCCCCGGTGGCTGAAGGCGAAACCGAACGGAGTCGGACCGACGGACGGCTGCGGCTGCGGCCCCGCCGGCCGGCCGTCGTCCTTCACCACATAGGTGCTGATCGTGTTGGTTGCTTTCTCGGTCACCACCAGCACGTCCCCCTCTGGGCTGAATTCGACCTGCGCGGCTCCCGCCGCCGGGCTACTCAGTGGCCTGGTCGAGTGGGGTAGGGGGCGCAGCCTGCCGTGCCGGGAGAACCGGAACCCGCTGATGTTGCCAGCGCCACCGGCGTTCAACACGTAGACCAAGTCGCGAAAGGCCGTGACGCTGACGGGCAGCTCGCCTCCCGAAGACACACGATCGGTCAGCTCGAGTCCGTCCGGTCCGACCGCGAACACCGACAGCTCGCTACTGCCGGCGTTCACCACGAGCAGCCACCGACTGCCCTGCGTGAGTACGATGGCACCCTGGTTACCGAGCCCGCCACCCGAGCCCTTCCCTCCGGTGCTGAACGCGCTCGGCGTCCCCAGCGTCCCGTCAGGGGCTCGAGGGAACACCAGGACTTCGTTTCCGGTCGTCGCGTTCGTGGGGACGTACACGGCGCCAGGACTTCCGTCGGCGGTGGCTCGCGAAAACGAGGGCGCGCGCGGGCCGGTGGCTTCCCGTGCATCGCCGCACGCCCAGAGCGCGGTCAGTGCAAAAGCTGTCAGCGGGATCGTCATGGGTGTCTTCATGGCATTCGACTCCTCGAAACGAGTGAGCGGGTCGGTGTGCTCGGACGGCGAATCGTCCGAGCGACGTCGTGTTAGCTTTAACAGCCGGAGGCCCGGAATCATTCCCGACTCACGATCCGAGATGCCGTATCGCGATCCGGACGAGCGAGCGCGCCAGTTCGAGACTATCGCGCTGCCGGTCATGGGGGCGTTGTACAACGCCGCCCTCCGTCTCAGCTCGGACCCCGAGGACGCGGCGGACATCGTGCAGGACACGTTTCTGCGCGCCTACCGGACGTTCGACAACTTCCGTCCTGGAACGAACGCCAAGGCATGGCTGTTCACGATCCTGTATTCCGTGTTCATCAATCGACGAAAGAAGGCTCGCCGCGAGGTGGGCCCGTTGCCGGTGGAGGAGCTGGAGCAGCGGTATCGCCTGTTCATGGAAGCCCCGGCGGGCGAGCTTGGAGAGGTCGAAGCCTGGGGCATGCGCTGGCCCAACGAGATCGAGGCCGCGCTGCGCGCCTTACCGGAGGGATTTCGCGCTGCAATACTCCTGGTCGATGTCCAGGAGCTGTCGTACGAAGAAGCGGCGGCAGCACTCGGCTGCCCCGTCGGGACGGTGCAGTCGCGGCTGTTCCGAGGCCGGCGGCTGCTGTTCGCCGCGCTCGAGGACTACGCGCGACGCGAGGGCTACGTGAGACGGGGTGAGCCATGACGCAACCGGGAAGCCATGCCGGCGACGCCCTGCAGCTCCTGCTCGACGAGCGCCTGCCCCCCGACGGGCGTGCGGCGATCGAGGCGCATCTCGTTACCTGCGAGCGCTGCCGCAGGGAGCTCGACGCGTTGCGCCGGGTCAAGGCGGTCGTCCGCGAGGCGCTGCCCGAATATGCCGTGCCGCCCGAGTTGGCGGCGCGCGTCTCGGCCGCCCTCGCGACGGAAGCGGCGGGCCGCGCGGCTCGCGTACCGCGGGTGACTCGCCTGCGACGGGTCGCGCTCGCCGGGCTGTCACTCGCCGCGGCCGCGTTGCTCGTCATCGTATTAGCTCGCCGCGACCGGCCGGACTTCGTCACGGCAGCTGCGGAAGATCTCATCAGGTACCGCGCCGCCGGTCTCGCGCTACAGATCGCGACCGGCGACCCGCAAACGCTCGAGCGCTTCTTCGCCCAGGGCGGCATCCCGTTTGCCGCCCGCGTCTTCGACCTCGGCATGATGGGCTATCGCTTGAGGGGTGGTCGCCTGCACCGGCTCGCCGGGCGCGTGAGTGCGTTGTTCGCCTACGAGGGTCACGCGGGGGAACGCGTGTTATGCCAGATGTATCAAGGCGCGACCTCCGATCTTCCATCGGCTGCCGAGGAGCGGGAGCATGACGGTATTCGCTTCCGGATTTACCGCTCCGGCGGGCTCACGCTCGTGTTCTGGCAGGAAGGATCGGTCGTGTGCGTGCTCGCCGCGGACGGCGATCCGGAAGCGGCGATCCAACTCGCCTATGCGAAGGCGGTGAAGGTCTAAGTGCTGCGAGTATTGCTGTGCGTTTCTCACGACACGCCGTTGACGTTCGGCTCCGCTGTTACGACTCCGATGCCCAGGACCTCGTGTGATTACTACTCGGTGTCGTTTCGGCAGCTCTATAACAGTTTCCGAAACTCCTCGACCGTGAGCCCCGCGTCCCGAACGATGCCGCCCATCGTGAACGCGTGGACGGGATTGTGCCGCGGGATCGTCAGGATGCGCACGCCGTCGGTCATCACGATGTGCTTCCCCTGTCGCACGAGTCCGAATCCCGCTTTCTCAAGTGCCCGCACCGCGTCCAGGTGGGTGACGCCCGGGACCTTCGGCACCGCTCAGCCCGCGACGTCGACTTCGCGGACCACCGTGCCGCCCAGTAGATCCTCACGGGCGGCGAGGTACTCGCCGATGGCGTCCCGGATGTTCTCCAGCGCCTCTTCTTCCGTCGCTCCCTGCGACCAGCAGCCGGGGAGTCCTGGAACCGAAACGCTGTAGCCTTCATCCGTTTTCTGTAACGCGATCTTGTACTTCATGGGACACCTCCCGCTGCAATATACCACCGCAACCTACCCGGCCCTCAGCGGCTCTCGGGCTGCTGGTAGGAGCGCGCGGCGCGCTGCCAAGACGGAGTAGCCCCCTCAGCCCGCGTGAAAAAAACCGCGGCGAAACTATCGCGTCGGTCAGGTCGCCAAACGACACAAACGCCCGCGACCCCTGTATGTCCAAAGGGGACAGAGTTACCTCCGGGTTACCCGCGAGGAGTATGCCTGAAGCTGACAAGACCAGGGGTCTAGTCTTAATCCGTCCCAAACCCTCGCGTTTACACCCGACCCCCTGTACGTGCATCAAGGGGTGGCGGCCGCGATGTCGTGACGCCTACTTGGTGTTCTGCAGCGCCACGCAGCACATCCCCGGTTGCCG
>JBOHSA010000156.1:0-9900 GCA_050732995.1 Gemmatimonadales bacterium | reverse complement strand
AACTGCGCCGTCCGGCGGGACGTGTTACAGCGCAGCGTGTCGCGCTGCGATAGCGCGCGCGCCCGCTGGGCGAACTCCTGATACGAACGCCCCGCGCTGAAGCCGCGGTAGGCGAGGGGGCGGGAGGCGGCCGGGGGGGCGGGGGGGGGTCTGGCCGGCGAGCGCCAGCGGGAACAGCAGCGCCGCGAAGCCGGCGCGGTGCGCGAGACTCATGACGCCAATATATGCCCAAAGCAACGAGCCCGGGGGAGACCCCCGGGCCCGTCACGTCCGGCGCGAACTCAAACCTTGCGTACGTTCTGCGCCTGCAACCCCTTGGGACCCTGAGCGACATCGAATTCGACGTTGTCACCCTCGGCGAGGCTGCGAAAGCCCTCCGCCTGGATCGCCGTGAAGTGGACGAACACGTCCGGACCCGACTCCTGCGCGATAAAGCCAAAGCCCTTCGCGTCGTTGAACCACTTCACCTTACCCTTTGCCATACCGTTGAACCCTCGAGCTCTAAGGGGCACTGCCCCGGACAGGATCGGCCCTGGTCACCGCGACCAGAGACGGGCTCAAACAAAAGCCGCGAGACAAGTGGTCCTCGCGGTGCGCAGACAAACCGGTGACGGTGCCACGTATTGCTTGAACCGGGGCCAATAGTAGGGGAAAGTGGCGCGGGGCGCAATTCCGTCGCCGGGCGCGCGCGAGTCCTACTAAGCGCCATCATCACGACAGTTTAACGACATCTACGACGACACGAACGGGTGATCAACCAGCGGGTTTGTCGCGATTGGGCAACCCGATGGCAGCCCGGAACTCCTTCAACGCCGCGTCGTAGCTCTTCAGCCGGGATCGTAGGTCTGCCGCCGTGCGCTCCGCCGCCTTGCGCGCGTTCGCTTCGCAGGTGGGCAAGAACCGGATCAGGCTGTCAACCTGGCTCGTGAGGCGGCGCGCTTTGAGGCGGGTCGAGTCCTCGTAGACGTTGGGTTGCAGCTGCACGCGGCCCCGGGTCATGAAGTCGCGCGCGGTGGTGCACAGGCCGGCCAGGCGTTGGGCCGCCCGCCGCTTGGTCACTGTGTCGGTGGTGGCCCGGTTACGGACTACCCGGTCGACCCCGCTCTTGAGCTGGGCGACGCCGCGCGTCGTGGTGGACAGCCCATTCAGGTAGCGCTGCTGCTCCGGCGTGGGCGGGAGCGGCGCGGGAGCGGGCGCGGGCGCTCCGGCGCCCGAATCGGCCCGCGTCGTGTCGACGCGGGCGGTGTCCCCGGCCTGCGCGGCGGGCCTCGCCGCCAGCGTCCCCGGGCTTCCGATCACGGTCAGCACCGCCAGAGCGACGGTGCAGTAGGGCGGCGGCAGCGACATTCCTCGCATCAGGTCTACTCCCCGGGTTGGCACTAGGGTTATAATCCCCATGTGACACTTCCCGCAACCTCTCGTTCCGTTCGGACCTTCGAGGACCGGGCCGACGCCTTGGCGCATTTCTTCCTGCGCGCCGCGGAGGCGCCGCGGCTGGTCGCCTTCGACGATACCGTGGGCTGCCCCATGGACCAGGCGCTGGCCGCGCTCGAGTGGACGGCCGCTGTGGGCATTCTGACCGCCGACGACCTGGTCCACGCCGCCCGGCTCGGGACCGACTCGGCCGCCGCGGTGGTCGAGCGGAAAGACAGCGACGAGCGGGTCTACATCTACTTCGGCCCGCGGATGGATGCGCCGCCGGCCGATCCGTATGAGGGCACGTTGCTGTACGACGAGCCCGGGGTGCGCGCCTACATCTTCGCGCATCGGGTGCACGCCGTCGCGCACTTCCTGCGGGCCACGCAGGGCACGGGCGCGATTCTCTCGCTCCTGGGACGGCGCGCGCCGGAGCTACGCCACATCCACCGCTGGACCACGGCGCTGTTCGCCGAGCCCGAAGCGGTCCGTCGCTCGAACAACCTGTTGGCCGGCTGGTTCGCCACCGGCGGCGCCGGCTGTCTCTTCCTGCCGCTCCAAACGGGCGAGCCGTATTCCTACTGCGAGGTGGGAATCGATCTCTAGCGGTGTCAGGTGTCGGGTGTCAGGGAGCTGCAATTCGCTCCCCACCCCCTCTCCGTTACAAATGCATCCAATGTGAAAACGTGCATCCTGTGGATTCACAACTCCACATTGTGTGGATGGGCGATGGAAGCGGTGGATCGGGTGGGGGTTAGTGTCCACAGCGCGTGCACATGAAAGTGAGCTAACCCGAAGAAATATCGGCACTTGCGCGCTTTGGGCGCCCCCCTATATTACTCGCGTCGTGAGGGGAAGGGTTGGGACCTGGTGTCCTGGCTACGCCTTCAAGACGTGTCCGAGCGGGAATTCCGGGGAGAGCGCCGACGCAAACAAGGGCTCAGGCGTTCGTCGATCCGGGAGGGACCTCTCCGGTTCGGACAGATGGGGCCAGTCGCGTGCCCCGTCCACGTCGACGTGGTGCCTCGACGTGCAGTGCGGAGGGTCGGTCCGCGACCCGATCTGACCCGTAGCACCCACATCGGTGAACCTTGCGGCCCGGCCAGGCTGCTTGGGGATGGAAGCCGGAGCTCCCGTTCGCCCTACCGAGCGACGCATCAGTCAACCGGCGGCGGCGGGAAGAAGAACGGAGGGTGCAAGCCCCCGGCTCCGGGTAGCCGGTGTGCAGGGGCCCCCGGGCGGCCTATCGTGCCGTCTCGGGGGCTCTTGTTTTTCACGCCTACCGCCGATACACCGCTCGTCCACCCAGCACCGTCAGCACGACGGCCGTCTTCAGGATGTCCTCCGGCGCCACCGACATGATGTCGCGGTCCAGCACCACGAAATCGGCGTATTTGCCGGCCGTGAGCGAGCCCGACTCGTGCTCCATGAACGCGGCGTACGCCGGCCACAGCGTCATGGACAGCAACGCCTCCTCCCGCGTGGTCCGCTCGCCGGGGAACCAGCCGCCGGTGGGAAAGCCGGCGGCGTCCTGGCGGGTGACGAAGGCATGGAACGAGATCAGCGGGTTCACCGGCTCCACCGGGGAATCCGACCCGTTGGGGATGACGACGCCCGTGTTGAGCAGCGAGCGCCAGGTGTAGGCGCCCTGCGACCGCGCCCAGCCGAGCCGGGTCGGCACCCAGTACATATCGCTCGACTGGTGGCTGCCCTGCATCGAGGGGATCACGTCGAGCTGGGCGAACCGGGGAATGTCCTGGTAGGTCAGGTTTTGGGCGTGCTCGATCCGGAACCGATGGTCGGCGACCGGCACCTCGCGCAGCGCCGCTTCGAACTGATCGAGCACCACGCGGTTGGCGCGGTCGCCGATGGCGTGCACGTTGAGCTGAAACCCCGATTGCAGGGCGCGCACCGCCACGCGGCGGATCCGTTCGGGGGGCGTGGTGAGGAGCCCGGTATTGCCTGGTTCGTCGGTGTAGGGCTCGAGTAGGGCCGCCCCTCGGCTCCCCAGGGCTCCGTCCGCGGTGATTTTCACCGCCCGGATCCAGAGCCGGCCGCCGTACAGGGCGCTCTGGGGCCCGCGCCGGAAAAAGCGCTCGAGCGTGGAGTCATCGGAGCGGATCATCACGTAATTGCGCAGGTCATAGCGCCCGGCCTTCGCGAGCTCCTCGTAGACCTCGATCCCCTCCGGGCCGACGCCCGCGTCGTGGATGCCGGTGAGCCCCCAGCGGTTCGCCTCCGCGATCGCCGCCAGCGTCGCCTCGCGGAGCTCGGCGCGGGACGTAGGGGGAATCACCCGGCCCACGACCCCCTGCGCGCGGTCGATCAACACCCCGGTCGGGTTGCCGCTCGTATCGCGGAGGAAGCGGCCCCCCTCCGGGTCGGGCGTGGCCGCGGTCACGCCGGCGAGCTCCAACGCCTTCGCGTTCACCAGGGCGGCGTGCCCGTCGACCCGCGTCAGGTAGACGGGGTTGTTGGGCACCGCCCGGGAGAGCGCCTCGTGCGTCGGGAAGCGCGTATCGGGCCAGTCGTTCTGGTCCCAGCCGCGGCCCTGGATCCACTCGCCGGGGCGCGCGGTCCGGGCGCGCTGGACGGCGCGCGCGACCACCGCCTCGTAGGTCCGCGTGCCGACGAGGTCGACGCGGCGGAGCGCTTGGCCCAGGCCGAGCAGGTGCGCGTGGGCGTCCACCATTCCGGGGATCACGGTCCGGCCGGCGAGATCGAGCCGCTCGGTGCGCGGGCCCACCAGCGCCTCGGCCCCCCGCGCGCTCCCCACGAACGCGATCCGACCCTCGCGCACCGCCAGGGCCTCGGCCAGAGGGCGCGTGCCGTCGGCCGTGTAGATCCGCGCGTTGGTGACGACCAGATCGGCGGCGGGCTCCACCCGCTGGGGATTCTGTGCGGCGCCTGCGAGCAGGAGGACAACTTGGATCATTTGGTCCCTCCGGGGGCACAGAGCACGGAGCAGGTCACTCCGGTGAGCGGACGCCGACCGGCTCCAGGAGCGAACTGCTCTGAGCTCCCTGCGTCGTTAGTTCACAGCTCTACCTGGGCCCCGACCTCGAACACCTGGTTCGGAGGAATCTTGAAGAATGCCGTCGCGCGCATGGCGTTCCGGGACATGACGGCGAACAACCGCTCGCGCCATTGCGCCATCCCCGGCCGGTCGGTGGCGATCAGGGTTTCGCGCCCGAGGAAAAAGGTGGTGCCCTCCACCCGGATGTCGAGCCCCTGCGCTTTGCAGGCATCGAGCACTTCCTGGATATCGGGGTCCTCCATGAAGCCGTAGCGCGCGTGCACCGCGTGGAAGCCTTTCCCCAGCCGCTTCATCGTGACACGATCTTCGGCCAGGACGTGGGGCACGTCCTCGGTGACGATCGTGAGGAACACGACCTTTTCGTGCAACACCTTGTTGTGCGCGAGGTTGTGGACCAGCGCCGGGGGCGTGCCGTCGGGGTTGCCGTACATGAACACGGCGGTGCCCGGGACGCGCGTCGGCGGCTCCGCGGCCAAATCGGCGAGCAGCATCTTGAGCGGCATGGACTTTTCCATCATGCGCTTGGCGAGGATTGCGCGGCCGCGCTTCCAGGTGGTCATCAGCACGAAGACGCCCGCCGCGATGGCCAGGGGAACCCAGCCGCCGTAGCGGATCTTCAGGGCGTTCGCGGCCAGGAATGGAAGGTCCATCGCAAGAAAGAGCCCGCAGACGAGCGCCGCGCGCGTGATGCTCCAGCCCCAGACTTCGCGGCACATCACGTAGAACATCACCGTCGTGAGAGTCATCAGCGCCGACAGCGCCACGCCATAGGCCCCGGCGATGCTGCTCGACGAGCGGAAGCCGAGCACGAGGGCGCAGGTGAGCAGCATCAGGCCCCAGTTGACCGCCGGGACATAGATCTGGCCGATCTCGCGCGAGGACGTGTGCTCGATCTGCATCCGCGGGCTATAGCCGAGCTGCACGGCCTGCCGCGTCAGCGAAAAGGCACCGGAGATGACGGCCTGCGAGGCGATCACGGCGGCGGCCGTGGCCAGCGCGATGAGCGGGTAGAGCGCCCAGTTCGGGGCGAGGTGGTAGAAGGGATTCACCGCGGCCGCCGGCTCTCCCAGCAGCAGCGCGCCCTGGCCGAAGTAGTTGAGCAGCAGCGCCGGAAACGCGGTGGTGAACCACGCCAGCTGGATCGCGCGGTGGCCGAAATGCCCGAGATCGGCGTACAGGGCTTCGCCGCCCGTGACGACGAGGAACACGGCCCCGAGCACCAAGAGGCCCCGACCCGGGTCCTCGGCGAAGAAGCGCGCGGCGTGGTGCGGAGACACCGCGGCGAGCACCGCAGGGTGACGGACGATTTCGGCCAGGCCTAGCGCGCCGATGACGAGGAACCAGAGGAGCGTCACTGGGCCGAACACGGCCCCGACTCCGGCGGTGCCCCGGCTCTGAAAGAGAAAGAGGCCGATGAGGATCACGAGCGTCACCGGGACCACCCAGTCGGCGAGGGCAGGCGTGGCCACTTCGAGGCCCTCGACCGCGCTCATGACGGAGATCGCCGGCGTCAGGGCGCCGTCGGCGTACAACAGGGCCGCTCCGAAGATGCCCAGAACGATCATGATGCGGCGGGGCGACAGTCCCCGCGCCAAACGGCTCCCCTGGACCAGCGCCATCAGAGCGAGGACGCCGCCTTCGCCCTTGTTGTCAGCGCGGATGATGATGAGGTGGTACTTGATCGTGACCACCAGGACGAGCGACCAGAAGATCAGCGAGAGGACGCCCAGGATGTTGCCCGGTGTGACGGGGATCGCGTGGGGCCCGTGGAAGGCCTCGCGGATCGCGTACAGCGGACTGGTCCCGATGTCGCCATAGACGACGCCGAGGGCCGTCAGGGCGAGTAGGGCGAGGTATCGGCCGGAGGGGGGGCTTCTCTCCATGGGCCCCCAATCTAGCGACGTGCGAGCGGAACTGGGGTCAGCCCTTAACTACCGCTAGCGGCTTGAGTTGCGCCACCTTCCGACCGATCCCGGCGGCGTGCACCGCCTCCACCACCCGCGCCACATCCTTGTACGCCTCGGGGAGCTCCTCGTCCACCGTGGCCCGCGTCGCCGCGCGCACGAGAATCCCTTGTGCCTCGAGCTCCTTGGGGACATTGCGCGACCGGGCGAGCTGCTTGGCCTTGTGGCGGCTGAGCCTCCGCCCCGCGCCGTGGCAGGTCGAGCCGAACGTCTCGCGGAAGGCCCCGTCCGTTCCGACGAGCACGTAGGAGTAGCGTCCCATGTCGCCCGGAATCAGCACCGGCTGCCCGATGTCCGTGAACTGGGGGGCGAGCTCCGGATGGCCCGGCGGGAAGGCGCGGGTCGCGCCCTTGCGGTGCACGCACAGGCGTCTGGGCTTCCCGTCCACTTCGTGCGTCTCGAGCTTGGCGATGTTGTGGCACACGTCGTACACCAGCCGGGTGCGGACTCCGACGTCCGCTCCGAACACCTTGCCCAGCGCCGCCCGGGCGTAATGCGCCATGAGCTGGCGGTTGGCGAAGGCGTAGTTTGCCGCGGCGTTCATTGCCCCCCAGTACGCCCGCGCCTCGGGGCTCTGGAGCGGCGCGCAGCACAGCTGCTTGTCCGGCAGCGCGATGCCGTATTTCTCGGCCGCGCGGAGCATCGTGGCGAGCGAATCGTCGCACACCTGGTAGCCGAGCCCGCGCGAGCCCGAGTGGATGAACACCGTCAGGCGACCGGGCTCGAGACCGAGCCGGGCGGCGACGGGGGGATCGAACGTCTCGGCCACGTACCCGACCTCGACGAAGTGGTTGCCGCTCCCCACGGTGCCAAGCTGGTTCGCGCCGCGCTCTTTGGCGCGCTCCGAGACGCAGGCCGGGTCGGCGTCGGGGAGCGCGCCGCCCGCTTCGATCGCATCGAGGTCGCCGTCCCGCCCGAATCCCCGCTCGACGGCCCAGCGGGCGCCGGCCCGCAACACCCGGTCCAGGTCCCCCCGCTGGAGTCGCATATCGGAGCGGGACGCGCCGACGCCGGATGGAATGGTCGCGAACAGCGCGTCCAGGAGCGCGCGCAGCCGGGGCCGCGCGTCCTGCACGCCGAGCGGAGCGACCAGCAGGCGGACGCCACAGTTGATGTCGTAGCCGACGCCGCCGGGCGACACGACGCCCTCCGCTTCGTCGAACGCCGCCACCCCGCCGATTGGAAACCCGTAGCCCCAATGGATGTCGGGCATCGCGATGGCCGGCCCGACGATGCCGGGGAGGTGCGCGACGTTCACCACCTGCTGCACGGCCTGATCGCCTTCGAGGTCCTGCATCAGGCCTTCGTCGGCGAAGATCAGGCCGTGGGTCCGCATCCCGCCGCGCTTGGGGACGCGCCAGCGATAGGCGTCGATCCGTTCGACCGTGAAGGAGCTAGACATCGAAGACGATTGTGGCCTGCAGCGCGCCGTCCGGCGCCCGCCGCACGTCGGCCCCGTGGTAGGTCACCGCCTTCACTTCCCGCAGGGCGGCGTGGCGGGAGGGGTCGAACGGCTCCCCGGCGATGCCGGCGGGCAGGGTGCGGGCGGGCAGGAAGCGCTCGGTCTCGTACAAGTACAGCACCTCGCTCAGAAAGCGCACCAACCGCTCCCCCGGATCGTCCGCTCCCACCTCGATCGCGCGCTCTTCGCGCGGCACGACCTCGCTCTCACCCACCAGGAGCGTCCGCAGCGCGTCGAGGCCCGCCTGATAGAGACCCGGCTCGTCCCGGGCGGTCAGCTCCACCGCGATGTCGGCGGTATGGGGAACGAACTTGAAAGGCGTCAAGGAGAACCGTCGAGGAGCATCGTCAAGGAGAATGGTCGAGACATCGTGTACCGGGCCGGCGAAAAAGGATGCTGCCGCCAGGATCCCCGTCCCTAGCTTAGGCGCCGTGACGCCGATCTACAAGATGCCCGACGAGGCCACGGGGCGTCGGCTGGCGACCGTGGCCGAGGCGCACGACGCGCTGGGCGTGGCGCGCTGTTCGGCGCAGCTCGCGGGGATGGAGACGCAGGAGTTCGTCGTGCGCGAGCTGTTGCTCACGGTGATCGCCCAGGTCGACCGCGCGGCGGCGGCGCTGCAGCGGCTCCACTGAACGCGAAACGCGGAAGTCGGAACGCGGAAGTGAACCCGCCGATCAGTTCCGCGTTCGACCGTCCGCGTTCCGCGTTCCCTGGGGCTGTTGGAGATGTGGGAGGTCCGTCTCCAGCTCATGAGCCTTGTGGAACGGGAGTCGCGGCCCCCGGATCGGCACCAGGTGGGCGATGGAATTGGCGTAGTACTCGAGCAGCGGTCGGCCGCGCGGCAGCACGATCAGGCTGTCGCCCGCCTGCACCACCAGCCGCCGGAGCCGCAGCATGCGCCAGGCACGGTCCCAGATGTCGCCGATCCGCGCGCCCCCGCGCACCACCTTCCCGTTCACCTCCAGCAGCCGGTCGCGCAGCTCGTCCATCCGCTCGAGCACGCGGGGGCGGGGGATGACGGTCTGCTCGAAGGAGAGCAGGGCGGCGGCCGCGAGGGGCACGGGCGTCACGGGAATGATCGCGCCGATCCGGTCGAGCGTCGCCTGGGCGAGCTTCTGGAGCTCGAGCAGGCGCGTCTCCTTGGGCCAGGCGAGCATGCCGCGTGGCGCGCCGGCGAGCCAGTGCCGCAGCGACAGGGGCGCCCCGAAGTTCACGGCCGCCCGCCCGTAGCGCCGGAGGCGCCCGGTGACCAGGCGCGCCGTGTTGCCCGCCAGGTAGGAGACCACGGTTCCGAGCTGCGCGAGTCGGCCCGGGCGATCGCGCGCGTCGACCAGCTCCCGGATGAGCGAGCGGTCCTCGAGCACGCGGTCGTAGTTCAAGGCGACGGGGACGAACCAGATGTCGCGGGTGAACGCCGGATCGAGGACCGTGCGGCAGATGTAGTCGAGCAGGCCGAGCTTGGGGGCGCGCAGCCGGCCGTCGCGGCTGAGCCCGCCCTCGGGGAAGATGCCCTGTGTCACGCCGTTGCGGGTGATGAGCTGCACGTAGCGCTCGAGCACCGTGTGGTACAGGGGCTCCCGGAAGCGGCGCCGGATGAAATAGGCACCGAAGCTCTTGAACACGTACTCGAGCGGCCAGGCCCGCGCCCATTCGCCCACCGCGTAGCTCACGTGCACCCCGCGGGCCAGCACGTACGCCACGACCACGTAGTCCGCATTCGAGCGGTGGTTCATCAGATAGACGACGACGTCGCGTTTGGGGATGCGCTTCAGGGCGGCTTCGTCCTGGTAGTCGACGCTCACCTTGTAGAGCAGGTTGACGAAGACCTTGGCGAGGTTGTAGCCGACCTTGTAGTACGACAGGACGTTGAAATGGGGGAGGATCTCGTCGAGGTAGGCGTTCGCGCGCCGGCGGACGGCGGCCTCGGGGAGGCCGTGCGCCGCGCTGTGCGCCCGGACGGCGGCGGCGATCGCGGGGTCCTCCGCCAGGGCGGCTTGGGCGAGGCGGCGCTCCTGCAG
>JBOHSA010000155.1:0-20607 GCA_050732995.1 Gemmatimonadales bacterium | reverse complement strand
GTCCACCGCCGCCGCGCGGCGGCGCGCCTCGGTGAGCGTCACCACCGGTACCGCGTCTGGGCCCTGCGCGGCAAGCGGCGCGGGAACCGTCGCGCCCAGCGCGAGCGCCACGAGCCCGAGCGCGGACGTCTTCAGCGCCGCCGCGGGCTGGCGCAGCCCCGCGGCGCGCCGACTGCGCAGCCGCTCCAGCACCACGAACACCGCCGGGACCAGGAAGAGCGTGAGCAACGTGGACACGACCATGCCGCCAATGATGGCGTAGCCGAGCGGCCGCCGGCTGCCCGCCCCCGCGCCCAGGCCGAGCGCGATCGGCAAGGCGCCGAAGATCGTCGCGACCGAAGTCATGAGAATCGGCCGCAGCCGGATCCGACCGGCCTCGAGCATCGCCGCCAGCGCATCGCGGCCGCGCTCGCGCAAGTCATTGGCATAGGTGACGAGCAAGATCGAGTTCTTCGTCACGAGGCCGATCAGCAGGATCATCCCGACCTGGCTGTAAACGTTGAGTGTCGAGCCCGCCACCCACAGCGCCGCCAGCGCGCCGGTCACGCCCAACGGGACCGCCAGCAGGACGGTGAACGGGTGGAGCAGCGACTCGAACTGCGCCGCGAGCACCATGAAGACGAACATCAGGGCGAGGGCGAACGCGAAGTACAGGGTACTGCCGCTTTCGCGGAACTCCCGCGATTCGCCGGCGAGATCCACGGTGCTGCCCGGCGGCAACACCGCGGCGGCCGCGGCGTTGAGGGAGTCGATCGCCTGCCCGAGCGTGAAGCCGGGCGCCAAGCTGGCCGACAGCGTGAAGGAGCGCACCCGGTCGTGATGATTCAGCTGCCGCGGTCCCACGCGCTCTTCCGTCCGCGTGACCGCATCGAGCGGGACCAGGGCGCCGTTCCGGCCGCGCACGTCGAGGCCACTGATGTCGGACGGGGTCGCCCGCTCCGCGGGGTCGAGCCGCAGGATCACATCGTACAGCTTGTTATCCGACGTGAACCGCGACACGTCGCGCCCGCCGAGCAGCGTCTGCAGCGTCAGCGCGATGTCGCGCGCCGGTACACCCAGGTCCTCGGCGCGGTCCCGATCCATCGTGACGACCAGCTCGGGTTTGGTCACGCGCAAGTCCGTGTCCACGTTGAGGAGCCCGGTGACGGCGCCGGCGCGGGCCACCAGGGAATCCATGCCCTGTACCAAGGCATCGAAGTCCCGGTGCTTCACCACGAACTGCACCGGCGGGTTGAAGCCGCCGAACGCCGGCGGGTTGGTCGCGAACGCGAACACCCCGGGCACGCCGAAGAAGAACTGTGGCTGCAGCTCGCCGATGATGTCCTGCGCCGAGCGATCGCGCGCGTCCCAGTCTTCCAGAATCGGGCCCAGGACCCCGGAGCTGGGCGAGCCATCGAATCCGATGACGGCGAACGATGACCGTACGTCCTTGGTGCGATGGACGATCGCCTCGAGCTGGCGCAGGTACTCGTCCGTGTAGTGGACCGTGGCGCCCTCCGGGGCAACCACGAACGTGAAGATGAACCCCCGATCGTCGGGTGGGACGAACTCGCGCTCCAGCGCGAAAAACAGGGCGACGGCGGCGACGGTCAGGCCGGCGCCGCCGGCGATTACGAGGAGCGGCCGCTGGAGCGCCCGTGCCAGGCCGTTGCCGTAGCGCGTCGTGATGCCGGTCAGCACGGCGCCCACCACGCGACGGAAGCGCGACTCGCGCGCCCCCCCCCCCCCGGGAGTCACGCGCAGGATTTTGGCCGCGAGCATGGGTGTCAGCGTGAGCGCGACGATCCCGGAGATCAGGACCGAGCCGCCGACCGCCGCGCCGAACTCGTTGAACAACCGGCCTGTGGCCCCGGTGAGAAAGAGCAGCGGAGAGAACACGGCGATCAGAGCGACCGTCGTGGCGATCACCGCCGTGGTGATCTCCTTGGTGCCGTCAATCGCGGCCGTCTCCGGATCCTTGCGCAGCTCCTCCTGGTGCCGATACGCGTTTTCCAGCACGATGATGGCATCATCCACCACGATGCCGATCGCGAGGATCAACCCGAGCAGCGTGAGCGAGTTGACGGAATAGCCGAGCGCCGCGAGCGCCGCGAACGTCGCAATGATCGACACGGGGATCGCGAGCGCCGGGATGACGGTGGCGCGGAGCGCGCCCAGGAACAGGAAGATGATCAGGATCACGAGCACGGCCGTGATCCCGAGGGTCTCCCGCGCCTCTTGGATGGAGCGCTGCACGAACGTCGACCCGTCGAAGGCCATGTTGAGGGTGACGCCGGCCGGCAACGCCGCCTGCAGGGCGGGCAGCTCGGCGTGCACGGCCGCGGCGACGTCGAGCACGTTCCCCTTCGACTGCCGCACCACACCGATGAACACGGCCGGCTGCCGCGAATACCGCACCACGGACCGCTCGTCTTCGGGGCCGGGCTCGACGCGCGCCACGTCGCCGAGCTTGACCAGCCGGGCGTCGGAACCCGCCACGGTGAGGTCGGCGAATTCCGCCGGCGTCCGCATCTCCCCCAGGTAGCGCACCGAGAATTCGCGGCGGTCGGATTCGATCCGCCCCGCCGGCACCTCGACGCTGCGGGTGCGGATCGCCTGCTCCACGTCCTGCGCCGTGAGGCCGCGCGCGGCCAGCTCGCGCGGCGACAGCCACACGCGCATCGCGAAGCGCCGTTCGCCATAGATGGGCGCGCCCGAGACGCCGGGGATCGTCTGGAGGCGCGGCTTGATCTGCCGATCCGCGATGTCGGAGAGCTCCATCAGCCCGTAGCTCTTGGACGTCAGGGCGAGGAACATGATCGGGAACGCGTCCGCTTCCTGCTTCGCCACCACCGGCTCCTCGATGTCCTCGGGCAGCCTGCCGCGGGCCCGCGCCACCTTGTCGCGCACGTCCTGCGCGGCCGCTTCGATCTCGCGGTCCAGCGTGAACTCCAGCGTGATCGTGCTCACCTGCTCTTGGCTCGCGCTGGTCATCGTGCGCAGCCCCTCGACGCTCGATAGCTCTTCTTCGAGCACGTCGGTCACCGAGGATTCGACCACTTGAGGACTCGCGCCCGGCAGCAGCACCGTGACGGAGACGATCGGGGGATCGGCATCGGGGAATTCGCGCACGGGCAGACGCGAGTAGCCGATTGCGCCGACCAGGACGAGCCCCAGGCTCACCATGCTCGCGAGCACCGGGCGGCGAATGAATGTCTCAACGAATCGCATCAGGGTCTCCTCAAATCGTCCGCGTCAGGGCGGGGGCGGTGGGGAAGGGCGAGCTCGGCAGTCGGATCTTCCGGGACCCGAACATACACCGAAACCACTGATTCCTGCAAGGTTGCATTTGGAAACGTCCTCTCCATCGGGTGCCTCATACCTATCGTCGTTCAAGGGAGCGGGAAATCGACATCGCTGTGGACCTTGGGATGAACGTGTTGAGAACACAGAATTGTTCCCGCTTCAATCGATTCGCCCCACCGAGCGGACTTGAACAGTCCGTGTTGGGAACAGATGTTGCAGCATGGCGGTTCGCGTACGTGTGCACCAGCGACGGTTGGCCGGTCCGGCGGAAGCGGCGGCGGTGAGCCTGATGATAGCGGCCGATCATCTCCAGCAGGCCTTCGGGGCGGTTTGCGCCCGCCATGGCATCACCGGCGATCAGTACAACGTGCTGCGCATTCTTCGGGGTGCGCACCCCCGCGGGCATCCCCGCGGGGAAGTGGCGCGGCGCTGCGTTCACCGGTCACCCGACGTTACCCGAATGCTGGATCGGCTGGTAAGTCAAGGATTGGCGACGCGCGTCCGGGATCCACAGGACCGACGCTGCTCCGTCGCGACGATCACCAAGGCTGGCCTGGCACTCCTGGGGCGTATCGATCCTGAGATTGCGGCAGAGACGCGCCGCCTGACCAAATCTCTCACCGGTCCTCAGCTTGAGCAGCTGGCCCGCCTCACAGACGCCCTGGTGCGCTAGACTGTGCCGGAGCAGCGAACCTGGAAGTCAGCGAAGCCATAGCGCTCATGAGCGGCGCAGTCCCACGGAGAGCCGGATACTGGGCTGATCTCGGCGCCGGCGACGGTATCTTCACGCGCGCGCTCGCGGAGCTGCTTCGGCGGGGACCTCTATGTCGCCGCG
The DNA here is from genome assembly GCA_050732995.1 of Gemmatimonadales bacterium. Classification (GTDB taxonomy): domain Bacteria; phylum Gemmatimonadota; class Gemmatimonadetes; order Gemmatimonadales; family GWC2-71-9; genus JBOHSA01. The sequence continues at coordinate 16,487 of JBOHSA010000155.1, read as the reverse complement.
GCGGAGTGGTCTGTGCCGCCCTGAAATCATCTGCTCAGGCCGCCCCTATGCCGATTTCGTCCAGCCCCGTTCGTCGTGCCCATAGAGCGGGCTTCCGGCGCGGTCCACTCCGCGAATCCGCCGCCGAGCCCAACACACCAGAGGAGACACGACAATGCGTTGCCAGAAGGTCGCCGCGGTGCTCGCCATCGGCTTAGGTCTCGCGGTCGCCACGACCGCGCAAGCGCAAGCCAACCCGTGGGGTGCCGGGGCGGGCAAAGGAAAGGGCGCCGGCCGCACCGCGGACGTGAACGGGATCAAGCTCTACTACGAGCTCCATGGCTCGGGCCGACCGCTTATCCTGCTGCACGGCGGTCTCGGCGCGATTGAGATGTTCGGCCCCAACCTCCCGCGCTCGCCCTTGGCCGGCAGGTCATCGCCGTCGATCTGCACGGCCACGGGCGCACGGCCGACATCGATCGACCACTCAGCGTCGCGCTGATGGCCGACGATATCGCCGCCCTGATCAAGCACCTGCGGCTCGAGCGTCCCGACATCATGGGCTACTCGCTCGGCGGTGGCGTGGCGCTACAGACGGCCATCCGACACCCGGAGGTGGTCGGCAGGCTCGTGGTGGTCTCGACCCCATTCAGGCGGAACGGATACTATCCCGACATCCGCGCGCAGCAGGCGCAGGTTGGTGCCGCCAGCGCCGAGGCGATGAAGCAGACGCCGATGTATCAGCTGTATAGCAGCATCGCGCCGAGGCCGGAGGACTGGCCGCGGCTCCTGGCCAAGATCGGCGAAACGATGAAGCAGGACTTCGACTTCTCCAGGGAGCTCGCCGGCATCACGGCCACGACACTGATCGTCGCGGGGGATGCCGATATCTTTCCTCCCGCGCATGCCGTGGAGCTGTTCGGGCTACTCGGCGGCGGGCAACGAGACGGGGGGTGGGATGGTTCCGGGCGCCCAAAGTCGAGGCTCGCCATACTGCCGGGTCTGACGCACTACACCATCTTCAGCGCTCCGGCGCTGGCGGCCACGGTGATCCCGTTCCTCGACGAACCAGCTCCAAAGAACGAGTGACCGGCGCGCTGCGGTCGAACCGCGAGGCCGACAAGGCCGATGCCGGTCAGCAGAAGGCCGCCGTTCTTTTCACCGTTGAAGTAGGTCGTCAGCGTGTCTTGCCTTCGGCGGTCGCTGCCGGTTCCGGTGGTCGCGGGTTGAGCGTCGGGCGCCTGCAGCGCCTCCACTCCGCTCGCCCCACTGCGCGGCGCGCCGGCCCTGACGGGCCGGACGCGTCTAATCCCGCCGTCCTGACTGATTGAAGATCAAGCCTCACATTGAGTTCGGATGTGGGGCGTCGTTGGATGAATGAACAAAACGCCTCCTCGATCGTAGCAGCCGCTTGCGCCTGGGATGCCGTCCGCCCTATTGTAGGCGTGCGCCCACACTGCGGCACACGGCTGACGCCGTTCGCCGGAGGGGGTGTGCGCCCCGCCCGAACCGCAGTCACCCATCGTCAACACCAGCGCCGCAGACATGCTCCCGCACCAGCGTGCGGTGCGCCACGTCTTCTGTGAGGACCAGTCATATGGCTGCCTGGAAGCTGTTCGGGAAGGACGTCACGACGGAGCAGCTTCCTGCCGAGCTCCGCGCTATTCTCGCCCAGATGCAGCGGGAGCGGGTTGCGTTCGAAGCGCTGACCAACGGGGCGCGGGAGGCTGCCCAAAACCTGGCGCAGCTCGCGCAGCCGATCGCCGACGGCCAGAAGACCGTGATCGAGCTGCAGGCGCGCATCAAGGCCCTCGAGCGGGTGATGCCCGTGCTGGCCACCCTGGACGAGCAGACCGAAGCTGTCTCCCGCACCCAGCGGCGCACGGAAACGCAGCTCACCCAGACCTCGGAAGACGCGAAGGGGTTGCGGACCGAAATCGAGGAGCTGCGCGGCACCCTCGAGCAAGCGCTCGCCCTGAAGGACGACCTCACCGGCTTCCTCGAGCTGGGCGGCGGGTTCAAGGCGCTCCGCATGGACGCGGACAAGCTGACGGGCGAGGTGCGCGAAGTCACTCAGGGGTTCGATCGCGTGCGTGCGCGCCAGGAAGAGCTGCGCCGGGCCAGCGAGACGGTCGCCACCCGGCTCAACGCCTTTGAGGACCGGCAGCAGCAGGTTCAGGGCGGCGTCGCGGCGACCGAGTCGCGCGTGGCCGCGCTCGGGCAGACGCTCCAGGACCTGACCCAGGCTGCGGCCGACGCGGCGCAGACCAAGCGCCAGCTCACGACCCTCAAGTCCCTTGCCGATGCCGTCGCCCAGAAGGTCTCGGCGCTCGAGCAGCAACGCGAGATCGTCGAGCGCGCCACCGGCCAGGTGGCCCACCTCCACGAACTCATGCGCGAGGTCGACGCCAAGATCCGCAAGCATGAGGACGGCGCGAAGGGCCTGGGCGAGCTCGAAGCCAAGGTCACCGAGCTTAAGACGCTGCATGGCGACGTGCTTGAGCGCACGAAGGAGATCAGCGCCCATCACGACGACGCGAAGCGCGCCGACGAGGAGCTCCGCGGCCGGTTGGCCGCGCTGCGCGACGAAGTCCAGCGGGCGGTCAAGCGCTTCGAGCTCGAGAACCAGGGGCTCGACGCGGTCGGGCAGCGGATCCTCGATCTCCGCGGCGGGCTCACGGACATGGAGGCGCGCTTCCGGGCGCTCGAGGAGTCGAGCCGCACCATCGCGGACGTGCGCTCGCGGGCAGACGGCCTGACGACGCAGCTCACCGGCCTCGCGGAAACCATCGCGGCGCTCGAGACGCAGGCCGAGCGGGTCCGCGCGGTGGAGGCGAACGCCGGTCGGCTCGGCGAGACGGTCGAAGACATGACCCAGCGGGTGGCGCGGCTCGAGAAGGCGCAGCCCGCGGTCGCAGCGGTCTTGCAGGATGTCGCAAGCCTCAAGGGCACGCACGAAACCGTCAAGGGCGCGATCGAGCAGGTGCAGGTCGCCGCGGGCGAGATGGCGCGGGCGCGCGAGGGCCAGGCCGCCACGAAGGCGTGGCTGGCCGGCGTGACCGACTCGGTCAACGCGCTGCGCGGCGAGCTCGCCGCCGTGGAAGAGATCAAGCCGACGGTCGAGGCGGTACGGGGCGAAGCCGACCGGCTGTCGCAGTCCATGACGCAGATCGCGGCGCGAAGCCACCTCGTCGAGGACCTGAACACGCGCCTGTCCGAGCTCGCCTCGCTCGGGACGCAGCTCGACGAGCGCAGCCGTGGCCTCCTCACCCGCATGGAGGGCGCGGACGAGCGATTCATGGCGCTGACGGCCCACGCCGATGAGGCCGCGCGCATCGAGAAGCTGGTCCCGACCGCCGTCGCCACCGCCGAGCGTGCGGAGCGCCGGGTGGCCGCCGTGGACGCCACCGTCGCGTCGCTCGAGGCCCGCGCGCAGAACATCGAAGGGCTCGCGGAGCGCACCCGCGCTCTAGGCCAGGAGCTGGAGCTGCGGCAGGGCGCGCTGGACAAGGCGACCGAGCACCTGGAGCAGGCGTCCCAGCTCCGGGAGCAGGCGGCCGCCGCGGCGCAGCAGTTGGACGAGCGCGCGGGGCAGCTCACCGGGGTGCTCGCGACCGCCGGCGGTCGGCTCACCGAGCTCACGGCGACGCTCGACGACCTCGACACCCGCGCCGGGAGCCTGCGCTTCGCGCAGAAGCGGATGGCTCAATTCGAGGAGCGGCTCGCGAAGTGGGAAGCGGTCGAGTCGCACTTGACGCGGTCGCTCGAGCAAGTCACGCAGCGGCAAGGGACCCTCGACGCCCTCCAAGCGGACATGCACCGCTTGCTCGAGGTGGCGGAGCGGACGGTCGACGACGTGCGGTCCATCGCCGCCGCAAAGGAGGAAGTCACCCAGACCCGCGCCACGCTCGAGACCGTGCTGGGTCTGGTGAGCCACGTGCACGACGCCGCCAATGGGCTGGACCACCGCAAGCGGCAGGTCGAACAGGCCGAGCAACGGCTCGGCCGGGTCGAGGGGCTGCTGGCGGACATGCAGTCTAGCCTCGAGACGCTCCACGGCCAGAAGGCGTTGATGGATCAGGTCGTCGAGCAGACGGGGTCGCTCGAGTTCCACACCAAGCAGGCGGAGGCGCTCATCGCCACGCTGCGTGAAGAGCGGGAGATCACCGACAAGGTGCGTGCGGCGGTCGCACAGCTCCGGCAGGAGAGCGCCGCCAAGAGCGCGTAGGTGCGTGCGGTCGGCCGGGTGGCCGGGGGTCGGGGTGATCGGCGGGTCAATTGCGCCTCGGCGTCGCGAAACGGTTCCGCGCCACCTCCGACATCAGCCTGAGCTCTCGCCCACCGAGGGCGATGCCGGTGCGCAAGAAGGCGCGGAACTGTTCTCATGGGGAACCCTCACCGCGCGCGCCGCGGTGATCTATGAGAGCGCGTCGAGCACGCATTTCAACCCGGGAGAGTATGCCATCGAGTACTTGAAACGACTCTCCCCGTCGTGGCGAGTGTTCGCGGCTGTGCAGGGTGCGGGTGGTGTGGACGAAGTGTCGCTCATTACCGAGGCCCAATGGCACATCTCGCCCCGTGTGTTCATCCGATTCAATCAGGAAATAGGTCTCACGTCGCTCGCCACCGACTGGGAGCCGCAATTGGGTGTGCTGTTCACGCTGCCGACGCACCGCTGAGGCGTGCGACGGGCGTCACCAGGGTGCTCTGGTCGGCACCGGCGGTGGGGATTCGGCGTGGCCGCCGGACCCTCGACGGGGTGGATCGCCAATGACCCTATCCGGTTCGTGGCGCTCCACACGCGCGTGCGGGCGTGGTGGCGGCCGCCAGGACGCGCCGGCGCGTCCGAATGGCAGATGTCGGTCGAGCCCAGGGGCTTCATCGGCGCGTGGTTCACCGACCTCGGCGCGGGCTCACCGTGCGCCGCCGCCCCGCCACGCGCTCCCTTTCGGCGGATGCGCGGCTGTCCGACGTCGACGCGTCTGGGTCATTGACCCGGAACGACGCATCGCCCGGATCTACAGGCAGGATCGAACGGAGTCGGTGCTGCTGACATACTTGATTCGCTGGGCATCGAGCGCTAGACCTCAACTTCCGCGTGGAACCCGTCACGAAGCACACCAACCCCGACTGGATGCGGATCGTGCTGGATCTCAAGATGCTGCGCGATCCGGGCGCGCAAGCCGTGTATTGCTCGATCAACCCGAATCTCGCGGGCGAGGTACTGGCCCGCGCCACCGGACGATCGTTCCCGGACCGCCCGGCGTCGCCAAGCCGGAGTCCTGCGCCGGGCACCACCCGCTGCCCTTCCGACGCGTCCCCTCTACTAGATTCCCCCGCAACCCATGTCTCCCTCAGCCGGTGCCGCCGATTGGAGCGACGAGGCCGAGTCCTCCGAGGACGGCGATCCGTCGGACGCCGCCCTGGACACGGAGGCCGAGGTCACCTGCCCGCACTGCGGCGACACGATGAGCATCGCGCTCGATCCGGCGGGCGGACGGGCGCAAGAATATGTCGAGGACTGCCAGGTGTGCTGCCGCCCGTGGCGGGTGCGGCTGTGGTATGACGCGACCGGGGCCGCGGACGTGCAGGTCCTGCCACTGGAATGAGGCGGCGTCTGGCTCTCAGAACGCCCCGCCGCCCCCCCCCCCGCCGCCGCCCCCCGACGATCCGCCGCTGAATCCCGAGCCGCTGGAGCTCCGGGGCGAGGACGACAACGCCGAGCCGGCCGTGCCCGACGGATCGGCCAGGCTGCTCGAGAACCCGCTCACACTGAAGTGCGCACCGCTTGGGCCGACGTACCATTGGGGCGGCTCCGTGTAAATGCCCTCGAACGCCCGCGCCCATTTCTTCTCCACGCCGAAGGCCATCGCGAACGGCAGAAAGCGGTCGAACAGCTCCGGATGCCCGATGATGACGCGCTTCAAGTGCTCGGCCTCGACGCGCCGCAGGAACTCCTCGAAGCCGAGCACGTGCTCCAGCGCTCGCGCCCCGGCGACCGTGCGGGCGGGCATGACGAGGCCGAATCCGACCACGATCAGCGCCATGAGCGCCCCCGCCACGATGAACGGCACGGGGGTCAACAGGAAGCGATCGGCGACGGCGGCGCCCAGGACGCCGAGCACGCCGCCCAGCAGGACCCCGCCGGCCCCCCATCGGGCGCGCACGTGATCGGGCCGCGCGTGGTACCAGCCGCGTTCGAGCAGGCGACCGAAGATGCTCGTCTTGATCTTGGGCAGCTCGGTGTAGAACTCGTCGTCCGTCGCGCCCCCGAGATCGAGCCCCAGCGTCCAGTTCAAGCCCTGCGCCGTGCGGTACATGACCGGGATGCTGCGGTAGATCCCGTTCCACGAGCCGGTGAACCGGACGACGATCGACTCGGTCACGCGGATGTCGCCACCGCGTTCGACCTGGATCGTCGCGTCGAACCGCTCGATGGCGTACGAGCGTTGCGCGGTCGCGGGCGTGGCCGCGGCGCAGGCGGCCGCGAGCAGCCCGAGGACTAAGCGATGGTTCATGCGCCGGTCGCCACGCGGGGCACGGCTCGCTCCGTGCGGTCGTCCAGACCAAAGAACTCGCGGGGCCGAACTCCCATCAGGCCGGCCACGAGATTGGCGGGGAACTGCGCGATCGCGGTGTTGAAGTCCCGCACGACGGCGCCGATGACAGCGGCCAGCCACATGTGCGGTCTCCGGTGAGAACGCGGTCGAGGAGAATATATGCCGAGCTTCGCGCCGCTGAGGCTTGGCGCACCGGCCCCCACCCCGGTATCATCTGTCCACCTCATGACCACCCCCACCCCCCGGCCCGCTGCGCGGCCCTTCGACCGCTCGATCGTCGAGGGCCCGATCCATCGAGCCGTCTGGATGATCGCCTGGCCCACGATGCTGCAGAACATCATCGGCGGGCTCCAGGGCATCGTGGACCATATCATGGTCGGGCGCTTCGTGGGCTACACGGGGAACGCCGCCGTTGGCGTCGCCTTTCAAATCTTCCTCGTCGTGATCGTATTCGTCACATCCCTGTTCAGCGGGATGGCCGTGCTGGTCGCGCGCTTCGCCGGCGCGGGCGAGGTGGACAAGGTCAATCGCACCGTGTACCAGGCGTTCCTGGCGGCCCTGGGGTTGGCCGGTGGCATTCTGGCGCCCCTGGGCTACTTCCTCGCGCCGTCTCTGCTCGGCCTCGTGAACGCCACCCCCGCCGTGCGGGCCGAGGCGCTGCCGTACTTGCGAATCATGTTCGTGTTCAGCGCGGGCATGCTGCTGTTCTTCATGATGGGCGGGGCGCTCCGCTCAGCGGGCGACGCCCGCACCCCCCTGCGCCTGGGCGTCTTGCTCACGGTGTTGAACGTCGTGCTCAACGTGATCCTCATCCGCGGCCTCGGGCCGATCCCGCGCCTCGGGACGGCGGGCGCGGCGCTCGGCACGGTGGTTGCGGGCGGTGTGGTCAGCGCGCTCGCCGTGTACCTGCTCTGCTCCGGGCGCCTGGTGGTGCGATGGCCCCGCGGCATGGACTGGCGGCCCGATTGGGGGATCATCCGCGCGCTGTTCCGCTTCGGCCTCCCCACCGGCTTTCAGGGCATCGCGATGAACGTGGCGGGCGTGTTGCTGTTGCGCTTCATCGGCTCGCTCGAGCAGAGCGCCGAGGCCCAGGCCGCCTACGCCGTGGGCTACTCCGAGCTGTTCTCGCTCATCACCTGGACTTCGGTGGGGCTGATGGGTGCGGCCGCCGCGGTCGCGGGCCAGAACCTGGGCGCCGGCCGCCCGGATCGCGCGGTGCACGGCGTGCACGTGGCCGCGGGGATCGGGCTCAGCGTAGCGGCCGTCGTCGGCACCCTGTTCCTCACGATCCCCCGCCAGCTCTTCGCGCTGTTCGGCATGGACGACCCGGTGGTGACGGACATCGGAACGCAGCTGCTCGGGTTCCTGTCCGTGTCGGGGCTGTTCATCACCGTGGCCCTCACGTATACCGGCGGTCTCCAGGGGACCGGCGACACGCGCTCGCCGCTCTATATCTCGATCGTGTCCCAGATCGTGGTGCCGCTCGGCTTGTGCGCGCTGTTCCAGGCGAGCGGCGGGCTCCGGCCCGCGGAGATCTGGACCGCGATCCTGGTCGGCCACCTGACGCGGTGCGGGCTGAGCGTGCTCCGGTTCCGCCAGGGGAGGTGGCGCGACATACGGGTCGACATCGAGCCCGCGCGGGCCTGAATCGGCGGCACGCTCGCCCAGGGCGCCGCGGCGACACCGAGTTCCGGTGTGGGGCTTTGTCTCTATATTCCGGCTCCGTGACCACCGACCTCCCCGCCGACCTCCAGACCGCGCTTGCCGAGCGCTACGAGCTCGCCGGGTCCTGGGCCGCGGCGGCATGGCCACGGTCTACCTTTCCTATGACCACAAGCATCGCCGCGAGGTCGCGCTGAAGGTCCTGCTCCCCGGGCTCGCGGCCTTCCTCCGCGTCGCCGCGACCTCGAGATCTCGGTCTCGGTGCGTGGCGGCCGGACCCGGATCGCGATCCGGGAGAACCTGGCGCCGTCGGTCGGCGCGATCTGGGGTGGTATCGGCGGCGGCATGGGTCCGATCATGGGCATCCTCGTCGGCGCGCTCCATTTCCCGCCGATCGCCCTCGGTGTGATCATCCCGATGTGGCTCGCGACGACGTACGTGACGGCCCGGACCGTGTATGGCCGCACCGTCAATCGCGAGCGGCGCGAGCTGGAAGGGCTGGCGGACCGGTTGGCGGCGCTGGCGTGCGAGCTGGCGCCGGAGCGGCCGGTATTGCGGCGTCCGTAAGCTCGTTACCTGTCGCGGGCCACGCGCAGGGCCTTGTCGAGTAGCGGGCGAATCGGGGCGAGCTTCCCGACGCACCCACTCACCAGCTGCTCCAGCTCGGCCACGAGTTGTTTGGGGAGTTGCGCGGCCTCGGTGGTGGCTAGGCGCTTCTGGAGCGCCACGAGCGCGAGATAGAGGCCGCTCGAGTGCCCGGTCTCCGGATGTCCCTGTTCTTCGAGCGCACGCAGGATCGACTTCGCCTCGTCGCGGGCCTGCGCGACCGCTTGCAGCAGCTCGGGGCTCGGTGTCATGGGGCGCCTCCTTCCGGCCCAGGGGGTTCGCGTTCCACCCAAGTTAGCCCGGCGCTGCGCGGGGTGCTGCTAGAGGCGGCCGAGGCGGCACGGGGCGCGCAAGCGTCGCCTGCGTGGGAGACCGGATCGAGATCCTGTACCTGCCGGAACGCAACTACGACAGCGTGATCGTGACCGGTTACTAGGGCTGCTGCCAGGTCGGCCGAAAGTCCCACGTCACCTGGCGCACCAGGTACCCGACGAGCCGGCCGTAGGCTTCATTCGGGTCTTCGGCGGAGAAAAACGGCACGCCGCCCGACAGCCCGATCTGTCCCACCGTCTCGGTGGCGGCGGCGCTTGCCCGCCATAGCGTCCCGCCCGAAGCCGTCGAGACGAGCCGCACCGTGAGCTCCACCGTCACCTTCGCCTCGGCGCGCGGCACATTGACCCCGAGCAGCCGCGCGCTCGGCTTCACGTCCGACACCTTGAGATGGCCCAGGAACACGACCGGCGTCCTGTGCTCCTCGCCCAGAGCTCGGGCCGAGCGGGGCCCGAACTCCCGCTCCCCCGCCCGCGCCACGAGTGAGTCGGCGGGGCCGAGCTCCAGGACCTCGATCCCGGGCTGGCTCGCGAGGACTTCCTCGGAAAAACGCTGCGTCGCGAGTGTGTGGAGCGAGCCCTTGGCGTTCTCGACCGTGAACGTCAGGAGCGCGAGCCGCCCGTAGGGTCGGAGATCCATGCGGGCGGGCACGAGCACGCGCTTCGAGCCGCAGCCGAGCGCGAGGAGGGCCACCGAGACGATTCCGGTCCACCGTAGGGTGGTGCGAGCGATCACGCGACTCCTGCCGGGTGAGAGATGGCGAGCAACATGGGTGATCGCGTCGGGCGGGGCAAGCCTCAGGCTCGTAGCCCCCCCTCTCCGGCGGCGCTATCATCAGGGGACCGCTATGACCGAGCTCACCGGCATTCATCACATCACCTGCATCGCGGGTGATGCCCAGGAGAACCTCGACTTCTACGCGGGCGTCCTGGGGATGCGCCTGGTCAAGAGGAGCGTGAACCAGGACGTGCCGGACACCTACCACCTGTTCTACGCCGACGCCGAAGGACGCCCGGGGACGGATCTGACCTTCTTCCCCTGGCCGGATCAGCCGCCGTGGCGCACAGGGTCGGGTCTGGCGTCGGAGATCCAGCTCGCCGTGCCTGCGGAGAGCCTGGGCTATTGGGGCGACCGGCTCGCGCACTATGGCGCGCGGACCGGAACGGCCGAGGTCCGGCGCGGCGCACGCGCGCTGCCCGTGACCGACCCCCATGGGCTGGAGCTGGCCTTTGTCGAGACGCGGGACCCGCGGGAGTTCACGCCGTGGGATCGGAGTCCGGTGCCCGAGTCCCGACAGATCTTCGGGTTGCACGCCGTGCGCCTGTGGGAGCGCGACCGCGCCCTCACCGCGCGCTTGCTCACGGACGTGCTGGGCTTCGCGCCGTTGGGCGAGGAGGGCGGCTGGCACCGTTACGGACTGGGCGGCGGCGGCTCGGGCCGGTTCCTCGAGATCCGCGAGGTCCCGGGTGTCGCGCGCGGCGCCTGGGGCAGGGGGGCCATGCACCACGTCGCCTGGCGCGTCCCGGACGCAGCCGCCCAGCTCGAAGCCCGCTCGCGCGTGGCGGCGGCGGGCCGCCGCCCGACCGAGGTGATCGACCGGTTCTGGTTCAAGTCGGTCTACTTCCTGGAGCCCGGGGGCGTGCTGTTCGAGCTCGCGACGGACGGCCCGGGGTTCGCCACCGACGAGCCGCTCGACACGCTCGGGGAGCGGCTGGTGCTCCCGCCGTGGCTCGAGCCGCACCGGAGCGCCATCGAGACCCGGCTCCCGCCGCTCCGGGCGCCAGCCGCCGTGAGCGACTGAGCCCGAGTGCCCCGGGATCCACACGGCGAGCAACCGATCCTGGTCTCGGGCGCGCCGCTCGCTACGGCGCGCGGCGCGATGGTCCTGCTCCATGGGCGCGGCGGGTCGCCCCAGGACATGCGGGAGCTCGCCCGGACGCTCGACCGCCCGCAGTTCGCCTGTTGCGCGCCCGCGGCCGCGGGCCGCACTTGGTACCCGTACAGCTTTCTCGAGCGCATCGAGCGCAACGAGCCGCACCTCTCCTCGGCGCTGCGGCTGGTTGAGGAGGCCCTCGGCCGGACCGAGACGGCGGGCCTGCCGGCGCCGCGCGTCGTGCTGCTCGGCTTCTCCCAAGGGGCGTGCCTCGCCCTCGAGTTCGCCGCACGCCACGCCCGCCGTTACGGCGCCGTCGTGGGGCTCTCGGGCGGTTTGATCGGTCCGGAGGGCACGGCGCGCGACTACGCGGGGAGCTTCGAAGGCACACCCGTGTTTCTCGGCTCGAGCGACGTGGACCCCCACGTCCCCAAGCGGCGGGTGGATGAGACGGAGGCGGTGTTCACCCGGCTCGGCGCGCGGGTGACCAAACGGATCTACCCGGGGATGGGCCATACCATCAACGCCGACGAGATCGAACACGTCCGGTCCCTGCTGGACGCCGTCCCGGCTGCGGGCTAGCCGACCTCCACTCGAATGCCCCGCAGGCGGTACGGCGCCTCGGGCTCCACGATGAACGTCAGCGTGGCCCAGCGGTAATGGCGCGCGCCGCATCGCCCCGCGAGGTCGAGCTAGATTCCCAGCCAGTAGTTGACTTTGACCAGGAAGATATTCTCCGCCGGCCCGCGGAACAGATCGCGCGCGTCGGCCCCGAAGTCGATCGCCCGCCGAGTGAGCGACGATGCGCTGCTGCGGGTCCAGACCAGATACAGCGTCGAGCCGGGGCGATACTCCCAGCGCAGGACCGCGTTGCCGCGGAGCGAGCGGAACGTGAAGCTCGGATCCTCGAACACGAACCGGGCGGCGGGGCCGCCGCCGTCGGGGTCGATGAAGATGGAGTCGGGTCTTCCCGCGCTGCCCAGCTTGACGGAATCGGACCCCAAGTCCACGCCGTAGACCAGCCGCCGCAGCCCGCGCGGCGCGGCGTACTCCTTGTACCGGGAATAGTCGCCGCTCGCGATCAGCGGCTGCACGAACAGCTCGAACGTCAGGTTGGGCGAGAACGTGATGTTGAACCGCGTGTTCATCGCGATCGAGTTCTGCTCCAGGTCGGCGAAGACGTAGCGCCGCCCGTAGAACGCGGTGGCGGTCGGGTCGGACACGGTGGTCACGTACTGCACGCCGGTCTCGTCGTGGCCGAGCGAGGGCCCGGCGGACACCGAAATGTTGGAGGCCGGCCGGACCTGGAGCGTGAGGCCGACGTTGCGATCGCAGTGGCCGTCGCCGTCGCAGCCCACGTCGCCGAAGGCGTTGAGCACGACGGACTTCCGCCGGTCGGTCGACACGCTCGTCGACCAGAAGTCGATGCCGGGCCGGCGCACTACGGGCCCGCCGCGGCTCAACCGGTCGTCCAGCAGGGAGGGCCGGTGGATCCAGAACCCGCTCACCTCCCAGTAGTTGAGCGGCTGGACGTAGCCGAACAGCTGCGTTTGCTGGTCCGTGAAATCCCAATCGAAATTGAACTGCTGCTGGCCGCCGACAATGACAAACACCTGGCGGTACCAAGTCGTCGGCTTGGTCCACTGCCGAAAGAGGTTGCCGCTCATCCACCAATAGTCGGCCCGGGAGAGGAACGCGATGTCGTTGTTCTCGAACCCCGGCGTGCGCAGGTTGGTGGACACCTCCCACAACAGACTACCCGATTCCCGGGCGAACCGAGCGTACGCGCCGAGCCCGCGCAGCGACGTGAGCTTGGGGTCGTAGGCGTCGCTCAGGAACCCGTTGGCTCCGTTGCCGCGGTCCGGGCGCTGGAAGTAGCGGGCGGGGGAGAGCTGTAGCCGCCGCATCGCAGCGGTGTCGCCCGAGACCTGCGTCCCCGCCACCTGGGCCATGAGGCGATAGTCCCGCTTGCCGAACCACATCTCGGTCCCGAGGCCGAACGACTCCGCGCGGCGGCTGAGCCGCGCCCGGAGATACGGGTCGTCGAGATCGCGCAGCACGGACGTGCCGATCGCCCGGATCACCGTCGCGCCCTGTCGCAGGTCCTTCGCCACCCGGCCCACGAAGTAATTGGTGAACGGCTCGACCGTGGCCCGGACCCGGCTGCTGTCCGGCAACTGGACCAGTGCCCGTTCACGGCGCGTGACGGCATCGAGCACGCCGATCGACCAGCCCGACGGCGTGCGCCCCGTGAGCTTCGCAGCGCCCAGAATCGTCGTGTTCTCCGGGAGGTCGGCGTACTCGCCGCCACCGGCGAACGCGTTGCTCGGGACTTGCGGCGATCGGCCGACCCGGCGCGTGTAGAACATCGACAGGCTCGAGACGTTCGAGCAGAAGAAACAGTTCAAGCCGCCGAACCCGAAGTAGCCCGCGCCCTCCACGAAGAAGGGCCGCCGCTCCTCGAAGAACGTCTCGAACGCAGTCAGATTCACCACTGCGGGGTCCACCTCGACCTGGCCGAAATCGGGGTTGACGGTCGCGTTGAGGGTAAGGTTGGACGTGAGCAGCACGCGCGCGTCCGCCCCCAGGCGACCGTCCCACACGTGGGGATCCTGGAACGGATCGGTCGAGTCGCTCACCGGCACGTTGGCCGACCGGCCCACCACGTACGGCAGGAACTCGGCCCGGCCCGGCGGGCGCGAGATCGCGAGGCCCGTGAGGTGCCCGAACCGCGGCGGGCCACCACTCTCGGTCAACCCCCAGAACGACCACTGCGAGATTTCGTTCAGCCGGTTCGCCTGGCGCCAGATCTGGAGGCCCCAGGTCTGTTCCCCGGCCGACGTTTCGGGATACCGCAGCTGCGAGAAGGGGATGCGCAGCTCGGCGGTCCAGCCGAGCGAGTCGATCGCCGTCGCCACCTCCCAGACCGGGTCCCACGAGTCGTCCCCCCCGCCGCCCAGGCCATTGGCGTCACTCCGGACACCCGACGGGTTCACCGTGAAGAACAGCCGCCCGATGTGGTCGTGATACGGGTCCAAGATCACCTCCAGGTAGTCCGAATCGAGCGTGCCGTCGCGGCGCACCAGGCGGGTCCGCACGCCGCTCGCGCCCTGCTCGTCGAACATGCGCGCGCCCACGTACAGCGCGGTCCCATCGTAGGCGAACCGGACCTCGGTCCGCTGCGTCGCGGGCTGGCCCTCGCGGGGCTGGTGTTGCCGGAAGTCGGTCGCCGCCGGCGCCGTGCGCCAGACGGCCTCGTCCAGCCGGCCGTCGAGCCGCAGAGGACTCCCCGTTGGGAGGGCGACGGCCCGGACTTCCGGCGGTTGGGTGGGATGGATGTTTTGAGCGAGAACGGGAAAGGGCGCGGCAACGGCCAGCACTGCGAGGCGGACGACGATTCGCGTCATGGCAGAGCCCAGGCGATGGATACCTACTTGGACGTGCGAGAGCCGGGAATGGTTGCACGGAGCCAGCGCTCGAGGAGCGCGAGGACTCCCCAGCGGGCGCGGGCGGCGAGCGTTGCGCCTCGGCGACACGGTGTCGGACGGCGTCCGGGATGCGGCGCCGGCGCCTTCCGCGTCGTCATTGACGGCCGCCCGGCGACGCTTCACACTTGGCGCGCCCCTACACAGGACTGCCCCATGCGATGGTACGCCGTCATTCTCAGCCTCACTACGGCTGGACTTCCCGCGGTCGTCGGCGCGCAGACGACGCCAACCGAGCGCGCCGCCGCCGGCGAGATCCTGCGCCAGATCGACGCGCTCCAGGCCCGCCTGAAGCCCACCGACCTCGGTCGCCGCCTCGCGACCAGGCCGGACGCCGACCGCGACCGCATCCTGCGCCGGGTGGAAGAGCTGTGGGCGGGGGGGGGCCCCGCGGGTCTCGAAGCGGTCAGCGACTGGATCGGCCGGCACCCGGAGGTCGGCTTCCAGGAGCGCAAGGCGGTGGATACGCTGACCGCTATCCTGCGCGCGCGCGGGTTCGCGGTCACGACCGGCCAGGCGGGACTCGCCACGGCGTTCGTCGGCACCTGGGACTCGCCCGCCGGCCCCGACGGTCCGACCCTCGGGGTGATCCTCGAGTACGATGCGCTGCGCGGGACGCAGGGGGCGTTTCACGGCGACCACCACAACGCCCAGGGGCCGGTGGGCCTCGCGGCGGCGTTCGCCGTGGCGGAGTACATGAGGGAAAAGCGGATCCCCGGGCGCGTCGTCACCTACGGCACGCCGGCCGAAGAAGTCGGGCCGCCGTCCAAGACCGCGATGCTCGAGGCAGGCGTCTTTCGGGGTGCCGACATCCTCGTGCGCAGTCACGGCTCGAGCGAGACGTCGCGCAGCCGCCCCGGCTTCGGCGTGTGCTGCCTGAACATCAACGAAGTGCGCTACATTTTCACCGGACGGCCGGCGCACCAGCGCGACTCCTGGAACGGCCGGAACGCGCTCGCGGCGGCGGTGCATTTCTACGTCGCCGTGGACGGGCTCCGCAGCACCTTCCGGCCCGAAGCCTCGATCCAGGGCATCATCCCGGAGGGCGGGGCGGCCCCGAACGTCGTGCCCGACCGGGCGGTGGCCGACTATTACCTGCGCTATCCGGACGAGGTCTACCTCGAGCACATCGATTCGCTGGTGGCGAGCGCCGCCCGGGGCGCCGCGCTCGCCTCGGGCGTCCAGGTGAAGATCGAGAACTACGGTCGCTATCGTGACGGCGTCACCCTCGCCACTCTCGAGGAGCTGACCTTCGCGTACGCCCAGGCGCTCAACGCCCCCGGGCTGAAGGCCGAGCTCGACCGGCCGGCGGGCTACGAGGAGACGGGCGTCGTTTCGCGCGTGGTGCCGGGGGTCGGCGTGAGCGTGTTCAGCTCCCCCGCGGCCGGACATTCCTATGAGCGGGAGAAGGACGCCTTCACGGCGGTCGGCCACACGGGGTTTCTCTTCGACGCGAAGATCATGGCGGCCGTGCTGTACCATTTCCTCACCGACGCCGCCTTCCGCCGGTCGGTCCAGGAAGAGCACCGAACGATGGCGGGGCTGCTCGACCGCTATCTGGAGAGTCTGCGCAAGGCGTACGCCGAGGAGCTCGGCCGCTAGCGGCGGGCGGCGCTCAGAGCTCGCCCGCCAGCACGCGTCGCAGGGTCTCGGCGTCGATGTTGCCGCCGGACAGGATGATGCCGACGCGCTGACCGCCGAGGCGGTCGCGCAGGGCGAGGAGCGCCGCCAGGCCGGCCGCGCCCGCGCCTTCCACCAGCGAATGGGTCGTCCGCAGCAAGAGGCGCAGGGCGTCGGCGATTTCGGCGTCGGTGACCGTGACGAAGCCGGCGAGCCCGGCGCGCAGGGCGGGGAAAGTCAGCTCGTAGGTGCTGCGCGTCGCGAGTCCGTCGGCGAAGGTCGTCGCCGCGTCGTAGCTGCGCGGGCGCCCGGCGTGCCAGGCGTCGTGGATGGCGGCGGCGCCGGCGGCCTGCACCCCGTAAACCCGCAACG
>JBOHSA010000154.1:0-1965 GCA_050732995.1 Gemmatimonadales bacterium | reverse complement strand
GCGCTCCGCGATCTGGCGGCATCGGGTCCGCCCGCGGGCGGCCTCCCCGCGGACACGTCGCTCGCGGCGCGCTGGGCCGCGGCGCAACGGCTCGCCGCCGCCGCCGACTCCGCCCTGGCGGCCGGCGACCTGGTGCGCTTCGGGCGGCTGTACGCCGAGCTGCGGCGCCTGCTTGCTCCCTTCCCCCGGCGCCGCTAGGTTGCGCCGCCGTGTCTCCCTCCCCGGGAACGATCGTCGTCGCGCTGGGCGGGAACGCCGTCGCCCCACCGGGGGAGCGGCCCACCATCAGCAACCAGTTCCGCCACACTCGCGCGAGCCTCGCGCCGATCGTGGAGCTGGCGCGCGACGGCTGGGGCATCGTGCTGGTGCACGGCAACGGGCCCCAGGTCGGCGACGAGCTGGCGCGCAACGAGCTCGCGAGCGATCAGGTCGAGCCACTCCCGCTGGGCGTGCTGGTCGCGGCGACCGCGGGCTGGATGGGTTACATGATCCAGCAGTCGCTCCAGAACGCGCTGGCGCGGGCCGGCGTGCGCCGCACGGTGGTCACGCTGATCTCTCAGACGCTGTGCGCCGCCGACGACCCCAACCTCCGCAATCCCACGAAGCCGATCGGGCACGCGCTCGACCCGGCGCGGATGGCGCGGCTGCAGGCACAGGGCGCGCCGGTCAGGGAGGAGCGTCCGGGCATCTGGCGCCGCATGGCGCCGTCGCCGCGGCCCGCGGCCGTCGTGGAGCGCGACATGATCCGCCACCTGGCCGCGGCGGGTCACATCGTCATCGCGTGCGGGGGCGGGGGCCCGCCGGTGTACCAGGACTCGCGCCTCGGACTCGAAGGGATCGACGCGGTGGTCGATAAGGACCGCGTGGCGGCGATTCTTGGGCAGGAGATCGGTGCCACGGTGCTGCTGATCCTGACGAACCTGGACGCGGTGTACCGCGGGTACGGCACCGCGCATCGGGAAGCGATCCGGCGCCTGGGACTCGCCGAGGCGGATCACCTGCTGGCGGGCAGCGAGCTGGGCACGGGCAGCATGCGCCCCAAGGTCGAGGCTGCGGCCGATTTTGTGCGCGCGGGCGGCGAACGCGCCGTGATCGCCGAGCTGGCCCAGGGCCTCGCTGCCCTACGGGGCGAGGCCGGGACGACCATCACCGAGGAGCGCGGGTGAATCTGCACGAGTATCAGGCCCGGGAGATCCTCCGGCGCCACGGCATTCCGGTGCCGGCGGGCGACGTCGCGGCGACGCCCGACGAGGCGCGCGCGATCGCCCACCGGCTCGGCGGCCCGGTCGTCGTCAAGGCGCAGGTGCACGCGGGCGGCCGGGGCAAGGCGGGGGGAGTGAAGCTGGCCGCCGATCCCGCCGAGGCCGCGGCGCACGCCGGCCGGATCCTCGGGAGGTCCATCAAGGGGCTTCCGGTGCGCCGGGTGCTCGTCGTGCCGGCCGCCGACATCGCGTCGGAGAGCTACGTCGGGATCATCGTGGACCGCGCCTCGCAGCGGCCGGTGCTGATGGTGAGCCCGGCGGGCGGGATCGACATCGAGGAGGTCGCGGCCCAGACCCCCGAGAAGATCCACCGGCTGGCAATCGATCCGCGCTACGGGCTGCTGCCGCACCAGGCCCTGGGGCTCGGGTTCGCCCTGTATCGCGACCTCGCCCAGGTGCGCGCCGCGGCGGACATTATGCACAAGCTCTATGCGGCATTCCAGGGCGTCGGCGCGTCGCTCGCGGAGATCAACCCGCTCGTCACTACCCCCCCCCCCTCGGGGCAGGTCGTGGCGCTGGATGCGAAGATCGTCGTGGACGACAACGAGCTGGATCGGCGGCCCGAAATCGCCGCGCTGCGCGATCCCGAGGCCGAGGCGCCCTCGGAGCGCGCGGCGCGGGAGGCGGGGCTCACGTTCATCAAGCTGGACGGGAACGTGGGCTGCTGCGTCAACGGCGCCGGGCTCGCCATGGCCACCATGGA
>JBOHSA010000153.1:0-2759 GCA_050732995.1 Gemmatimonadales bacterium | reverse complement strand
CGGCGAGCCCCCGCGCCACCAGCCCCGCCAGCACCGCGGCCGCCAACAGGCCGGCGAGCGTCGCGAGAATGAGCACCAGCGCCAGGTCTTCCTGCTGCCGGCGAATGCGCTCGTCGTCCAGCAGCTGGGGTGCGGCGAGCGCGGCTTGGTCGCCCGGCGCGCCGGCGAGCACCTGCCGGTACCCGACCCGGATGGGCCGTCCCGCCGTATGCCCGTCCACGGTCTCGTCCAGCTCGTCCTCGAGCGCAAGCCGGCGGAACACGCCCGGCGACAGCAACGGGTCCACCAGCCCGAGCTCCCCCAGCACCGGCGCGCTCGTCCCTACCAGGAGCCCGTTGCGATACAGCCAGAGATCGGCGTCGAGCCGCGCGCCGAGCTCCACCACCGCCGGCCGGGCCGAGACCTGGGGAATCAGCCCACCGGCCGTGGCGACCGCGTCCCGCAGCGTCTGGCGGATCAGCAGGTCGCCGGCGCGGCGCGCTTCGTCCCCTAATCGGGCGAAGCTCCAGACCGCGAAGGCAAGCACCGGGAGAACGAAGAACGCCGCCAACGCCGCCGTCAGGCGCGCGCGATAGCTGGCGCGCAGGGTCGCGAGCAGGGCCGGCAGGCGCGGCCGCCACCCGTCGGTCACGACGAGGCCGATGACCCAGGCCGCGGCTAAGAGCGCCAGGTTGGCGACCACGACCAGCGCGCCGCGCACGAGCAACGCCACCGGCCCCCGCAAGTCCACCCGGACGTGCACGTGCCGCAGGCCGCCGGGCAGCTCGATCAGCCGGTCGCCCTGCGCCGCCCAGCCCGCGCGCCGCCAGCGCAGCCGCGGCATCGCCGCCCGCGCGGTCGGCCCCGGATTGGGGATGGAGAGGGAGATGGTATAGGGGGGCTCCACGCCCTGCTCGCCCCGCAGGAACCGGGCGACCCGGGCGGGCGGCACGAGGCGCGACCAGGGGCCGACGCCGACGGTCAGGACGTCGCCCGAGCCGAGCGGCGCCACCAGGACGTAGTGCACGCCCGGAACCCGCTCGAGGCGCTCGACGCGCAGGCCATCTCTCACCGGCCCCGCGGTGGACCGCGCCAGCGCCGCCAAGAGCGGCTGCGGCAGATCGAGCGTCGCCAGCGGGAGATCGGCGCGGAGCGATCCGTCCGGAGCCCAGAGGGCGAGCACCGTGGGATACGCTTCGGCCGCCAACGGCGAGCGCAACCAGAGCGCGTACAGGTCGCTCGCCGAGCGCGGGGGGGGGGGCGCGACAGTCTGGGCCTGCCGGCCCAGGCGTTCGAGCAGCGCCACGGCGACGGCGTCGCCCCCACCCTCGCGGCCCCCGCCCAGGCGTCGCACGTCGCGCTCGGCCAGTGCGAGCCGGCCTTCGACGGCGGCCCCCCAGGTCGCGAGCGCGGCCGCTGTCCCCGCGACCGTCGCGACACCGACGAGCGCCCAGCGCCGCGGCGCGGGGACGAGCACGCCCACCAGCGCGGGGAGCCACACGAAGGAGTACCATTCCGGCCAGGCCGCGTAGGGTCGCCACAGCCAGAGGCCCGCCACGCTCGCGACCGCCGCCCAGACGCACGCCGCGGGGAGGGTCCACGGCACCCGCGGCGGCTCGGCCGGACCGCGCACCAGCGCGGCCGCGAGCAGCACCAGCCCCATGGCACCCGCGGCGAGCGCCGCTTGCCACGACAGCCAGAGCGCGAAATCCACGCCGCCGGCGGGTGGAGCGATTCCCCGGCCGAAGTGGCGCACGAGGTAGGGCGCGGCGAGGATGAGCAGGGATGCGAAGGCGACGTGCCACGCGCGCCGCGCGGTGCCTCGCCGCCACAAGGTCCCCGCGGCCAGGAGCAGCAGGGAGCCGAGCACCGCGAGCGCGCCCGCCGACGCGCTGAACAGGCCCAGCGTGGGCCGATAAAACGTGTCGGGCGAGAAGAACGCGGTGAGCTCGAGGGGCGGGCCCAGCGACGCGCGCGCCACGGACCACGCCCCCGCCGCCACCACAGCCCACCGCCAGCGTCCCGGCGGCGCGGCGAGCAGCAACAACAACAGCGCGAGCGCGAGACCCGCGCTCGCCCATCTCGCCGTCCGGGCCAGCGCCGCGAGCTTCGCGTCGCCCTGGACAGGTGGCAGCGGCTGGACGGTGAACAGCGGCCCCGCCTCTTGCGTGGCGTAGTCCCACGCGACGGGCCCGGACGGGGCGACCCCGGGCGTGAAGAACCGCAGCTCCACGCCCGTTGCCCGGGCGAACGCCACGCCGAGCGCTCTCTCCCGGTCCGCGACAGCGGGGGCGGCGTCGAGCAGCACCGTCCCGACCGCCTGGCCTCCGGCCTGTGTCTGGCGCCTCGCCTCCAGCGTCGCGTAGAATGTGGTGATGGTGGCGCGCAACTCGGCCGTATCCGATTCGGGCACCACGCGGTGCCGCCCCGCCCACGCCCACGGCTGCTCATCGGGACCGAGGATGGTCACCCCACGCTCCAGGCCGCGCTCGCCCGAGGCGAGTGCGCGGTCCAGGTGCTCGAAGGCGGCAGCCCGGGGCAGGAGCGCCGCCGTCATGCCGCGCTCGGCGAGCCGCCGGGCCTCGGCCACCACGCGGGCGAGCGCCGCCTTCAACTCCATGGAGTCTTCGGGAATGCGCGCCTGGCGCAACTCGGTCCAACAGCATTCGATGCGGCGGACCGCGAGCACACCCGTCACGAGCGCGAGGCCCAGCCCCACGCAGGCGAACGCCGCCAGCAGCGCGGCGGGCCGCCAGGCGGAGCGCGGCGGCCGGACGGCG
>JBOHSA010000152.1:0-28640 GCA_050732995.1 Gemmatimonadales bacterium | reverse complement strand
TCAACATGGGGCCGCGCGGCGCCGTGCCGCGCACCCCGCTGAGCAACGCGCGCGGCAACCCGGCGGAGAACGCCAACTTCCGCGATTTCCTGTTCCAGCACCGGGCGGCGCGGATCGCGTCGATCGGCCTCGGCCAGCTCAACTCGGCAAACTTCACCCTCGGCAGCTCCGCGCGCGACGCCCGGGCCAAGGCGTTCGCGCGGTTCGTGCAGGGCGTCGGGCTCGCCAACGTCGCGCTGGCCTACGACTCCGGGGCGGTGCTCACCGAGAATGACGCCCCCGACGCGATCAATGCGTTGGTGTCCTACGAGTCGCTGATGCAGGCGGCGCTCGGGTACCTCGACTCGGCTATCGCGATCGCGTCCGGACCCGTGCCGGCCGGCACGGGCTGGTTCCCGCTCCCCAGCACCTGGGTCAACGGGCTCGCCCTGAGTGCCAGCGACTTCGTCCGGCTCGCCCGGTCCTACAAGGCGCGGTTCCGGGCCGGGGTCGCGCGGACCCCGGCCGAGCGGGCGCTCGTGAACTGGACCGAAGTCATCAACGATGCGCTGAACGGGATCGCGGCGGACCTCAAGCTCTCGATGACGCCGTCCGCGGGGTGGGACATCGCTTGGACCACGATCCACTACAACACCGGATCGGCCAACTGGCACCAGATGTCGCAGTTCTTCCTCGGCATGGCGGACACCTCCGGGGAGTACAGCGCGTGGTTGGCGGACCCCCTGGCCGATCGCCAGGCGTTCTTGGTCGTTTCACCCGACCGGCGGATTCCCCGCGGCGCGAACCGGGCCACGCAGCAGGCCAACTCCCCGGCGCCCAACGCCGGTTTGCCCTTCGACTCGGTGCCCTATTTCCGCAACCGGCCGACGGGCGAGGATCAGCCGGGCGCGCCGATGGGCAAGTCGTACTACGACTTCTATCGGTCCCGCGCCCTGTTCGACGCGGCCCGCATCGGCCCCTACCCCGTGATGACCAGGGCCGAGATGAACCTGCTCGCGGCCGAGGGCTATCTGCGGGCGGGCAACGTGGCGGCCGCCGTCGCCCTGATCAACGTCTCCCGGATCGCCAAAGGGGGCCTGCCGTCACTCGCCGCCATCACCGACACGGTGACGCCCGTGCCCGGCGGCAACGCCTGCGTGCCCAGGGTCCCCGATCCGGCGACCAACTTCAAGTCCGCTCGGTGCGGGACCGTGTGGGACGCGCTCAAATGGGAGTACCGGCTGGAGAACGCCTTTATCGCCTATGGCGCGTGGTTCTTCGCGGCCCGCGGGTGGGGGGACCTGCCCGAGGGGACCGCGGTGCACTGGCCGGTGCCGCTGCAAGAGATGGATGCCCGGCAGCAGGCCTTCTACGACATGGGCGGCGTTGGAGCGCCGGGTGGCGCGGCGCGGGGGAACTACGGGTTGTTCGCCGGTGGGGTGTACTAGGGCGCGGCCGGGACGGGCGCTACTTGGTCTCTGCGTCGTCACCGCGCTCGTCCCGGCGTGCTACACCTACAGTCCGGTGGCGGTGAACCCCGAGCCCGCTACGCGGTTCGCCCTGGTGCTGAATGACCAGGGCCGGGTCGGCGCGGCGCCGCAGGTCGGCGCCTCGGTCGCCCGGATCGAAGGAGCCGTGGTCGACGTCACGGACACCGCCTACGTCGTCCGGGTGGCGGAAGTGCGCGGCCTGTTCGGGGGTCGGACACGGTGGAACGGCGAGGCCGTGACGATCCGGCGGGAGTATGTCTCGACCGCCCTGCGACGGCGGTTTTCCCCCGGGCGGTCGCTCGCGCTCGCCGTGGCCATGGGCGGCGCTATAGTGGCCCTCATCGCGAGCGGCACCCTGTCGGTATTCGGCATCGGCGGGGACGACGGCAAGACGCCCCCGGACGGCGAGCAGTAGACCGTGCAGTGCGAGCGCGAGAACCTCAAACGACTTCGAGCGTGCCCATGAATCGACCCCGGTTGTCTCTGCTCTGCGCCGCGGCGCTCCTCGTCGCCGGCTGCGACGATAAAGGCGTGCTGCCTCCGATCGACGTCGCGTACGCCGGGATCCACTTCCTCAACGCCGTGCCCGACACCGGGGAGCAGGACTACCGCGTAGTCGACATTCCGTCCAACGCGGGGTTGTTCGACGCGCAGTTCCGTGGGCACAACCGGTTCTATCAGGCGATCGAGGCCGGGCAGCGCCGTGTGAACGTGTTCAACTCGAGCCTCAACCCCGCCATCGCGTCGCAGGTTCTGTCGGATACCACGTTCGCCTTCGCCCAGGATCAGAATTACACGTTCTTACACGCCGGCTTCGCTCGTACGGGCTCGACACCCGCACGGACGGTCTGGATAATCGCCGACCAGCCGCCCATCCCGGCCGCCACCGACATTGGGCTGCGCGTGATCCATGCGGGGGCAGGCATCGGCAGTGTCGACGTCTCCTTCATCGGGCCGACCGACACGCTGCCGGATGTGCCCCAAATGGCGGGTGTGACGTTTTCTACGGTCCGGGCCTATTTCACCCGCCCGACGGCGACCACGCTGCGCATCGTGGCGACGGCGGCGGGGACGAAGACCCCGCTGCTCGTGAACGTCACGACCCCGGCCGGCACGGCCGGGACGCCTACCGGCAACCCCATCGCCGGCACGAGCATCGCCGGATCGGTCCTCACGGTCGTCATCGTCCCGGCCTCGGTTGTGGGCAGCGCGGCGACGCAGTTCTCCACGGCCTCGGCGCTCTTCCTGGTGGATCGCCGGCCCCCGAACACGGCCCCCTGACCCCCCACCCCCCCAGTTCCCCGCTCCGGCCGCTACGGGTCCTGTCAGAGCTGCCGCCTGCCCCTTGCCGAGTCCGAGGCGAGGTGTAGGTTGGAATGCAAAGGAGGGTCCAGATGGGCCAACGCCTTGTTCGCATCCCGGTGGGGACGACCGTCCCCGCCCTCACACGGTATCGCCTGTTCCGTCCCGACGCTCCACCCGCGCCGCCTCGATGTAGGCCTGGGGGGGGACGCCTGACGCCGCACCCTTCGTAGGCTGGGGGGGCACTCGGAGCGCTCGCGCTCCGGGGGCAGGCTCCGTTTTCGCAGTCCGCTACGGGATCTGACATTCGCGGTACTTCGTTGGCTCGGGATCGTCCGGTTGTGATCGGGCGTTGCGGGCCGCCATGGTGAGGAGGAGGACACGATATGAGCATCGTCGGCATTCGGCGGCTGTGCGGCGGTTTTGCGCTGCTGGCGCTCCTGGGCGCAACGGCTGCGACGAACGCGATGGCGGCGCAGGGGCAGTCCGGCACCGTCTCCGGCCGGGTCACCGACCAGGCCACCGGGCAGGCGATCAGCGGTGCCCGAGTGGTCGTCGTCGGCACGACCCTGGTCGGGGCGACCGACGCGGACGGGCGCTATACCATCCGCAACATCCCCCCCGGCGAGGTGGCGGTCCGGGCGGCGATGATCGGGTATGCATCGGGCACCCGGTCGCTGACGGTCGCGGCGGGTGAGACGGCCACGGCTGACGTCGCGCTGACGCTGTCGGCCTACACGCTCGACGCCGTCGTGACGACCGCCACGGGCGACCAGAGGAAGCGCGAGGTGGGGAACGTCATCTCGACGATCGACGCGGCCACGCTAGTGCAGACCGCGCCGATCGCCAACATGAACGATCTGCTCGTGGCCAAAGCGCCCGGCGTGCACGTCCTGCCGGGCAACCTGACCGGGGCCGGCGCGCGGGTCCGCATCCGCGGGACCAGCAGCCTGTCGCTCAACAACGAGCCGATCTACATCATCGACGGGATTCGGATGGAGAGTGCCGTCGGCTCTTCCAGCATCGGCATCGGCGGCACCAACCCGAGCCGCTTGAACGACATCAATCCCGAAGAGATCGAGTCGATCGACGTCGTGAAGGGGCCCTCGGCCGCGGCGCTGTACGGCACGGCGGCGGCGAACGGCGTGATCGTGATCAAGACCAAGCGGGGGCGTCCCGGGCCGGCGCGCTGGAACGCGTACGCGGAGGGCGGTCTGATCACGGATATGAACCGGTGGCCGATCGCTTACCGGGGCTGGCGCAACGGCTCCACGCCGACGAACGGCACGCAGTGCATCCTGACGCAGCTTGCGCGGGGTGAGTGCACGCAGGACAGCGTCACCCAGTTCAACCTGTTCGAGGACCCCGACGCCTCGCCCAACGGCACGGGGTACCGCCAGCAGTACGGGCTCCAGGTGTCGGGCGGCAGCGACGCGGTGCGCTACTTCGTGTCCGGCGAGTGGGAGGATGAGGTCGGACAGCTGAAGATGCCGCGGTTCGCGGTCGATCGCGTGCGGCTGGCGCGGAACATCGATCCCACGAAGTTCGTGGACATCCCGTTCGAGCAGCTGCGCCCCAACGGGCGGCGCCGCACCAGCGTGCGGGCAAACGTCAACGCGACCCTGAACGACAAGACCGACGTCTCGGTCTCGACGGGGTTCGTGTCGAGCGACCAGCGCCTGCCCCAGACGGACAACAACACCACCGGGCTCCTGTCCAACGGTTTCGGCGGGCCCGGGAACAAGGACAACGGCGCGTTCGGCTACCGGCTGTTCACGCCGGACGAGTTCATGGCGGAAACGGTGCGGCAGGACATCAACCGGTTCATCGGCAGCGGCACGGCCAACTGGCGGCCGACGCCGTGGCTCGCAGCCAAGGTCTCGGGCGGGCTGGATTACACGAACCGCAAGGACACCGACCTGTGCGTCCGGGACCAGTGCGTCAACTTCGCGACCATCAAGTCCGGGTTCAAGGAAGACAACCGCACCAACTTCTTCCAGTACACGCTCGATGGGAGCGCGACGGCGACGTTCGACGTGACGCCGACCCTCGGGTCGCGCACGACCGTCGGCGTGCAGTACTTCAAGAGCCTGTTCGCCCGCAACGGCGCGTTCGGGGAAGACCTGCCGCCGGGGTCCACGACGCTCTCGCCGGGCGCGATTCTCGAGGCGGACGAGACCACCGCGGAGACGATCACGCTGGGCGCGTTCGTGGAGCAGAATTTCAGCTACAAGAGCAAGCTATACGTCACCGGCGCGCTGCGCGTGGACGACAACAGCGCGTTCGGCGCCGAGTTCAGCGCCGTGTATTACCCGAAGCTGAGCGTGTCCTACGTCATTTCGGACGAGGCGTTCTGGCCCCAGGGCGGCTGGGTGAACAGCCTGCGCCTGCGCGGTGCGCTGGGCGCCTCGGGCGTGCAGCCGGGCACCACCGACGCTCTGCGGTTCTTCGCCCCGACGACGGCGAACATCGAAGGGACGGACACGCCGGTGCTCGTATTCAGCGCCATCGGCAACCCGGATCTGAAGCCGGAGCGCTCGCGCGAGCTGGAGCTCGGGTTGGACGCAACGATGTTCGACAGCAAGGTCAACTTCGAGTTCACGTTCTACAACAAGCGCACCAAGGACGCTCTGGTCGCGGTCCCCTTGCCGCCGTCCGCCGGCACGAGCGTGGACAAGTTCGACAACATCGGGTCGATCACCAACATGGGCGTGGAGGCGCTGCTCAGCGCCCAGCTGATCCAACGGCCGTCGCTCGGCTGGGACGTCACGATCAGCGGGTCCGCCAACCGCAACCGGATCGCGGACCTGGGCGACGTGCCCCCGATCGTCGGGACGACGATTCACCAGCGGGAAGGCTATCCGATCAACAGCGCGTTCCTGCGCAAGTACAGCTACTCCGATCTCGACAATAACGGCCTGATCACGGCCAACGAGATCATCGCGGACGACAGCGTGAGCTTCATCGGCCCGCAGAATCCCACGGTCGAGATCTCGTTCAGCAACGGGGTCGACCTGTTCAACCGGAAGCTGCGGCTCACCGCGCTCGTGGATTTCAAGGGCGGGCACTACCAGCTGAACGGCACCGAGCGGATCCGGTGCGAGTCCCGGCTCAACTGCCGCGGGCTGGTCGATCCCACCGCCTCGCTCGAGGAGCAGGCGCGGGTCGTGGCGCTGCGCGAGCATCCCTCGCGGAGCCAGTGGGGCTACGTGGAAAAGGCGGACTTCCTGCGGTTCCGCGAAGTGTCGGCTACGCTGCAACTGCCGGAGACGTGGGCCAACGCGTTCCGGGTGAAGACCATGAGCGTGACGGCCGCGGCCCGGAACTTGGGCTTCATCACCGGCTACTCGGGCCTCGACCCGGAGAGCAACTACTTCGAGGGCGCGACCGGCATCGTCAGCGACTTCCAGACCACGCCGCCGCCGTCGTACTTCACGTTCCGGCTGAACGTCAATTTCTGAGCCCGACTCCGGGAGAGAGAGCGATGACTCGACGCGACATGCACCGCCGGCTCCTGGCCGCGATCGCCCTGGTCGGGCTCGGCGCGACCCTGCCGGTCCAAGGGTGTTCCCCGGATTCCGTTCTCGATGTGACGGATCCGGATATCATCATCGAAGCGAATTCAGCAGCCGGGGCGCTGGCGCTGAAGAACGGCGCCATCCACCGGCTGACCCAGGCGACTACAGGGGGCGAAGGCGTGGTGATCTGGGGCGCGCTGATCACCGACGAATGGCGGTCGGGCGACACCTTCGTGCAGCGCAACGATCAGGACCAGCGGCTGTGGAATCCGGCCAACACGTTCAGCGCTGCGCCGTTCCGGAACCTCAACCGCGTACGGATCGAGGGGCAGGCAGCCGTGGCGGCGCTGCGGACGTTTTTGCCCTCCCCCGCCTCGAACATCGGCCTGATGTTCGCAGTGATCGCCTACGCCGAGAACATGCTTGGGGAGCACTACTGCAACGGCATCCCCCTGAGTACCCCGGTAGGCAGCACGATCGTGTACGGCGATCCGGTGCCGTACGACTCGTTGTATATCCTGGCGGTCAATCACGCAGACTCCGCGCTCGCCAATCGCGCCGGGCCGGACAGCACCAAGGTCCGGTGGCTCGCTTCGGTGGTGAAAGGCCGGGCGCTGCTGAATCGCGCCCAGTTCGCCGCTGCTGGACTGGCGGCGGCCGGTGTTCCCGACACGTTCAAATTCAGCATCTTCCATTCCCTCACCGCCATTACAAACCAGGTGTGGGGGCTGAACAACAGCGCCAAGCGGTACACGATGGTGGACCTCGAGGGCAACTGCGCCGCGAGCGGCACCTGCGCGGGGGTGGGGTTGAACTTCATCGCCGCGAACGATCCGCGCTTGCCGCGGCGCACGGCGGCCTCGACGGACCGGATCTTCGACAGCTCGATCCCACTGGCGGTCACCCGTCAGGGGAAGTTCGGGCGGGAGAACTCGGTACCGGTCGCAACGGGGATCGAAGCCCGGATGATCGAGGCCGAGGCCGCGCTGCGGGCAGGAGACAACACCACCTGGCTCACCATCATCAACCGGGTGCGGACCGACACCACCAAGTATCCGCCCCTCGGACCGGTCGCGAGCCCCGTCATCTCATCGGATGCGACGTTCACGAGAGGACCCGCGCTCACCGCGCTCGCCGATCCGGGCACCCAGACGGCGCGCGAGGACATCATGTTCCGCGAGCGGGCGTTCTGGATGTTCGGCACGGGGCACCGGCTGGGCGACCTGCGCCGCCTGATGCGCCAGTACGGCCGGACGGAAGCTCAGGTCTACCCGACCGGCGCCTATTACAAAGGCGGGACCTACGGTGACGCGATCATGATGTCGATCCCGTTCGTTGAGACGAACAACCCGAACTTCCACGAGTGCACTGACCGGAATCCGTAGGGAAGGGCCGCGAATAGCAGAACGACGGAAGGGGGATGAGTGCTGACGGCTCGTCCCCCTTTTCTCTGCTATCTCAGGGGACCCCGGTTCGCGTGCGAATCAGGATCACGCTCCGTCCGGTCTCCCCGGACGCGCTCCGGCCGTAGGAGACGGGGGCTTCGGCCCCGGAGTAGGATTGGATCGTGACGATGTCCGCCGCCGGGATCGCGGTGAGCATCCGGATGTCGGCGAGCCGCACGCCGTCGAGGTACACCCACACCTGGTCGTCCCCGAGGACGCTGGCGCTCCCGCGCCGGCGACTCCGCGCCGGCTCCTCGTCTGTCTCTAAGAGCTCGAGGTGCGGCACGGCGCGGCGCAGCGCCTCCCACGCCGGGGATGCGCCGGACGCGGCGATCTGCTCGGTCGTGATGACGCGACCCCCAGCCGGCACTTGGGGCTCGACGGAGGCAGGGCGGGAACCCGCGCAGCCGGTGAGAATCAGCCCTAGGAAACACAGCGCCCCGGATCGAGCGGAGCCGGGGCGGAGCGAGAACGACGCGAGGGACACGGTCAGGCGCTCGAAGGCTCAATCCACGATCGCGTCCGGGAGCACGTACTTCATCGGGTTGACCGGCTTATGGTTCACCCACACCTCGTAGTGCAGGTGGGGGCCGGTGGACAGGCCGGTCGAGCCGACGAGCGCGATCTTCTGGCCGCGCCGCACCCGTGACCCAGGGGCGACCAGGATTTTGGAGCAATGGGCGTACTTGGTGACCAGGCCGTAGTCGTGGTCGATGGTGATCATGTTGCCGTAGCCCTCGACCCATTCGACCTTGGTTACTTTGCCGGCGGCCGGCGCCTCGATTTCGGCGCCCATCGGCGCCGTGACGTCGATGCCCTCGTGCGGCCGGGCGAGGTGCAGGATCGGATGCACGCGCTCGCGGGCGAACGCGCTGGTGAGCCATCCCTTCGTCGGCATGATCGAGGGGAGTGCGGCGAGCCGCGCGCGATGGCTCGACAGCGAGTCGTATGCTTCGCTGATCGAGCGCACCAGGATGTTCGCGCGCCGAGTGAGCGCATCCATGTCCATCCGGGCGGCGAGGGCCTGGGCGCCGGCGCTGCCGGCCGCGACCAGGCTGTCCCGTTCCGACCACTCGCCCGCGGGCCCACCGATCCCCGCCTGCTGCACCGCGGGATCGGTCGGGTTCAGCCCGGCGAGCAACCGGAGCCCCTGCTCGCGCTCACCGAACTGCTGCAGCGTATCGCGCAGGCCGACCAGCCGCTCGCGCATGCGCTGGATTTCGTCGGCGAGCAGTCGGTTCTCCCGCTCCAGCGCCCGGCTCCGCGTGATGTTCACCCCGCGGGAGATGGCGGCGCCGCCCAGGACGAGGAACACAAGCGCGACCGTGCTCCCGATCCCCACGAGCGACTTCACGACGGTCTGTGATACCTCCACGGCCCGGGACAACCCCGCGCCGTGTGGCACCACCATCACCGTCCACCGCCGTTCCGCTTTCTTGCGCATCTGCCTGGGAGTGAAAGGGATGCAAACATATCCCCCCTGCGGAAGGGCGTCAACACGACGGCACGTGACCCAGGTCACGCCCGGACCGGCAGGCGGCTAAGCCGCTGCCGGCTTGGGGAATAGCGGGGGCGGCTTGGTGACGGCTCGTCCCTCGACGGAGAGTGCGTCGAGGTCCGAGAGCCGCACGTCGAGGAGGAGGCGGCCGGTGCCGAGCAGGTCCCAGACGGCCTGGGCCTTGCCCGGCACGAACGGCAGGGCGAGCACGGCGAGGCGCGCCACCGTCCGGGCCAGGTTCGCGAGCACCGAATCGAGCTCGGCGTCCCGCCCATCCTTCGCGAGCTTCCACGGCGCGGTCTCCTCCACATACCGGTTGGCCCGCGCCGCGAGCGTCATCAGCTGCGCGGCGCCTTCGGCGAGATCGAGCGCATCCATCGCGCGGGTGTACGCGGCCACCGCCTGCCGCGCCGCGTCCTCGAGCGGGCTCGCGAACTCCTGGGGATCGCGCGGCACGGTGCCGCCGCGGTAGCGGTGCACCATGGCCAGGGCGCGCGACACCAGGTTCCCGAAGGTGTCCGCGAGCTCGGCCGTGTAGCGCGCGTCGAACCGCTCCCAGGTGAAGTCGCCGTCGTTCTCGAAGCCCACTTCGCGCAGCAGGAAATACCGCAGCGCGTCGGGGCCGTGGCGCTCGATCGCGCGCTCGAGACTCACGGCCGTGCCCGCGGTCTTGCTCATCTTCGCCCCCTCCCACTGCACGTATCCGTGCGCCCAGATCCGGCGGGGAGGAGGGGGCGCGACGCCGGCGGCCAAGAGCATCGCCGGCCAGATGACGCAATGAAACCGTGTGATGCCCTTGCCGATCACATGCAGATCGGCCGGCCACAGACGCTCGTAGCCGGCGTCGGGGAAGCCCGTCGCCGCGAGGTAGTTGATCAAGGCGTCGAACCAGACGTAGATGGTCTGCTCGGGATCGCCGGGAAAGGGAATGCCCCAGGGCAGCTGCTGGCGTGAGATCGACAGGTCCTGCAGGCCGCCTTCGAGCAGCCGCAGCACCTCGTTGCGCCGGATGGCCGGCTCGACCGCCAGCGCGCCCGAGGTGATCAGCTCCAGCACGCCATCGCGGTAGGCCGAGAGTCGGAAAAAGTGGTTCCGCTCCTTGGTCGGGACGAGCGCGAGCGTCGGATGCTCCACGCAGCGGCCCTTCGCGATCTGCGCGCCCTGCTTGAACTCCTCGCACCCGGTGCAGTAGAGCCCCGCGTATTCGGCGACGAACAGGTCCTCGGGGTGGCGCTGCCGGATGCGCGTCAGCAGGGCGGTGACCGCCCGCGTGTGCCGGGGCTCGGTGGTGCGGATCCAGTCGTCGTGGCTGCAGGCCAGCCGCCGCCAGAAGTCCGCGAAGCGCTCGGCCATCCGGTCCACCCAGGCCTGCGGGGTGATCCCGGCGGCCGCCGCCGCCTGGATGACGGACTGGCTGTTCTCGTCCATGCCCATGAGGAAATGCACCCGGTCGCCGCGCAGCCGGCGATAGCGCGCGATGCAGTCGGCGCCGATCTTCTCGAGCGCGTGGCCGAGATGCGGGTCGCCGTTCGAGTAGTCGATGGCCGTCGTGAGGTAAAACTTAGGCACGCCCGCCCGCCACCTCGCGCTGGAACTGCGCCAGCGGCACGACGCGCGTGCTCCCGTCTTCGGCGCGCAGCGTCACCCGCTCGCGGAAGATGTCCACCGCCACTACCCGTTCCTCGCCCCCCGCCGTGCGCAGCACCTTGCCCTCCTTGGGATACCGCTTGCGGCTCTCGACGTAGAACTCGTGCTCGTAGCGCAGGCAGCACAACAGCCGGCCGCAGGGGCCCGAGATCTGCGTCGGATTGAGCGAGAGATGCTGATCCTTGGCCACCGACAGACTGACGGGTCGAGCTTCGGGGAGCCAGCTCGAGATACACAGCTGGCGCCCACAGCGGCCGATGCCGTCCAGCCGCTTGGCCTCGTCGCGCGCCCCGATCTGCCGCAACTCGATCCGGGTGCGGTACTGGACGGCCAGGTCGCGCACCAGGAGCCGGAAGTCCACCCGCTGGTCCGCCGTGAAGTAGATGGTCAGCTTGCGCCGGTCCCATTGCCACTCGGTGTCCGAGACCTTCATGGCGAGGCTGTGGTGGCGAACCCGCTCCCGCGCCACCCGGCGCACGTCGTGCTCCACGCGGCGCAGCTCGTCCGCCTGCCGCACGTCGCTGGGCGTGGC
This sequence comes from Gemmatimonadales bacterium, assembly GCA_050732995.1. Classification (GTDB taxonomy): domain Bacteria; phylum Gemmatimonadota; class Gemmatimonadetes; order Gemmatimonadales; family GWC2-71-9; genus JBOHSA01. Next base: position 17,229 of record JBOHSA010000152.1, on the reverse strand, counting down.
GCGCCGCAGCAGGCGATGCGGCGGCGGCGCGGGCGGAGGCGGAGGTGGGGGGGTAGTGGGTGGCGTGGTAGAGGAGGTGGGCACGGCGCAGCCAGCGCAGCTGCGGGCACACTTCTTCCGGGCCGTGTCGCCCACGGCGCTCACCCGCCCCAAGTCCTCTCCCCGCTCGGCCTCCACGATTACGGCGGCATCGAGGGGGAGCGGGTCGTCGGACGGCCAGGTGAAAAAATCCTTCCGGTTGCCTTTGAACCGGACTTCGATGACGGTCAAATCACTTCTCAGTCAACGCACCCATCGAAAGGTACTTCGCCTCGCGCAGCTTGAGGAGTTTGTCGATCTTGAGCTTGCGCAGCTGGCGCAGGTGCCGCCGCAGCGATTCGCCCAGCGCCTGCGCGGTCGCCTCGGGATCGGAATGGGCCCCGCCGGGCGGCTCCGGAATGATCTCATCGATCACGCCGAGGTCCAGCAGGTCCGCCGCCGTGAGCTTCAAGGCTTCGGCCGCCCGCTCCCGCTGCGAGGCGTCCTTCCACAGGATCGCCGCGCACCCCTCCGGCGAGATCACCGAGTAGACCGAGTTCTCCAGCATGATCACCCGGTCGGCCAAGCCGACCGCGAGCGCGCCGCCCGACCCGCCCTCCCCGATCACCGCGGTGAGGATCGGGACTTCCAGCGAGGCCATTTCGAGGAGATTGCGGGCGATGGCCTCGGCCTGGCCGCGCTCTTCCGCGCCCAGGCCGGGGTAAGCGCCGGGCGTGTCGACCAGGGTGATCACGGGGGCGCCGAACTTCTCCGCCAACGTCATCAGGCGCAGCGCCTTGCGGTAGCCTTCGGGGTGCGCCATGCCGAAGTTCCGCCGCAGGTTCTCCTTCGTGTCCCGGCCCTTCTGGTGACCGATCACCATCACGCTGGTTCCGTCCAGCCGTGCCCAGCCCCCCACGATCGCGGGATCGTCGCGGAACAGGCGGTCACCGTGCAGCTCGACGAAGTCGCTGAACACCGTGCCGAGGTAGTCCAACACGTAGGGCCGCTTGGGATGGCGCGCCACCTGCACCCGCTGCATCGGGGTGAGGTTCTTGTAGATCTCGACGCGCAGCTCGGCCAGCTTCTCTTCGAGCGGACCCAGCTCCCGGGCGGCGTCCTTCGCACCCGCGACACGCTTGAGCTCCTCGATCTGCCGTTCCAGCTCGAGGAGCGGTCGCTCGAAGTCCAGGGTGTAGGTCGGCACGTGGGCGGTGGGGAGGGGGGGGGGGGACCGGGGGACTTAGCTCGCGCGCACGAGACGGACGTGGTCCGGGCCCAGCAGGTCGCGCAACGCCGCCAGCAGGTCGTCGGCCGCGTCCACGCGCAGGGAGCGGCTGCGAAACCGCACCGAGCCACCGCCTCCCCCGTTGCCGTCGGCCCACTCCACCAGGACCGGTACGGGGCCGGGATGCGCCGCGCACAGGGCGGCCACGGCGCGCGCGGTGTCCGGGCCGGGCGGGCTGGCGGCCGTCCAGGAAAGCGCAATCCCGACCGCCCCGCTCGTCTTCAGCTCGTCGAGCGACCGGGCCGTCTCCACGATGAACGGCGCCTGCTCCTCCCCGCGGTCCCGCTGGCTGTAGCCCCCGGTCAACAGGAGGGCGCGGTCAGGGCGGATGAGGTCGTTGAGCTTGGCCCACGCTTCAGGGAACACCAGCGCCTCCGCGGTGCCGTGAAAGTCTTCCAAGACCAGCCGGGCGTATTCCGCGCCGGTCTTTTTCGAGACCTGGCGCTTCACGACGGTCACCACGGCGGGAATCGTGACCCGCTGGTCGCTCCACTCACCCAGAGTAGCGGTGGTGCGGGTCCCGAAAAGCTCCACCTCCGCGCGGTATTTGGCGAGGGGGTGGCCGGAGATGAAGAAGCCGAGCACCGCCTTCTCGCGGGCGAGCCGGTCGTGCTCGGTCCACGGCGGGACCTCGGGGAGCGGGGCCGGGGGCCGGGGGCCCGGGGCTTCCTCCCCGAAGAGGGCGTGCTGGCCGGACTCGCGTTCCTGCTGGCGGACCTGCGCCTCCGCGTAGGCGTGCTCCAGCGCCGCCACGAGCTGGGCCCGGTGACCGCCGAGCGAGTCGCACGCCCCCGCGTCGATGAGCGACTCGAGCACCCGCTTGTTGCCCAGTCGCAGATCGATGCGGTCGCAGAAGTCGATGAGGGAGCGGTAGGCGCCCCCCGCGCCGCGGCCGTCCAGGATCGACGCGATCGCGCCTTCGCCGACGTTCTTGATGGCCCCCAGCCCGAACCGGATCCGCCGGTCGCCGACCACGGTGAACTTGAACCCCGACTCGTTCACGTCGGGCGGCAGCACCTCGAGGCCGAGTTCGCGCGCCTCGTTGATGTATTGGACGACTTTGTCGGTGTTGCCGATCTCCGACGAGAGCAGCGCGGCCATGAACTCGGCGGGATAGTGCGTCTTGAACCAGGCCGTCTGGTAGGAGAGGATGGAGTAGGCGACAGCGTGCGCCTTGGGGAAGCCATAGCGGCCGAAGGTCTCGATCTGCGCCGCGATGTCCTCGATGACGCGCCGGTCGTGCCCCCGCGCCACGGCGCGCTTCACGAAGCTCGCGAGCTCCGCCTGGATCAGCTCCATCTTCTTCTTCCCCACCGCCTGGCGCAGCACGTCGGCTTCGGCCAGCGTGAAGCCCGCGAGCACGCTGGCGATGCGCATCACCTGCTCCTGGTAGGTGATCACGCCGTAGGTGGGCGTGAGAATCTCCTCCAGGGCGGGGTGGGGATAGCGCACCTTCTCGCGGCCCAGCTTGCGGTTGATGAACACGAGGTGCATGCCGGTGTCGAGCGGCCCGGGCCGCATCAGCGCGTTCGTGGCGACGAGGTCGTCGAACCGGTCGCACTTCATGCTGCGCAGGCAGTCGGTGGCGAGGGGCGACTCGAATTGAAAGACCCCCGCGCTGCGCCCCGAGCGGAGCAGGGCGTACACCGCCGGGTCCTCGAGGTCGGGGCGGTCGAGGTCCACCGTCACGCCGTGGCGATCGGCGACCATGCGCGCCGCGTCGTGCAGCACCGTGAGCGTCTTGAGGCCGAGGAGGTCGATCTTCAGCATCCCGACCTTCTCGAGCGCCACCATGTCGTACTGGGTGATGATGGCGTTGGTGTCTTGCGGCGCCAGGCAGACGGGGACGTAGTCGGTGAGGGGGCCGGGGGCGATCACGAGCCCGGCCGCGTGCACCGACGAGTGCCGGGCGAGCCCTTCGATGCGCGCGCCCAGGTCCAGGACCTTCCCGATTCGCTCGTCCTGGGCAGCCGCGGCCTTCACCTCCGGCACCTTCGTGGCCGCCTCGGCCAGCGTCAGCGCGAACGCGGGGCCCGAGGGGATCAGTTTCGTGATGCGCTCCACGTCCCCCATCTCGACCCGGAGCGTGCGCGCCACGTCGCGGAAGGCGGCACGGGCCTTGAGAGTGCCGAACGTGATGATCTGGCCCACGGACTCGCGCCCGTAGCGCTCCCGCACGTACTCGATCACCTCGCCTCGGCGCTCGAAGCAGAAATCGAGGTCGATGTCGGGCATCGAGATGCGCTCGGGGTTGAGAAAGCGCTCGAACAGCAGGTCGAACCTCAGCGGATCGACGTTGGTGATGCGCAGGGCGTAGGCGACGAGCGAGCCGGCCGAGGACCCGCGGCCCGGCCCGACGGGGATGCCGCGGTCCCGGGCCGCCTTGACGAGGTCGTAGACGATGAGAAAGTAGCCCGCATAACCGGTGGTCGCGATGACGTCGAGCTCGTACGTGAGCCGCTGCTCCACGGCGGCAGGCAGGGGATCCCCGTAGCGCTCCGCCGCGCCGTGCCGCGACAGGTGCACTAGCAACTCCTGGTCGCTCGCGAATTCCGCCGGCCGCGGGTACTGCGGCAGGAAATAGCGCTTCTCGAAATCGAACTCGCACAGGGCCGCCACCCGGGCCGTCTCGGCTACCACCTCCGGGTGATCGGGGAACAATGCCTGCATTTCCGGCTCGGACTTAACGTAGCTCTCCTGCCCGAAAAATCGGAACCGCTTGGGGTCGTCCAGATCCTTCCCCGTGCCGATAGCGAGCAGCACGTCGTGGGCCTCGGCGTCCTCGCGCCGGAGGTAGTGCGCGTCGTTCGTCGCCACAACCGGGAGCCCGAGCTCCGCCGCCAGCCGGAACATCCCGTCCCGCACGATCCGCTCGTCCGCGATCCCGTGATCTTGCACCTCGAGCCAGAACCCGTCCCGCCCGAAGGCCCGCGCGAACCATTCCGCACTCGACCGGGCGGTTTCGTACTGGCCCTGGCGCAGGTACAACGCGATCTCCCCCGAGAGACACGCCGCGAGGCCGATCAAGCCGTCGCGATGCCGCTCCAACACTTCCCGGTCGATGCGCGGCCGGCGGTAATAACCCTCCAGCCAGGCAATGGAGGAGAGCTTGATGAGGTTCTGGTAGCCCGTGCGGTTGCGCGCGAGCAGCACGAGGTGCGAGTAAGGGGCCGGGGCGTCGGCCGGCTTCTCCCGCAAGTGCCGGCTGCCGAACGCCAGATACGCTTCGAACCCCAGGATCGGCCGGATCTGCCGGGCCTGGGCTCCCTCGTAGAACGCCCAGGCCCCGTGCAGATTCCCATGGTCCGTGATCGCGAGGGAATCCATGCCCAGCGCGACAACCCGGTCGAGCAGGTCCGGGATCCGGTTGGCGCCGTCGAGGAGGGAGTATTCGCTGTGCGTGTGGAGGTGCGCGAACGCCACTGGGGCAAGATATCCGGCGCGTCGTGCATTGTCAAAACCCGCGGCGGCGCCGTAATTTCGCGTGATGCGCTGGATCACGAGCCTCGCGGTGTTGAGCCTGATGATGGCCCTGTTTCATCGCCTCACCGCGGCGGGACCGCTCGAAGCGCGAGCCACTCTCGCCCTCGGCTTCCTCCTGCTCGCCGCGCACCTGGGCGGCCAGCTCGCCGCGCGCGTGCGCGTGCCGCGCATCACGGCCTACCTGCTGGTCGGGTTCGCGGTCGGGCCGTGGCTCGGCCTCGTGCGCCCGGACGAGGTCGGCGCGCTGACCTTCATTTCCAACGCGGCCGTGGCGCTCATCGCGTTCGCAGCCGGCGGCGAGCTCCGACTCGAAACGCTGCGCCGCGAGCGCACGGCGCTGATCCGGGTGAGCGCGGGCGCCGTCGCCGCGCCCTTCGTGGCGGTGACCGCCGTGCTCCTGGCCCTGAGCCCCTGGTTCCCGCTGACCGTGCATCAGCCGATTGGAGACGCCGCGGCGGTCGCCCTCGTGCTGGGCCTGGTGGCCGCCGCGTTCTCCCCCGCCGCGACGATGGCGCTGATGGACGAGCTCGGCGCCCGCGGGCCGTTTGCGCGGTCCGTGCTGACCGTCACGGTGGTCGGCGACGTCGCCCTGATCATCCTCCTGACCCTGGTCTTCGCCATTGCCAGACCGCTGACCAGCGCGGGGGCGCTGAGCACGGGCGTGGTCTGGAGCGCGCTGGCGCACCTCGTGGGCTCGCTGGGCGCGGGCCTCGTGCTCGGCGCCCTCGTCGCCCAATATCTGCGGTTCACGACGCGGGATACGCCGCTGTTCCTCGTGGCCGTGGCCTTCGTCACGGCCGAGGTGGCCAGATTGCTGGGGCTCGAAGCGCTGCTGGTCGCCCTGACCGCCGGGTTCTTCATCGAGAACTTCTCGCGCGTGGAGGGGGAGCGTATCGTCGGGGCGCTGCACGCGGGGTCCCGGCCCGTCTACGTCGTCTTCTTCGCACTCGCGGGCGCGGGGCTCGAGTTGCAGGCGTTGGCCGAGATGTGGTCGTGGGTCCTCGTGCTCGTGGGACTACGCGCGGCCGCCATCTTTGGCGGCGTGCGCTGGGCCGGCCGCCATCCGAGTGTGACGCCTGTCCTTGCGCGGGACGGGTGGCTGGGGCTTATCTCCCAGGCGGGACTGGCCTTGGGCCTCGCCACGGTGGCGCGCCGGGCATTCCCCGAATGGGGGGTCTCGCTCGAGGCCCTGATTGTGGCGATGATAGGGGTACACGAAGCACTGGGACCCATCTGCTTCCGCCGGGCACTCGTCCGGGCGGGCGAAGTGACGGAGGGAGAACATGTTGCGGAGAGGCCGGCGGTGGCGGACGGGGGGGGGGGCGTGCTTGCTGGGACTGGTCGGAACGGGGGTGGGGTGTAGCGGGGACAGCGCCGGGCCCACGCTCCCGCCCTGCACGGCGGCCGGCGACTCGGTCGTCCTCGCCGTGGGAGAGTACGTCTCGCTCGATCCCATTCCGGACTCGGGCTGCGCGGTGTTTGCCGCAAATGCGGACCCGAGCACCGCCGAGTACTTGATCGTGCCCCAGTCGGCCGCCGGCGAGCCCGGCCGCAAGTCGAGCTTCTCGCTCCGCGGAGATACGATCGTCTTTCCGGCGCCGGTGGCCCCGGCGCTCGCCTCCGAGCCGGAGCAGAGCCCCGCCGAGCAGTTCCACGACCGTCTGCGCCGGGCCGAAGCGACGCGGGACTACGGCCCGGCCCTGCCGCCCGATGGTGGGCAAGCGCGGCGCGTCCCGGGCGCCGCCGCCCCGATCGGCCCCCCCCGGGCCAAACCGCTTGTGGGCGAGCAGCGCACGTTCAGCGTCCTGGCCGAGCTGGATCTCTCCCGGTTCCAGACCGTGACGGCGACGGCCTGGGCGGTCGGCCAGCACATCGCGATCTTCATCGACAACGCGGCGCCGGCGAACGGCCTCAGCGGCGAGAACCTCGACTCGCTCCGGTCGGTGTTCGATAGCCGCTTGTACGGTGCGGACACGGCCGCCTTCGGGCGGGAATCGGACATCACCGGGGACTCCGTGGTCATCGTGCTCATGACTCCGCTCGTCAACCAGCTCGTGAGCAAGGCGGAGTGCGCGCAGTCGGGGTTCATCGCCGGGTTCTTCTTCGGCGCGGACATCGACCCGGCGTTCGCCAACGACTCCCGCTTTAATCACACCGAGATCTTCTACACGCTCGTCGCCGATCCCTTTGCGACGGTGAGTTGCGCGCATAGCGCGCTGCAGGTCGCGCGGCTCGTCCCCGTGACGTTGATCCACGAGTTCCAGCACATGATCAGCTACAACCAGCACGTGCTGGTTCGCGGCGGTGACACCGAGGTGCTGTGGCTGAACGAAGGGCTGTCGCACCTGGCGGAAGAGCTGGGCGGCCGGACCTATGCGCCGGGCACTCCCGAATATAGCCGGTTCATCATCGGCGACCTGTTCAACGCCTACCAGTTTCTGGATTCGACGTTCCGCCACTTCCTGCTCCCGACCGAGGGGATCGGCAAGCTGCCGGAGCGCGGCGCGGCGTGGCTGTTCGTCCGGTACCTAGTGGACCAGTACGGCGCCGCGACGACGCGGGCGCTCCTGGAAACGAACCAGACCGGCGCAGCCAACGTGGCGGCCGTGACGGGCGACTTCACGCAAACCGTCACCCGCTGGGCGCTCGCCAACTGGGTGTCCGACCTCAACGTCGTGGGGTTCACCCCGCCGCCCGAGCTGCGCTATACGTCGTGGTCGTTCCGGACCACCTACGCCTCGCTCCATGCGCAGGATCCCGCGACCTTCGCGAAGCCGTTCCCGCTGGTGCCGACCGTTGGTGTGGGCGATGCCGTGAACCTGCGCGGGACGCTGCGGGCCGGCTCGGGCCAGTATCATCGCGTGCTGCAAAACCCGGGTGATGGCGGCTTCACGCTGGTCTTCGGCACCGGCACCGGTGGGCCGCTCCCGGCGATGGTGGTCCCGCGGTTGAACGTCATTCGAATTCGATGAGGCGTCGCACGAACGCGGCGCACGACACCGTCGAACGCAGACGTGACGTTTACGTTCGGCGACTTCGTTTGACGCTCTGGTTCGACGTTCTTCTCGTCGCAGGTCCCTTGCTGGCTCCGCTCGCTGCCCAATCCGAGGGGAGCGTCGTCGTCCTGTTGCCCGGCTCGACGCGATCGGCTGGTTTGGGAGGGGCGGGCGCCGCGCTCGTGGGGGACGCGGGGGCCGTCTTCGCCAATCCCGCCGGCATCGCGACCATCCGCCGGCTCTCGCTCGAAGGGTCCTACGAGCGCTACCTCGCTGGGACCGCGCTCACCTCGGCCACCGTGGCCGCGCGCGTGGGCCGGTTCTCCTGGGGGATGGGCGCCCAGGCGCTCGATTACGGCAGCGAGCCGGAGATCGTGCCCGACCCCGCCACCGGGGGCCGCCGCGGCCAGGCCACGGGTCGCGAGTTCCGGCCGGTGGACCTGCTCGCCGTTTCCTCGCTCGCGTACCGCGCGGGGCTCGTGGCGCTCGGGGCGTCGGTCAAGTTCAACCGCCAGCAGATCGGCGACTGGTCGGCCGACGCGTGGGCGGGCGACGCCGGAATCGCCATCGCCGTGTTCGACATCATGGCGTTCGGGGTGAGCGTGCAGAATCTGGGCGGCGATCTCGGCGCCGACGCCCGGCTGCCACGTCGGACCCGCGCGGGGTTCACGCTGAACTACACCGACCCCCAGGGGACTTTCCGCTTGCTGACGACGCTGGAAGGCCAATGGCGGACAGGGGCGCGGCGTCTCTTCGTCGCGGGCGTGGAGGGCGGGGTGGTGACGAGCGGCGTCGGCCTCGTGGGGCGGCTCGGCTACGTCACGCGGCCCGCACGGAGCGACGCGTCCCGACTCTCGGTGGGCGGCGGCGTGGAGCTCGGGCGGCTGCACCTCGACTACGCCTACCAGGGCTACGAGCTGCTCGGCGGTGGCACGCATCGGATCGGGCTCCGGTGGACACCCTGACCGAGCGGCAGCGGCCCCGCTGGGGGCGGATCCTGCGCCGCCTGGCGACCGCCGTCGCCATCGGCGTCCCGGTGGCCCTCGGCCTCGCCCTGCTCTTCAGCGCCGACGCCCGCTATCTCGCCCGGGCGGGTGTGGAAGAGGCTCGGATCCTCCTCAAGCGCCGCGCGATCGCTCGGCTGGCGGCCGATTCCAGCCAGCCAGCCGCGTTGCGGCAACGGTTGCGCCTCGTGCTCGCCGCGCGAGACTTCGCCGCCGACTCGCTCCGCCTCGCCGCGGGCGACACCTACACCACGTTTGTGGACGTCGGCCGCGACACGCTCCTGCTCGTCCTCACCGCCAGCCGCCGCGACCGGCTGCGGGAGGTCACGTGGCGCTATCCCATCGTCGGGGTGGTCCCCTACAAGGGCTTCTTCGACGCGGACCACGCGCGCCGGGCCGCGGCCAAGTTGGAGGCCCAGGGCTACGACGTGTACCTCCGGCCCGCCGGGGCGTTCTCGACACTGGGGTACTTCAGCGATCCCCTTCTGTCCACGGTGCTGGGCCGGGACACGATGGAGCTGGTGGCGACGGTGCTGCACGAGCTGGCGCACAACACGTTGTACGTGAAGAGCCAGACGCAGTTCAACGAGAGCTTCGCCAGTTTCGTCGGGTACCGGGGGGCGGAGCGGTTTTACCGGTCCCGCGGCGACAGCGTGGACGCGACCCGCGCCGCGGCGCGCTGGCGCGACGAGCGCACCCTCGACGTGTTCTACGCGGAGTTGGCGCGCCGGCTCGACTCCGCCTATGCCGGTACTCTGAGCGGCGAGGCGCTGGCGCGGACGCGCGAGACGATCTTCGGCGTGGCGCGCGCGCAGCTGGCCGGACCGGTCGGGCAGACCCTCGAGACCTACGATTGGCGCTGGTTCGCCCGGCAGCCGCTCAACAACGCGGTCGTGCTCGCCCAGCGGTTCTATCGAATGGACCTGCATCTGTTCGACGAGATCTATCTGCAGAACGGCGCGAATCTGGCCGAGACCGTCCGCGCGATCCAGATCCGGGTGTTTACGCAGGCGGACCGGGATCCGTACCGGGCGCTGTACTCGCGGCCGGGAATCCCGCGGACCCGCTAGTTTCCCCGCAGTCGCTCCGCCTCCGCCACCCGTTGCAGCGCGATCGCATACGCGGCCGTGCGGAATGTCACGCCCTTGTCCTTGGCGAGATCGCGCACGGCCGCGTAGGCCTTGGTGATCGTCGCCTTGAGCTCGCGGTTCACCTGCTCGTGGGTCCAGCGGTATTGCTGGAGGTTCTGCGCCCACTCGTAGTAGCTCACCGTCACGCCGCCGGCGTTGGCGAGAAAGTCCGGCAACACGGCGATCCCCCGTTCCGCCAGAATGAGGTCGGCCGTCGGCGTGGTGGGCTCGTTCGCCCCCTCCACCACGACCTTGCAGGGGATCGTCCCGGCGTTCGCCTCCTTGCTGATCACGCCGCCGAGCGCCGCCGGCACGAGCCAGTCGCACGGTATGGTCCAGAGCTGCTCGTTCGTGATCGCCTTGCCGCCCTTCCACTCCGACACTGGCCGGCGCGCCGCGGCGTGGGCCAGGAGCCCGGGCACGTCGAGCCCGCCCTCGTTCACGATGCCGCCGTTCACGTCGCTCACGGCGATCACCTTGGCGCCCTGCTCGGCGTCCAGCAGGCGGGCCAGGTGGCTACCGACGTTCCCGAACCCCTGGATCACGACCCGGCTGCCCTTCAGCGGGATGCCGAAATCCCGGGCGTATTCCGCCATCACGTACATCACGCCCCGCCCCGTCGCCTCCTCCCGACCCAGCGAGCCGCCCAGGGAAACCGGCTTGCCGGTCACGACGGCGGGGGTGTACCCCTGGCGGCTCGAGTACTCATCCAAAATCCAGGCCATCACTTGGGCGTTGGTGTTGACGTCCGGGGCCGGGATGTCGCGGTACGGGCCGAGCACGATGGCGATCCGCTGGGTGAACCGCCGCGTCAGCCGTTCGAGCTCCAGGTGCGAGAGCTGTTTGGGGTCCACCGTCACGCCCCCCTTCGCGCCGCCGAAGGGGATGTCCATCAACGCGGTCTTCCAGGTCATGATCGTGGCGAGGCCGAGGACCTCGTCGTGATCCGCCTCGGGGTGATAGCGGATGCCGCCCTTGCACGGGCCGCGCGCGCCGTTGTGCTGGATCCGGTAGCCGGTAAACACCTCGATGCGGCCGTCGTCCATGCGCACGGGCAGCTCGACCTGCACCTCCCGGAACGGCGTGAGCAGCAGCCGCCGCATGTAGTCTTCGAGGCTGATGAGGTTGGCCGCGCGGACGAACTGGCTTTGCACGATCGCCTTGCCGGACATCGGGGCACGAGCGCGCTCGGTAGCGGTCAGGCGGGCCTCCTGGACACTCAGTCGAGGTGAAGGCGGCGACCCGCGAACCGGGCGGCCGGATGTTGCGCTTCAGACAGGGCCTGGACCGGATTGGGCATCCGGGGGCGGCGCACGCCGCCGTCGGTCAGCACCCCGATCACGTCGGTGGCGTCGGTGGCCGTCGCCTCGGCGGGGTGCTCCAGCACGAACGCCAGGCCGGCGCCACCGTCGGCCACCGCGGGGGCGCAGGCGGCCCAGACCGCGTCGTCCGGGAGCGGCCGGGGGGCCACGACCAGAGGGACGGCGCGAAGGGCGAAGGCCGGGCGGTCCACGAGCGGCACGTGCAGCGCGGCGGCCAGCTCGACCCAGAGGGGCCGCGCCGCCGCGCCGCCCGCCGCCACCACCTGGCCGAACCGCCAGCCGCGGTCGTGCGCCAGCTCGAGCAGAGCCTTCATCAAGGCTTCGTCGCTTGGCGCCACGGGCCCCGCGTCCGGGGCGAGCACCACGGTCCCCGTGTCGGCGAACCAGCGCTCGCCGGGGCTGAGATCGTCCGGCCGGCGCGGCGCGTAGAACGCGTACCGGCGAGTGGCGACGATCTCGCGCTCGGCCCCCTGCCGCTGCTCCACATGCTCGGCCGCCTGCGCCGCCCCCTCGAACGCGACCTCCGCGGCCTGATAGCGCCCCGCTTCACGCAGGATGCGGCCCCGCAGCCTGAGCGTCTCGGTGTGCGGCTCCAGCGCGAAGGCGCGGTCCAGCGCGAGCAGGGCCCGGTTCTTGTCCCCCAGGCGGTAGGCGGCGTAGCCCAGCTCGTGCCACGCCAGGGCCAGGTCGGGGTCGCGCTCCAGCGCCTGTTCCAGCGCCTGTAGGGCGTCGCGGAAGCGGTCCAGCTCGATCAACGCCGCGCCGCGCAGCGTATAAGGGAAGGCGGTCTCCCCGAACTGGCCTCGGGCCCCGTCGGCGAGCCGCAGCGCTTCCTCAGGGCGGCCGTGGCGGCGCAGCAGCTCGAAATACTCCGCCCAGCAGGGTTTGAACTCGGGATGCGCGTGCAGCACGTCCCGGTAGGCGGCCTCTGCATCGGCGACGCGCCCTTCGCGGGCCAGCCACCGCGCGCGGACCATCGCCCGCTCGCTCGGCGCGTCGGGGAACAGGTCGTACGAAGCGGTCGTCCGCATGGCGCCAAATCTATCTCCCGCCGGATCGCTGGCTAGCAGCACCCGCCATCTCTACATTTCGGCGCCATGGATGCCGACCGATACCTCCGCGAGCTCTCCGATTTTCTCCGCATTCCGTCGGTGTCGACCAGCCCCGCGCACACGGAAGACTGTCGCACGGCCGCCGGCTGGGTCGCGGCGGAGCTGCGCCGGCTCGGCTGCCGCGACGTGGCGTTGCTCGGCAGCCAGACGCATCCCGTCGTGTGGGGCGTCGGCCCGGACGTGCCGGGCGCGCCCACGCTCCTCCTCTACGGCCACTACGACGTGCAGCCGCCCGATCCCCTCGCGGAGTGGACGACCCCGCCGTTCGAGCCGACCGTGCGCCACGGCCGGCTTTACGCGCGCGGCAGCGCCGACGACAAGGGCCAAGTCTTCTGCCTGCTGAAGGCCATCGAGGCGTCGGGCGGCCGCCCGCCGGTCAACTTCCGGTTCCTGATCGAGGGCGAGGAGGAATTCGGCAGCAAAGTCCTGTTCGACCTCCTGGCGCAGGAGCCCCACCGCACGCAGGCCGACGCCGTCCTCGTGGCGGATATGGCCTACGTCGCACCCGAGTGGCCGGCGGTGTACACCGCGCTCCGGGGGATCTGTTACGCCGAGCTCACGGTCCGCACGGCGAAAACGGATCTGCATTCGGGCGAATACGGCGGCGCCGCGCCGAACGCGCACGAGGAGCTCTGCCGCCTGCTCGGACGCCTGAAGGGGCCCGACGGGCGGATCAACGTCCCCGGGCTCTATGCCGCGGTGCAGACGCCCTCGCGGGCGGAGCGCACGGCGTGGAAGCGGCTGCCGTTCAACGAACGGGAATTCCTGACCAAGCGGGTGCAGGCCCGGGCCCTGACCGGCCTCAAGCGGTACTCCGTGCTGGAGCGGCTCTGGGCGCTGCCGACCTTCGAAATCCACGGGATCCTCGGCGGCTTCACGGGAGCGGGGGCGAAGACCGTGATCCCGGCGACGGCCACGGCAAAGGTGAGCCTGCGCCTGGTCCCCAACCAGCGGCTGCAGACGGTGCAGCGCCAGTTCGCTGCGGCCGTGCGGCGTCTCGCGCCCAAACACGCGAGCACCACCGTCCGCTTCCTCCACGGGGCGGATCCCGCGCAGATCGAAGTGTCGCACCCCGCCTTCCGGCTGCTCGATCAGGCCTTCCAGGAAGTGGTGGGGCGGGGAACGGTGCCGGCGCGCGCCGGCGGATCCATTCCGGTCGTGCCGGCCCTCGGCGCGAGCGGCGCCCCGGTGATCCTCACGGGCATCGGCTTGCCGGACGACCGGCTGCACGCCCCCGACGAAAAACTGGATCTCAAGCAGCTCTGGGATGGGATTCGGGTTTTTCGGCGATTCTACGAGCTGCTGGGAAAAGCTGGAGGCGTCTAACACAGGCGTCCTACGGAACCGCCTGCACCAGCACCCCCTCGAAGGTGTTGTCCAACCGGCTCCACGTGGTGACGCAGTGGATGTCGCACACCACCGTCCGGCGGGGGAGCGTCAGCAGCTCGTCGTAGCTGAGCGTGAAGGGTCGCGCGACGAGGCCGGAGACCTCGAAGGTCCACTCGGTCGTGTCCCCCCGGGCACGGTTCCGTAATGCAGGACCGGCTACTTAGTCGTCAGAATCTGTCCGGGGGGAACGCGATCCTTCACTTGAAGGACAGTTCGGTGAGACGTCTCTCCGCCTCGACTCCGAATACCGCCTCGAACCCGTGGACGACTGCGGTGATCGCTTGCTCCCAGAGACCCTGCTCCCCGCTCCCCGCCTTCTCCCGGAGCATCGACGTCATCTCCACTCCGGGAATGCCGCACGGCACGATCAGGTCGAAATACGACAGGTCCGTCGTCACGTTCAGCGCAAAGCCGTGCCAGGTGACCCACTGTTTCACGTGGACGCCGATGCTCGCGATCTTGCGGCCGTTGGTCCAGACGCCGGTATAGCCCGGATTCCGCTCGGCGGGGATGGCGAGGTCGGCGAGGCCGGCGATCAGGGCCTGTTCGAGCGCGCGCAGGTACCAATGGAGATCGGGCCGGTACTGCCGCAGGTCCAGGATGGGATAACCGACCAGCTGCCCCGGGCCGTGGTAGGTGACGTCCCCCCCGCGCTCCACCTCGACGATCTCGATTCCGCCCCTGCCTCCGCCGTCCGGCCGGAGCAGGGGGGGGGCCGCGTGGGCGTTGCGCCCCAGCGTCACGACGGGCGGATGCTCGAGCAGGAGGAGCACGTCGTGCGGCTGTCGCCCGTCGATCCGGGCCTGGGCGAGGGCGCGCTGCCACGCGAGCGCCTCCCGGTACGGGACGCGGCCGGCGAGCACGACGTCGAGCGGGCCCCGGGTCATACGCTTCCGGCTTCCCCCGTCCCGCTACCCGCGCCTTTCACCGCCCACCGGCTTCCGGCGGCTCCCAACCCGAAGCTGGCGAGGGTCAGGCCGCCGAGTCCCAGCACCCCGAAGAAGTGGTACAGGGGGACGGCCAGGAGGAACGCCACGAGCAGGGCGCCGACCGCCGCCAGCACGGCGATCACGCCGCGCTGCCAGTCGTTCTCCAGCGCCAGGCTGCGGCGCCAGCCGAACGCAGCGGCGACGCCGACGCCGGCGACGAGGCCGATGAGCAGATTGAAGGAGGGGTCGGACATCGCCTCGCCGTAGCGCTCGAGGTCCAGGAACTGGAAGGCGCGCACCGCGACGAGCGTCAACGTGATGACGCCGCCGCCCAACCCGATCCCGCAGGCGAGCGAGCCGAGGCCGATGGCCAGGGGATCCCGGTCGCTCAGAGGTGCATCACCCGCCCGAGCGAATCGAGGGCCGCTTCCGCCACCGCCTCGGACATGGTCGGATGCGCGTGGATGGCCAGGTCGACCTCTTCCACGGTGTATTCGTTCTCCCGGGCGACCGCGAGCTCGTGGATCATCTCGGAGGCATGCGCTCCGACGATGTGGGCCCCGAGGATCTCGCCGTACTCCCGGTCGCGGAGGATCTTCACGAACCCCTCGGTCTGCCCTGTGCCGCGCGCCCGACCGTTGGCCGAAAAGGGGAAGCGGCCGGCCACGTACTCGAGCTTGCGCTCCTTGCACTGGTCTTCGGTGAGGCCGATGCTCGCGACCTCCGGGTGGCAGT
The DNA here is from genome assembly GCA_050732995.1 of Gemmatimonadales bacterium. GTDB lineage: Bacteria > Gemmatimonadota > Gemmatimonadetes > Gemmatimonadales > GWC2-71-9 > JBOHSA01. The sequence continues at coordinate 1,823 of JBOHSA010000152.1, read as the reverse complement.
ACGTCACGCTCGGCACGTTGTCGTACTTGATCGAATGCGGTGTGCGACCAGCCAGCCGCTCGGCGACGAAGACGCCTTCTCGGCTGCCCTTGTGCGCCAGCATCGGCGGGCCGGCGACGTCGCCGATCGCGTAGTAGCCCGGCGCGGTCGTCTGGAGGTTCTGGTCGACCCGAATGAAGCCCTGGTCCGTGAGCTGAATGCCGCACTCCTGGAGCCCGAGGTGCTCGGTGTTCACCGCCCGGCCCGCGGCCATCAGGACGGCCGCCGCCTCCACCTGCTGTCGGGCGCCGCCGACCTCGACGTCCAGGACGACCTTATCCTTCCCTACGGCGGCCTTGGTGACCTTGGCGCCGGCGATCACGGTGATGCCGCGCTTCTTGTAGCTCTTCGCCAGCGTGTCCGAGGCTTCGGCGTCTTCGAGCGGCAGGATCCGGGGCAGCGCCTCGATGAGCGTGACCTTCGCGCCGAAGGCGGCGAAGATGTCGGCAAACTCCATCCCCACGGCGCCGGCGCCCACGATGATCAGGGAAGGTGGGAGCTTCTCCAGCAGCAGCGCCTCGTCCGAGGAAATCACCGTCGCCTTGTTGATCTCGAGCCCGATCTGGGGAATCCCCTTCACCCGCGAGCCCGTGGCGACGATCACGGCCTTAGTCGCCTGATGGACGTCACCCCCGACCTTGACCTTGCGGCCGGGCTGCAGGACGCCGGTGCCTTTGAGGACCGTGATCTTGTGCTTTTTCATCAGGAACTCGACGCCCTTCGAGTTCTGGTCCGCGACGCGCCGCGAGCGCTTCATCGCGACGCCGTAGTCGGTCTTGACGGGTCCAGCCTCGACGCCGAAGTCTTTGGCCTCCGTGAGCAGGTTCGCGATGTACGCCGAGTGGAGTAGGGCTTTGGTGGGGATGCAGCCGATGTTGACGCACACGCCCCCGAGCCGCTCCTGCTCCACGACGGCGGTCGTGAGCCCGAGCTGCGCGGACCGGATACCCGCGACGTAGCCCGCCGGGCCGCCGCCCAGGATGATGACGTCGAAGCTAGCCAAGTGGATCCCCTTTCACACCAGCATCGCCAATGGATTCTCCAGCATCTGCTTCAGCGTCTGCAGAAACGCCGCGCCCGTGGCGCCGTCGATCACGCGATGGTCGCAGCTCAGCGTCAGCCGCAGCCGCCGCCGGACGGTCACCTGGCCGTCCAACGCCACGGCCCGCGGCGCGATGGTCCCGACCGCCAGGATCCCGGCCTCCGGCGGATTGATGACCGCCGTGAACTGGTCGATGTCGAACATCCCGAGGTTCGAGACGCTGAACGTCGATCCCGTGTACTCCTCGGGCGTCAGCCGGCGGTTGCGCGCGCGCTGCGCGAGGTCGCGGGCCTCGGTGCCGATCTGGGCGAGCGACTTGCGGTCGGCGTGCCGGATCACCGGCGTGATCAGGCCGTCCTCGATCGCGACGGCCATGCCGATGTGCACCTCGTGCCAGTACCGGATGTGCTCCCCCTGGAACCAGGCGTTGCAGGCGCCGTGCTTGGTGAGCGCGAGGGCGACGGCTTTGAGGACGATATCGTTGAACGAGATCTTGCCGTGGTCGCCGAGCTGGCGGTTCAGCGCCTCGCGGGCCTCTGCCGCCCGTTCCATGTCGACTTCGGTCGTGAGAAAGAAGTGGGGAATGGGGCCGAGGGAGGCTGAGAGGCGCTTCGCGATCGTCTTGCGAATCTGCGTGAGCGGCACGTCCTCGTAGGAAGCGCCGGCCGGCTCGGGACGGGGGACGCGGGACGCCGGAAGCGGGGCGGTGGGCGCCGCAACCGCCACTGGGGGGGGGGGGGGG
>JBOHSA010000151.1:0-6867 GCA_050732995.1 Gemmatimonadales bacterium | reverse complement strand
CGGTCAGGCAGTCTGGCTCACTGTCCTTTTGACCGCCATGACCGCCTCGACCGCGTTGACCGCCCAGACCCGCTACGTCCGGTACGAGCAGGGGGGGCGGGCGGCCTACGGGATCCTCGAGGGTGAGACGATTCGCGAGGTCACGGGCGATCCGTTCCAGTCACCCCGACCAACGGGCCGCACCGCGCGCGCCGCCCAGGTTCGACTGCTCGCGCCGCTCGATCCGCTGCGCGTCGGCAAGGTCCTCGGGATCGCCATCAACACGCGGCGGCCGGGGCGGGAGCAACCGGTCCCGCACCCGCGCTACTTCGCCAAGATGCCCACGAGCCTCGTCGGGCCCGAGGCCGAAGTCGAGCACCCGCCGGAGGCCACGAACCTCGACTGGGAAGGAGAGCTGGTGCTCGTGATCGGCAAGCGCGCCCGCCACGTGTCGGTCGAGGACGCGCCGCGCTACATCTTCGGGGTCGCCGTCGGCAACGACTTCAGCGAGAACACCTGGTATGGCGAGCGGCAGGGAGTGAACGAGCCGACGCGCCTCATCTCCAAGGCGATGGATACCTGGGCGGCGCTCGGGCCCGCGATCGTCACGGGCGTCGACTACAGCGATCTCCGGGTGGACATCCGCGTCAACGGCGAGACCGTCGCCAGCGGCCGCACGAGTCAGCTGCTCAACAACCCGGCCCAGCTCGTGAGCTACATCAGCCGGTACCTGACGCTCCTGCCGGGCGACCTGATCTACACCGGGACCTACCCGACCATCCAGGGCAAAGACAACACGGTGAAGCCGGGCGACGTGGTCGACGTGGAGATCGAGCAGCTGGGCACGTTGCGCAGCCGGATCGTCGCCATGAAGTCGCCACTGCCTCCGCCCCCTACGGCCGACCCTTCCCCACTCGCTCCCCCGCCCCTCTCGAGCGGAGCGTCCACAGGCCCGGCGTTATCTTCCCGCTCCGGCGCGGTACCGGAGTTCCAGGTGGATCCGTTCTGGCCGCGCGAGCTGCCCAACAAGTGGATCATCGGCCAGGTCTCGGGCCTGGCGGTCGGGCCGAACGACCACATCTGGATCGTCCACCGGGCCCGGACCCTGACGCCGCGCGAAGCAGGTGCCGTGCAGCAACCACCACTCTCGGAGTGCTGCGTCCCCGCGCCGCCGGTGATCGAGTTCGACCAAGAGGGCAACGTGGTCCGTGCGTGGGGCGGCAGCGGGAGCGCCCCGTACTGGCCGCGGACCGAGCATGGGCTCCACGTGGACGCCTCGGGTAACGTCTGGATCGCCTCGAACGGCGGCGCCGATCAGGTGGTGCTGAAATTCAGCTCCGAGGGCCGTTTCCTGCTCCAGATCGGGCGACCCGGCGAGACCGGAGGCAGCAACGACACCGTGCGGCTCGGCCAGCCGACGGCCATTGAGGTCGACGTTCCAGCCAACGAGGTGTATGTCGCCGACGGGTACCGCAACCGCCGGGTGATCGTGTTCGACGCGACGACGGGTGCCTACAAGCGCCACTGGGGCGCGTATGGCCGACGCCCGATTGACGGCGACTCCGTGGCGTACGATCCGGCCGTGGCCTCCATGTGGCCGCCCAGCTACGACACCACGGCCGCGCCGCAGCAGTTTCTCACGATCCACGCGGTGCGCCTCGCGCGCGACGGGCTGGTGTACGTCGCCGACCGGGTCAACAATCGCATCCAGGTGTTCCGGAAGAACGGCAGGTTCGTGCGGGAGGCGTTTCTCGCGCGGGCGACGCGCGCGATGGGCTCGGTGTGGGACATCGCGCTCTCGCGCGACTCTACGCAGACCTACTTGTTCGTCCCCGACGGAACCAACATGAAAGTCTGGATCCTCAAGCGGGACGATCTCAGGGTGGTGGGGAGCTTCGGGCGCGGGGGCCGCCAAGCGGGCCAGTTCGGCTGGGTGCACAACCTGGCAGTGGACTCGCGGGGCAATCTCTACACGAGTGAGGTGGATATTTACAAGCGGGTCCAGAAGTTCGTCATTCGAACGACGGCGGCGCGCTGACCACGGCCTTACAGCGGGGCCCCGAACGTCTGCTCCTCCTCCTCACGGAAGCCGGACGACGTCGGCTCGAAGATCTCCTGCGGCAGCTTGAACTGCTCGACGAGGGTGGGGTCGGTCTCCTTCCCCAGAACCCGACGGGCGACGTACTCCCCGATCACCGGCCCGAACTTGAACCCCTCCGCGTTCCCGGCCCCCGCGATCCAGACATTCTCCAGCTCCGGGTGGCGGTCCACGATGAAGTTCCGGTTCACGCTCAGCTCGTAGTGGCAGGCGCGCGTCTCGAGCAGCGGCGCGTGCTCGAGCGCGGGGAACCGCTGGCACACGAAGTCCACGGCCTGCTCGACGGACTCGGGCGGCACCCACCGCTCCGAGGCGTCCGGGTCGGTCGCGGCGGGGGTCGGGGTCCTGCGGCGCCCGCCGCCGGTGCGGACGCGGAACCCGCGATGGTCGGGCGGGAGCGCCGGCCACCCGGTGACCCCGGGGACGTTCCAGCTCGGCAGGTGCGGATACACGAAGCGCTGGTCGCTCGCGGGAGTCCCGAAGTAGAAGACTTGGCCCAGCGGCGTCCGGAGCCGATCCGTGAGCACCTCCGGCAGGACCTTGGCCATCCAGGGGCCGCAGGCGAACACGAACGCCTGCCCGCCGAGCCGCTCGCCCGTGGACAGGACCAGGTCCTGGAGCCGGCCACCCGAGCGGGCGCCGGGCTCGGCGCGGGCGATCACGATCTGCCCGCCCTTGGCGCGGAGCATCTCGGCGACGGTTTCGCACACCCGCCGCGCCCGCACCACGCCCGCATTCGTCTCGAACGCCGCGAGGGACATTCCCTCGAGGCTGATCTGCGGGTAGCGGCGCGCCACTTCGTCCAGCGACAACACCTCGTGGGGGACGCGGAGCTGGGCCCAGATGCGGAGCGTATCGGTGAGCCATGGCTCGGGCTCCGGGCGCAGGATCAGGTCGCCGGTCGTGAAGTAGAGCCGAAGCCGGAGCCGGTCGTACCATTCCTCATCCCACGCCTTCCAGCGGGCAATCGCCTCGTTGGCCCACCGGATCCACAGCTCGCGGTCGCCGTACGACGAGCGCACCCCGCGGGTCTCGTCGCCCGAGGTGGCGCGCGAGTTCCCGGGCCCGTAGGCATCCACCAGGGTCACCCGCGCGCCCAACTGATGCAGGTACCAGGCGGTCCACCCGCCGAAGGCGCCAGCCCCGATGACCACGACGTCGCGCGGCGGCCGCCCGATACCCGGGCCGCGCACCACCCCACCCGCCCCCCCGGTCGCCGTCGTGGCGCAGCCAGCTCCCCCAACCCCCCCCACCCCCGTCAGGAGCAGGCCCGCCTGCGCGGCGGCGAGTGTGAGGAATTCCCGGCGATCGACAGTCATGGGGCGCGGTCCGGAGCCCAAAGATGCGCATCCGGCGGCGGCTCGCCAGCCGGTGGCGTCGCCTCACTCGGCCCGGACGCCGCTCACGACCAGCTCCACCGCAGCCTCCCGCCAGCGCTCCCGCAGCGCCGGCTCGTCGGCGCTGAGTGGCAAGGCGCTGGCGGCGATGAGGGATTCGAGACGCAGGAATCCCACCATCAAGACCAGCGCTTGCGCCGCGGCCAGATGCGGGTCGACATCGTCGCGCACCTGGCCCAGCCCCTGGCCTTCGGCGAACAAGACGACCAATCGCTTGATCGCGGGGGCGAAGGGGCCGGCCTCGGCCCGCCCAGCCTGCGTCAGCAGGGTCACGAGGTCGGGATGCTGGGCCAGAAAATCGAACTGGGCCCCGAGCGCAAGGCGGATGCGCGCGAGGTGGGGATGTCGCCCCGCGGACGGGTGGGGAGCGGGGGCGGTGAGCCCCTCCAGCGCCCGCTCCAGCTCGACCGCCGCCTGGGCGAGCACGGCCTGAAACAGACCGCGTTTTGAATGGAAGTAGTAGAACAGGAGCTGCTTGTTCACCCCAGCCCGTTGGGCGACGCGCTCGATCCGTGCGCCCTCGAACCCCCGCCGGGCGAACTCCTCCCGTGCCGCCGCGATGATACGTAATGCTCTGTTGTTACTCAGCTTACGTATCATAAGGTAATTCTCTCAACCGGATGGTTGATGAAATATGGGCTCTCGACGACGGGGCGCCAGTCCGAACACGGAGCTCTTGCCGCGCCCCAGTCCGCGCCGTCAATTCAGCACCCCGCACTCCGTCTCGTCCCGAGCCCTCTAGTCCCCGAGAGGATTGCCATGACTCGTCGTTCCTCGCTGCTGTGGCTCGTCACGGTGCGCGCTCTCGCGCCCGGTCAGCTCCTGGGCGCCCAAACCCCCGACACGGCCGCCACGCGGCTCATCCGCGAGCACACATCCGATCCCCGGTTTCTTCCCGCATCCGTGGCTTCCCTGCCCGACCACCCGACGATTCCGTCTCCCCGCAAGCACTTCGGCACGATCATCGGCGCCCCCGGCGTCATGCATCGCTCGGCCGAGATCTTCGGCTATTACCGGGCCCTGGCGGCCGCCACACCGCGCGTCCGCGTCGAGACGGTCGGGAGGACCGAGGAGAACCGCGAGATTATCCTCGTCGTCGTGGCGGACGAAACGGTCATGCCCCGGCTCGAGGCCTACCGGGCCGCCGTGGCGCGCCTGGCCGACCCACGGGCGCTTCCCGACGCCGAGCTCGAGAGCGTCCTGGCTCAGGCGAAGCCGATCTACTACCTGAACGGGGGGCTCCACTCGCCCGAAATGGGATCACCCGAGATGCTGATGGAGCTCACCTACCGGCTGGCGGTGAGCGACGACCCGGCCATTCAAGCGATCCGCCGGCAAGTGATCACGCTCATCAATCCTGTGTCGGAGCCGGACGGGCGCGACCGCCAGGTCGACTGGTACCACCGCTACACCAAACAGCGCTCCCAGTGGGACGACGGCTTCCCGCGTTCGAGCCCGTACTGGGGGAAATACGTGTTCCACGACAACAACCGGGACGGCATCCAGATCTCTCAGGAGCTGACCAAGGCGGTGTTCCGGGAGTATTTCCGCTGGCACCCGACGGTGATGCACGATCTGCACGAGTCGGTGCCGCTGCTCTACGTCTCGACAGGGACGGGGCCGTACAACGAGACCATCGATCCGGTCACCGTCGGGGAGTGGCAGGTGCTCGCCAATCACGACGCCACGGCGCTGGCCGCCCAGGGGCAGCCGGGCGTGTGGACCTGGGGGTTCTACGACGGCTGGTGGCCGGGCTACCTGATCTGGATCGCGAACAATCACAACGGGATCGGTCGGTTCTACGAGACGTTCGGCAACGCCGGCGCCAACACCTATGTGCGCGATTTGACGGGCCAACGCTACGCCGGCGACTCCGTCACCAGCCGTCAGTGGTACCGGGCCTGGCCGCCGACGCGCAAGCTGCGCTGGTCGGCGCGGGACAACGTCAACTACATGCAGGCGGGGGTGTTGGCATCCCTGAGCTACGCCGCGGCGAACGGCCAGGAGCTGCTGCGCAACTTCTGGCAGAAGGGCCGTAATAGCATCACGCGCGGCCGGCGGGAACGGCCGCACGCCTATGTGATCCCCGCCCCTGAGCGGCAACGCGATCCCCGGCGGACGGCGTACCTCGTGAACCAGCTGCGCCGTCACGGGATCGAGCTGCACCGGCGCACCGCAGGCGACTCCCCCGGCGATTTCGTCATCCGGCTCGACCAGCCGTACCGCAACTTCGCCGTCAGTCTGCTCTCCAAGCAGAACTTCCCGCAGAGCGCGCCCCACGCCCCGTACGACGACGTCGCCTGGACGCTCGGCCTGCTGTATGGCGTCGACGTGGCGGAGGTGAACGACACCGGCGTGTTCCACTGGCCCGGGCTCGCGGCGGTGACGGATACCGTGGCAACCGCCGGCGTGGTGAGCGGCCAGGGCGCGGCCTATCTCCTGGCGTATCGCGGGCAATCGGAGGTGCTGCCGGTGCTCTATTGGCTCCGCGGCCGCAGCCCCCGGACCGGCGCGGCGGCGGCAGAATCGACGTTCACCGTCGGCAGCGATTCCTTCCCCGCTGGGTCGGTGATCTTCGAAGGGGTGGACCGCGCCGTCGCCGAGGAGCTGGCCCGACGCTCCGGCCTGTCGCTCCGTGCCGTCGCGGCCGCCCCGGCCGTCGCCCGCCACCCGCTCGACCTGCCGCGCCTCGCCATCTACCACACTTGGACGTACACGCAGGACGAGGGCTGGGCGCGGTTCACCTTCGAGCAGCTCGGCATCCCCTACACCTCGATCCACAAGGATGACCTGCGGCTCGGCAACCTGCGGCGCCGCTTCGATGTGATCCTGGTGCCTTCGACCGGCGGCGCGTCCGTGGACGACCTCATCCACGAGCACGACCCCAAATGGGGGCCGTTGCCCTACACGGCCACCCCGGCCTTCCCGTCGCATGGCACGCCCAGCGCCACGGCCGACATGACGGGGGGACCGGGATTCCGGGGGATGGCCGAGCTCGAGCGCTTCGTGGCGGAGGGGGGAGTCGTGATCACCCTGCGGGAGGCGACCCGGCTGGTGGCGGAGACGGGAATCGCGCGCGCGCTCTCACCGCTCGCCGCGGGGGGATTGTTCCATCCCGGCTCGGTGGTCCGGGCCAAGGCCCGGCGCTCTAATCACCCGGTGCTGTACGGCTATCCGGAGACGACCCACGTGTTCCGGGGGAACGGCCCGCTCTACGAGGTGGCGCGGCGCGACCGCGGCATGATGGTGTTGCAGTACGGGACGGAGCTGCTCCCTGACGAGCGTGCCGACGCCCGGCCCGAGCCGATGCTCGGGATGGAGCCGGAGGCGCCGCTGCCAGCGCCCGATACCGGCTCCGCCGAGAGCGCCGGTCGAGTGGGGGGGGGGGGGGGA
>JBOHSA010000150.1:0-5795 GCA_050732995.1 Gemmatimonadales bacterium | reverse complement strand
GGGCGAGCAGGCCGCGCAGGCGTTCCTCGAGCGCTACGCGCCGGAGTGCCCCGCGGCGGCCAAGTGCTTGAGTGAGGACCTGCCAGCGCTGCTCGGACATCTCCAGCTCCCGTGGGGCTGCGGAAGTTCGTGCGGACCACGAATCTGTGTGAGCGGAGCTTCGTCGAGGAGCGGCAGCGGTCCAAGACGCTGCCGCGCTTCTTCACAGAGCAGAGCTGCGTGAAGCTCGTCTTCGCGACGCTCATCCGGGCGGCGGGGCGGTGGCAGCGCATTGCCAGTACGCCGCTCGAGTACGCGCAGCTGCAGGTGTTGTATCACACGCGCGGCCTGGTCCCGGCGAAACCGCTCAACCAGGTCGCCTGACCCGAGACGGGTCACGCCGCAGAGACTCTTACAGAAGGACTAGGACTTGACCGCGAGGGCGCTACCCGACGAAAGTGTAATGCAGGGAGGATCGCATATGAACAAGACTGTCCTCGTTCCCTTGGCCGTTGCGGCGGCAGCCGTTTGGACGTGTGGACGGAATAGTCTGACTGACAACAGCGGGCCCATTACGCTTTCCGTGACGTTCCCTAGCCCCGCGCGCGCCGGGGACACGGTGCCTGTCACATTGGATTTGACCAACACGGCAAGCGCTTCGGTGCGATTCGTTCACGGCGGGTTCTCGGATCGCATCTACTTCGACGTGATCGTGACGCAACGTGATGGGTCCGTCGTCTGGAGCCGGCTGCACAGACAGACGTTGCTGGCCGCGGCGCACAGCAGAGTGTTGGCTCCCGGTGAGACGATCGAACTCGCAGCCGAGTGGGCCTTGCGGGATAACGCCGGCACCCCAGTAGCTGCCGGCGAGTACCGCGTCCGTGGCGTCTTGTTCGGCATTGATCCCGACCTGCGCTCGGAAGCGAAGCCGCTTGTGATCCTCCCCTAGGGGAAAGGAGGCCTTGCAGTTCGCAGTGATGCGGGCTAGGATGGTTTAGTCGTTCCAGCGAACGGGGATTCTCGGAAGCCGGTGCGAGTCCGGCGCGGCCCCGCCACTGTAACGGGCGTGTAGGGGGCGCGCAGTCGCGCGCCCGCGGCTCAACGCCACTGGGCAACCGGGAAGGCGAGCCGTTCGCCCGAAGCCAGGAGACCTCTCCGTTCGCGCCACCTCGAAAATCCCTCGCGGGAGGGATGGTGGCGCTGCGCGCAGGGCGCAGGCGCACGCCCATCTCCGCTCCGTCGGGGGTGGGCGTTCTCGTATGCGCGGCCTGCTCCTCGTTTCCTGGCTCCTGGCGGCCTGCCGGCCGGCGGCCGATCGCGCCGGCGCCGTCCTCGTCACCGACGACGCCGGTCGCCCGGTCGCGCTCGCCGCCCCCGCGCGGCGGATCGTGTCGCTCCTGCCCTCCTTTACCGAGCTGCTCTTCGCCATGGGCGCGGGCGATCGGATCGTCGGCCGGACGACGTGGTGCGACTATCCGCCCGCCGCGCGCGCCATCCCGAGCGTCGGAGCGGGCCTCCCGCCGAACGTCGAGGCCGTGGCGGCGCGGCAGCCCGACCTGGTGGTGCTGTACCGCGCCGGGACGAACGTGACGGCCGCCGAGCAGCTTGAGCGGCTCGGCATCCCCACCGTGCTCTTCGATCTCAACCTGCTGGAAGATCTCGGGCCCGCCGCCCGGCGCCTCGGTGTGCTCACCGGCCACGGGGAACCCGCGGACTCGCTGGCCCGCGTGCTGGACGGCCTGGCCGCCGCGCCGCCGGTCCGAACCATCAAGTCCCTCGTCTTCATCGTCTGGGACAATCCCCCGATCGTGATCGGAGCGGGGAGCTACCTCGACCGGCTCGCCGCGCTCGCGGGGGGGCGCAACGTGTTCCACGACGTCTCGGGTCCGTCGGCCCAGGTATCGCTCGAGACCATCGCGGTCCGGAATCCCGACCTCATCGCCGTCCTCTCGGACTCGGTTGCCCTTCCCGGCTGGGCCGGGCGGCGCGAGTGGCGGGCGATCCCGGCGGTGCGCGAGGGGCGCTTCCTGTCCCTCCCGGGCTCCCTGTTCGGGCGCCCGGGGCCGCGCGCCGCCGAAGCCGTCCGCGAGATGCGGCGGCTCCTGGAGGCGGCGCCATGAGATGGCTCGCGGTGGGCGGCACCGCGCTCCTCGCCTTCACGGCTGCGCTCGTTTTCGGGCCCGCCGACGTGGCCCTCCGGGACCTCATGACCTCGAGCATCGTCTGGGACCTCCGCGCGCCGCGGGCGGCGCTCGGGTTCCTCGTCGGCGGCTCTCTCGCGGTCGCGGGCGCGGGATTGCAGGCCCTCGTGCGCAACCCGCTCGCGGACCCGTTCCTGCTGGGCCTCTCGGGAGGGGCCGGGCTCGGTGCCGTGATCGCGATCGCGCTCGACCTCTCGGGGCCCTGGGCGCTCCCGCTCGCCGCGTTCGCGGGGGCGCTCGTCGCCCTCGGCCTCGTCTATCGCCTGGGACTGGTCGGCGGCGCGGCGCTCGACCCCCGCATGCTGCTCCTCGGCGGCGTGGCCGTGGGCGCGTTCGCGGCGGCCATCACGACGGCGATCGTCGCGCTCTCCGAGGCCACCCAGCTCCGCAACGTGCTGCTGTGGTTCTGGGGCGGCCTCTCGGGCGCCTCCTGGGACACGGTGCTCGTCCTCGCCCTGTACGCGCCGGTACCGCTCGCCGTCATCGCCGCGGCCGCGCGGTCGCTCGATCTGCTGGCGCTCGGCGAAGAGCCGGCCCACTACCTCGGGGCGGACGTGACCGCCGTGAAGCGACGGGTCTATCTCGCCGCGTCGCTCCTGACGGCCGCCGCGGTCGCGGTCTCGGGCGTGATCGGATTCGTCGGGCTCATCGTGCCGCATATCGGGCGCCTCCTGTGGGGCCACCGGCACCGCGCGCTCCTCCCCGCGACGTTCGTCGGGGGTGGGACGCTGCTCGTGCTGGCCGACACCCTGGCGCGCACCGCGGTCGCGCCCCGCGAGCTCCCGCTCGGTATCGTGACCGCGCTCATCGGGGTGCCGCTCTTCCTCGTCCTGCTCCGCCGATGGACGAACGCCTGATCCTCGCGCTGCGGAACGCCACGTTCCGCTACCCCGGCGCCGGGCGCGACGCGCTGGCGGACGTCTCGCTCGAGGCGCGCGCCGGCGAGGTGCACGCGATCCTCGGCCCCAACGGAAGCGGGAAGACCACGTTGCTCCGCGTCGCACTGGGCGCCGTCCTCCCCGCGGCGGGCACGACCGAGATCGGCGGCCGTCCTGTGCGCGCATGGTCGCGCCGCGAGCTGGCCCGGTTCGTGGGCGTCGTGACCCAGCGGGAGGACAACCTGTTCCCCCAACGGGTGCGGGACACGGTCCTCCTGGGGCGCTACCCCCACCTCTCGTTCTGGGGGGCTGAAGGTCGGGTGGACCACGCCGCGGTGGAGCGCGCGCTCGAGGCGTGCGACGCCCGCGCCCTCGCGGACCGCTGGATCTGGACCCTCTCCGGCGGGGAGTACCAGCGCGTGCGGCTCGCGCGGGCCCTGGCTCAGGAGCCGAAGCTCCTCATGCTCGACGAGCCGAGCATCTCGCTCGACGTGCGCCACGAGATGGAGCTGTTCGAGCTCGTGCGCGGGCTCGCGGACCGCTCGGATCTCGCCGTCGTCATGATCACGCACCACGTCAACCTCGCCGCCCGGTTCGCCGACCGCGTCCTGCTCCTGGCCGAGGGCCGCACCGCCGCGCGCGGCGCGCCCGAAGCCGTGCTGACCCGGGACATCGTCCAACGCGTCTTCGCGTGGCCGGTGGCCATCGAGCGGTTCGACGGCCGCCCGCAAATGATTCCCCTGCGCCGACCCTCACCCTGACTCGGAGGCTACGGTGTCTCTCCCCACGTCATCGCTCGTCACGCTGGCGCTCCTCGCGCCGTTCGTCGCTTCCGCCCAGGAACCTCGGGACACCATCCGCCTGAGTCCCGTCGTAGTGACCGCGACCCGCGTCCCCGTCCCCCTCGACGCCGTGGCCGCGGCCGTCACGGTGATGAGCGGTGGGGACCTCCGGGCGCGCGGCCTGCGTACGGTCGCCGAGGCCCTGCGCGCGATCCCCGGGGCCGCGGTCGTCGAAACGGGGAGCTATGGAGGGCAGACGGCGCTGTTCCTCCGGGGCGGCGAGAGCGACTACGTAAAGGTTCTGCTCGACGGCGTCCCGCTGAACCAGCCCGGGGGATCGTTCGATTTCGCCGATCTCACCCTCGACGACGTGGACCGCATAGAGGTGGTCCGTGGGCCGGCGAGCGTGCTGTACGGGTCGGACGCCGTGGCCGGTGTGATCCAGATCTTCACCCGCACGGGCCTCGGGCCCGCACCGCTCCGCGGCGAGGCCGCGGCCCGGATGGGGAGGTACGGCACGCGCGAGCTCCGGGCCAGCGTGGTGGGTGGTGGCGCGCGCGCCGCGTATTCAGCGAGTGTGTCGCGCTTCGGCTCGGACGGCCTCTATCGGTACAACAATGCGTATCGCAACACCGTGGTGAGCGGCCGGCTGCGGGTCGCCCCCGACGCGCGCACCGAAGCCGCGCTCAGCTACCGGCTGGGCGACGACGTCTACCACTTTCCGACCAACGGGGCGGGGCAGCCGGTGGACTCGAATCAGTTCTCGGCCGAGCGCGGGCCGACCGCGAGTCTCGGGCTCACGCGCGTCTTAGGCCGCGGCGTGGACGTGCAGGCGCTAGCGACGCTGCGGGAGCAACGTGTGCACTTCGCGAACGAGCCCGACTCGCCCGGCGAGGACGGTCGCTTCGCGAGCCGTGACCTGGTGCGGCGGGCGAGCGGCGGGGCCTTGCTCAACTGGCGGTGGGGCGCCACAACCGTCCTCACGGCGGGCTTCGATTATGAGGACGAGCGCCAGCGGGGACGCAGTGTCTTCGAAGCCTCGTTCGGCTCCTTTCCCGATTCGACCGACGTCAAGCGCTGGAACCGGGCCGTCTACGCCCAGGCGCTGCTCGGCCTGGGTGGCTCGCTCTCAGTGAACGTCGGCGTGCGGGTGGAGGATAACTCTCGATTCGGCGGCTATGCGACCTACCGGGCGGGTCTCACCTACCGGCTCGACGAGGCCACGCGATTCCGGGCTTCCGCCGGAACGGGGTTCAAGGAGCCGCTCCTGATCGAGAATTTCGGGGGCTTCGGGACCGTCGGCGATCCGGCGCTGAACCCGGAGCGCTCCCGGAGCTGGGAGGCGGGACTCGAGCACCGGGTCGGCCCGGTGACGCTCGCGGTCACCTATTTCGACCAGCGGTTTCGCGACCTGATCGAGTACACCGGCAGCCCGGCGCCGGGGTCGCCGAACTACTTCAACGTCGCGGGCGCGTCGGCGGACGGCGTGGAAGCGGAACTGGACGCCACCCTCGCGCCCGGGCTCGTCGGCCGCGTTCGCTACACGTACCTCGACACCCGCGTCCTGGAAGCCGGGCCGGACGGCGGGCCGGACGGGCTCTTCGTCGCGGGCAGACCTTTGCTCCGCCGACCGCCACATACGGTGAGTCCCGAGCTCACCGCCACGTGGGCTCGGGCCCGCGCGGTGCTCGAAGCCCGCTGGGTGGGTGCGCGAGACGATCTGGACTTCGCCCGCCCCGCCGGCGCGCGGCGCGTGACGCTCGAGCCCTACCTACGCCTCAACGTGGCCGCCGAGTACGACGTCCTGCCCGGCCGGGGCGCCGGGCCCAGTCTCGCGCTCACCGTGCGGATCGAAAACCTGTTCGACGATGATGCGCGCGAAATCGCGAACTTCCCGACGCGCCGGCGCGTCGTGCTCGCCGGCGCCCGGATGGGGCTCGGGCTCTGAGCAGGCC
>JBOHSA010000149.1:0-18779 GCA_050732995.1 Gemmatimonadales bacterium | reverse complement strand
GGGTCTCCGAGCGCCGCGAGCAGCGCACTGGCCCCGGCCGGCGCGCGCAGGCGGGCCAGGGCGTACACGGCGCGCCAGCGCACGGCAGCATCGGCCGCTTGGGCGAACGTCAGGAGCGCCGCCACGGGCGCCCGGGTGCCCAGCCGCCAGCTCTCGAGCACCGCCTGCCCCACGGCCGGCCCGACCCGCACGTCGGTCGGGGCGGCGCTTGCGACCATGTCGCGCAGCACCCACGCCGCGTCGTCCCCGCCGACCTTGGCGATCGCCGTCACGGCTTCGACCGCGACCGGATCGGCCGACCGAGCCCGGATCACGCCGACGAGCGCCGGGAGGGCCCGCGCGTCCTTCAGCAGGCCCAGCGCGAAAGCCGCGGCGATCTGGACCTGGTCGCTCGAGTCTTCGAGCGCCGCGATCAGCAACTCAACCGCGCCGGGGTCGCCGATCCGTCCCGCGGCGAGCGCCGCCTGCCGGCGCACCGCGGGCTCGGGGTGGCGCAGCGTCTCGTGGAACAAGGGCGCATCGAACCGGCGCGCGTCGGCGGCGGCGAGCAGGCGGGCGAGGTCGCCCACGAGCGCCTCGGTGACTTGCTGCGGCTCGGCCCGCGCCGGCGCCAGGACCGCGAGCAGGACCAGGACGGCGCTAGAGCCGCACGGGATCCGGCGTCGGCTGCAGCCGCGCACGCACGTGCTCCGGGATGCGGGTGAGAGCGTGCCGGCGGTCGAGCGAGATGAGCGACGTCTCCGCCGTGGCGAGCAGCTCGTCCGTCTCCGCGCGCTCGACCGCGTAGCCGAACGTGACGCGGCGCGATCCGACCTCGCGCACCCAGCAGCGCACGCGCACCAGATCGTCGTAGCGGGCCGGCTGGCGGTAGCGGATCCGGGCCTCGGTCACCGCGAGGTAGACCCCCTCTGCTTCCAGCTCGCGGTAAGTCATGCCCGTGTCGCGCAAGTGCTCGGTCCGGGCCATGTCGAGCCAGACGAGGTAGTTCGCGTGGTACACGAACCCCATCTGGTCGGTCTCCGAATAGTTGACGCGGCGCTGCACCGCGCTGATCACGCTGGCCGTCAAGAGTCACGCGGATGTCGGAGGGAGCCTATTCGCCGTAGGGGATCCAGATGTTCTTCACCTGCGTCGCGTGGCGCAGGAACTGCCGCCCTTCGCCCTGCCGGGCGTCGAGCCAGTCGCGGGATCCGGCCCGGACCCAGGTCCGCTTCATGTTGGCGGCGGACGCCGCCTCGACCATCTTGGCGCCGGTCTGGGTGCCGAAGTACCACACGGCGTCCACGTCCAGATGCTCGGCGAGGACCTTCGCCAGCGGGTCCTTCTCCCCCGTGACGATGTTCACCACGCCCGCCGGCACGTCCGACGTTTCGAGCACCGTGTAGAACTCGGTGGCCGCGATGGGATGAGCCTCCGAGGGGAGGGCGACGACGGCATTGCCGGCGGCGATCGCCGGCGCCACGAGCGACACGAAGCCGAGCAGCGGGTAGTCCTCCGGAGCCGCGATCCCGATGACCCCAATCGGCTCGTTCATCGCGAGCGTGACGCCGCGGATCGGCACGTGGTGCACCGCCCCGTCGTATTTGTCGGCCCAGGCGGCATACGTGAAGATCCGCGCGATCGTGGCGTCGACTTCGCGACGGGCATCCTCCCGCCCCCGGCCCGTCAGCGCGTCGATGCGGGTGGCGTACTCGTCCGCGCGGGTGGACAGGTTCTCGGCGAGGTAATAGAGCACCTGGGCCCGGCTGTGCCCGCTGGCGCGGCCCCACGCCTCGGCCTGATGCGCCGCTTCGACCGCGTTGCGGATGTCCTTGCGGTTGCCCTCGGCCACCTCGCCCACGGGCCGGCCGTCGGCCCCGGCGATGCGGCGCGCGTAGCCCTGGTCGGGGCGGACCTGCTTGCCCCCGATGAACAACTTGTAGGTCCTGTCAATCGGAGGGAGCAGGGAGCCGAGAGCAGTACGCTCCGGGGAGGAAGCGACTGGGCGATTCGGAAGGGACTGCTCACTGCTCCCCGCTCCCTGCTCCCATTCAGGCTTGAGATACTCCCACATCCCCTCCCGCCCGCCCTCGCGGCCGAACCCGGACTCGCGGTAGCCGCCGAAGCCGGACGCGGCGTCGAACTGGTTGGTGCAGTTGATCCAGACCACCCCCGCCTTGATCTTGGGCGCGATGTCGAGCGCGAGGTTGATGTTCTCGGTCCACACGCTCGCCGCCAGCCCGTAGGGCGTGTTGTTGGCGAGCGCCACGGCTTCGGCGGGCGTGCGGAACGTCATGGAGACCAACACCGGGCCGAAGATCTCCACCTGCGCGATCGTGGCCGCCGGCGAGACATCGGTGAACAGCGTCGGCGGGTAGAAGTAGCCCTCCGTGGGGCAGGCCCAGGAGGGCTGCCACATGGTGGCGCCCTCCTCGACGCCCTTGGTCACGAGCCCCCGGATGCGCTCGAGCTGCACCGGCGCCACGATCGCGCCCATGTCCACCGCTTTGTCGAGCGGTGGCCCGACCCGCAGCTTCTCCATGCGGGCGCGCAGCTTGGTCGTCAGCCGCTCGGCGATCCCCTCGTGGACCAGCAGCCGCGAGCCGGCGCAGCACACCTGCCCCTGGTTGAACCAGATCGCGTCGACGGCCCCTTCGACCACGCTGTCCAGGTCGGCGTCGTCGAACACGATGAACGGGCTCTTGCCGCCGAGCTCGAGCGTGAGCTGCTTGCCCGTGCCCGCCGTGGCCTGGCGGATGATCCGGCCGACTTCGGTCGAGCCCGTGAAGGCGATCTTGTCCACGTCGGGGTGCTGCACCAGGAGTTTCCCGCTCTCGCCGTCCCCCGTCACCACGTTGAGCACGCCTGCGGGGAGCCCGGCCGCGCGCGCGATCTCGGCGAACGCGAGCGCGGTGAGCGGGGTGAACTCCGCGGGCTTGAGCACGACTGTGTTCCCGGCGGCGAGCGCCGGGGCGACCTTCCACGCCACCATGAGGAGCGGGAAGTTCCACGGGATGATCTGCCCCACGACGCCGACGGCGTGGTAGCCCGGGAACTCCGCTTCGATGAGCTGAGCCCAGCCGGCGTGATGGTAGAAGTGCCGGGCGACCAGCGGGATGTCGAGGTCACGCGTCTCGCGGATCGGCTTGCCGTTGTCCAGGCTCTCGAGCACGGCGAGGAGCCGCGCGTGGCGCTGTACCTCGCGCGACAGCGCGTACAGGTAGCGCGCGCGGGCGTGCCCGGGGAGCCCGGACCAGGCGGGAAACGCGGCCCGGGCCGCGGCGACGGCGGCGTCCACGTCGGCCGTGCCGCCCTGCGCCACGCGCGCGAGCCGCGCGGTCGTGGCGGGGTTGATGGTGTCGAAGTACTTCCCGTCGGCCGGCTTGACCCACCGGCCGCCGATGTAGTGCCCGAACTCGCCGTCCCGCTCCTGGATCCAGGCCAGCGCCGCGGCGTCGCTTTCGGGCGCCGGGCCGTACTCCATGGTCTCGAAGATCTTGGCGACGGTCGTCACGTCACACCATCGGGTGGCGGTGGGCCGCGGAGTAGCGCCCGGTGACGAAGTGCTCGAGCTGGCGCTCGATGTCGGTGAGCAGGGCGCTCGCGCCCAGCCGGAACAGCGCGGGCCGCAGCCAGCGGTCCCCCAGCTCCTCCTTCATGAGGATGAGCCACTCGAGCGACACCTTGGCCGCGCGGATCCCACCCGCCGGCTTGAAGCCGACGGCGCAGCCCGTTTCTTCCAGATACTCGCGGATCATCCGCGTCATCACGACGCCGACCGGCAGGGTCGCGTTCACCGGCTCCTTGCCCGTCGACGTCTTGATGAAGTCGGCGCCGGCCATCATGGCGACCATGCTGGCCCGAGCGACGTTGGTCAGCGTGGCGAGCTCGCCGGTGGCGAGGATCGCCTTCATGTGCGCCTCGCCGCACGCCGCGCGGAACGCGCGCACCTCGTCATACAGCGCCTGCCAGTTGCCGGTCAGCACGTGCGCCCGCGTGATCACGACGTCGATCTCGCGCGCGCCCGCCTCGACCGACGCCCGCACCTCCGCCACGCGCTGCGGGAACGGGTTCAGCCCCGCCGGGAAGCCGGTCGAGACCGCCGCGACCGGGATGCCGGACCCCGCAAGCGCCTCGACCGCGACCGGCACGAGCGCATGGTACACGCACACCGCGGCAACGTGGATGTCGAGCTGTGCCGCGCCCAGCGCATCGAGCAGGTCGGCCCGCACCGGGCTCCGGGCCTTGGCGCAGAGCCGCTGCACGTTCCCCGGCGTGTCGTCCCCCTGGAGCGTCGTGAGGTCCATGCACGTGATGGCGCGCAGCAGCCAGGCCGCCTGCCATTCCTTCTTGACGGTGCGGCGGGTCGGAATGGTCGCGGCACGGCGCTCGACCGCGCTCCGGTTGACGCGCAGCGCCAGGACGGCATCGAGGTCGAGCGGCATGCCGGGGTTGCGGTCGTGGCTCGCCGGGGCCTCTCGGGCGGCGGGGGCCGGGAAGGCGCGGGCGGGCGAGCGCCGGGTGGCGAGCGAATCGCGCGTGGCGGTCATGGTGTGGCTCCGACGCGCTAATCTAATCTCCCCGTACGACGCTTGCTGCGGTCTCCCACGCCCCCTAGGTTGGGGCCGTGCCCGCCCCCTCCCCCGCCCCCGCCACACGCCCGGGCCGGGTCGTCGTGGTCGCCGACGCCCATCTGGGCCAAGGCGGCCCTGCCGTCGAAGCCGCGTTCCACGCCTTTCTCGATGCCGTGCCCGATCTGGGCGATGCTCTGCTGATCAACGGCGATCTGTTCGACTTCTGGTTCGAGTGGGGCCACGTCATTCCACGCAAGCACTTCGGCACCGTGGCCAAGCTGCACGCGCTCCGGCTCCGGGGCGTGCCCATCACATTCGTGGGCGGCAACCACGACCGCTGGGGCGGCGACTTCTTGCGGCGGGACCTGGGCATCGCGTTTCACGCCGGCGAAGCGGAGCTGGAGCTCGCGGGGCGGCGCACGTTCGTAGCCCATGGCGACGGGCTCACCGAGCAGCACTGGAGCGCGGCCCTGATGCATCGGGTGACCCGCCACCGCGTGACGATCGCCGGGTTCCGGGCGCTGCACCCCGCGATCGGGTTCTGGATCGCGTACAAGCTGTCCCGCCACCTCGCCGACAATACGCGGGACCGCGCGGTGCTCGACCGGGCGGAGGCGGCGCAGTCGGCCTGGGCCACGCGCTTGCTCGAGCGGCGGCGTGAGCTCCAGCTCGTGCTCCTGGCGCACACCCACCGCCCGCGCCACGATGCGCTGCCCGACGGGCGGGCCTATCTCAACCCAGGGGCGTTTCTCGATGGTGGCCGGTACGCGATAGTGACGGGAGAACGGATCGAGCTGAAGACGTTCGCGCCGTGATTGCGGATTTCGGATTCCGGATTGCGGAATGGCACGGCCAGGTCCGGAAGCGCTGGGGTACATTCCGCAATCCGGAATCCGCAATCCGCAACGCCGCTACCCGAGCGGCACAACTTCCACGTTCTGCAGCCGCTCGCCGAGGAATCGGGCTCCCACGCCGCGGAAATGGGGCTCGTCGTCCGACACGACGAACAGATGCTCGTGGTTTCCGCCGACGGCGAGGAGCCCGCGGGCCTCGAGCTCGGCGGCGACGGCCTTGGCCGTCTCCTCGGCCGAGTCCACCAGCGTCACCCCCGGTCCCATCACGCGTGCCAGCAGCGGCTTGAGGAGGGGATAGTGCGTGCAGCCGAGCACGAGCACGTCCACCTTCGCTGCCCGCAGGGGCCCCAGGTACTCGCGGGCGATCAGCTCCGCGGCCGCGTGGTCGAACCACCCTTCTTCGACGAGCGGCACGAACAACGGGCACGCCTGCGCGTGCACGACGACATCCGCGCGCAGGCCGCGGATCGCCCGCTCGTAAGCGCCGCTCGCGATGGTGCCGGCGGTGCCGATCACGCCGACGTGCCCCGTCTTGGTCGCCGCGACCGCCGCGTGCGCGCCGGGCTCGATCACGCCGATCACGGGCACGGGGGAGTGCGCCCGGAGATAATCGAGCGCGTGCGCCGTGCTGGTGTTGCAGGCGACGACCACGGCCTTCACTCCGCGGTGCAGCAGGTAGGCGAGGATCTCCGCGCTGTAGCGGCGCACCGTGTCCGGCGACTTGGGCCCATAAGGGACGCGGGCCGTGTCGCCGAAGTAGATCACCGACTCGCGGGGCAGCCGCTCGAACAGCGCCCGGGCGACGGTGAGCCCGCCGATCCCGGAATCGAACACGCCCAGGGGCGCCGCGGTCACGGGCTAGGGCAGCGGCAGGGACAGCTCGATGCCGTTCGGGAGGGCCCGCAGTTTGAGCTCGCCGGGGAAGTCCTGCAGGTGCGCCGAGACGTACGCCTCCGCCCCGGCGAAGAGGTGATTGAAGATCCAGAGCACCAGCCAGTCCTGGACCTCCTGCCGCTTGAGGCGCAGGCTCGTCGACCCGGCCTCTTTCAAGTACTCCGCTTCGTCCTGCGCCTTGAGGGTCATCATCGCGGCCACGCCTTCCCAGGCGACGAACACGGCGCCCGTGACGTGGCGCCCGGTGGCGGCCTGGCCCCAGCCGGGGAGCAGCAGCGAGCGCCAGAACGCGCCGCCGGGGCCGATCTGACGGCGCGCCGGAGCGGGGGCGACCGCCCGGCTCGTATCCACGCGCGTGGTATCCCCTACGACTTGGGCGTTCAGGCGGTCGGGCGGACCGGCGGTCAGCAGCAGGGCGATCAGCAGCGACCGCCTCATCGTGCCACCAACACCTTCAGCCGCTTCGGCTCGAGGTGCACGGTGCATTCGTGGAGCCCCGTCTCACGCAGCTCGCCGTCCAGATGCAGCAGCAGCGGCGCCTCGGGGCAGCGGATGGTCAGGGTCCGCGTCCGGAACAGAGTGACCTCCTTCATCTTCGTATGCGTGCCGCGCAGGACGCGGGGAATGGCCAAGAGAAAGCGCGGCAGCGACACCCGGCGGATCAGGCAGACGTCCAGCCGGCCGTCTGCCGGGTCGGCCGCGGGGGCGAAGCGGTAATTCCCGCCCGCCGTCGTCCCGTTGCACACCTCCACCATCATCATATACCCGGTTTCGCGGTGCTCAGCCGCCGCCAAGTCGAAGCGCGGGGGGCGAAAGCTCCAGAACTCGCGAAGCACGGGCACGAGATACGAGACGAAGCCCGTCAGGGACGGCATCGCGTTGCGCGTGCGGACCACGGCGGGCCCGAAGCCGAACCCCATGCTGTTGACGAAGTACTCGTCCAGCGCCCGCCCGACGTCGAAGCGCCGCGGCACCGCGGTGACGATCCGGGCCACCGCGCGCTCGGGCGGGTGGCGATACGTGCCGACCAGCTTGGCGAAGTCGTTGCCCGAGCCGATCGGGACGACCCCCAGCGTCACGTCGGCGCCCCGTCCCGCCGTCAGGAGGCCGTTGGCGACCTCGTGGACGGCCCCGTCCCCACCGACGGCCACGACCCGCTCGACGCCGTCCTGCGCGGCCCGGCGGGCGAGCTCCGTCGCGTGACCCGGGCGCTCGGTGACGACGAGCTCCACCGTCCACCCCTGCGACCGGAACGCGCGCGCGACGGGGTCTTTCGCCCGGCGCGCGGCGCCCCGGCCCGCAGCCGGGTTGAGGATCAAGAGGGCGTGAAGCACGCCGGCTACAACTTAAGGCATCGGCTGCGGACCGTCAGCCGCCCCCGTGGCGGCCGCGGCGCTGGGCTGGTGGAGCGGCTGGCCGATCAGGTAGCGGAGGCGCTCCGGGGAGGCATGCCGTAGCGGTCAGACGTTCTCGAGATACGCCTCGTCCCACGCCACATCGAACTCCGTGCGACAAGTGACGCACAACATGCGGCGCGGCTTGCCACGCAGCGCCACGCGGTTGCGGCAGCTCGGGCACACGGCGTAGGCGGGGCCGAGGTGAGCAGCGTGGCGCGCGGCGTTGCGGGTGGTCGGCACGATGGTCCAGCGACGTGGCGGGTGGGAGACGAACTCGAGCAGGTACTTCGGCACCGGCAGGGGTTTGCGGTTGACTTCCACGATCGCCTCGAGCGGCTCGACCCGCAGGACCCGGTACCAGGCACCGCGGCGGAGACGGCAGTCGACGTCGGCCTGCAGGCGACCCCATTGTCTATCGGTCATTCGAACTCCCGTGCGGGCAAGCGAGTGAATCGGTAAGGGGCGCCAACTCCTTAATGAACGCCGAGCGGCCCCGGCGGGCCGTGACGCGAATCACCGAGACACGGGTAGGACGACGGGCGGGCCGGCGGGCGTCGGCGGTCACAAAACAGGGCCCGGCCGCACCTTTGGCAGCGGTCCCGCGGGCATCATGAGGCGTCGGGGCGAGGAGAGGCGCCTGGCGGGAGCGTGTAGGAATCGAACCTACCCAGCCCCTTACGAGGCCGAGCTGGTTTTGAAGACCAGTCGGACCACCAGGCCCGATCCGCCCCCGCGCTAGCCCTTCACGGCGATCGCGTCGATCTCCACCCGGGCGCCTTTGGGCAGCCCTGCCGCCTGCACCGTCGACCGCGCGGGCTTGTGACCCCCGAAATGCCGGGCGTACACCTCGTTCATCGCCTGGAAATCGGCCATGTCGGCCAGAAACACGGTGGTCTTCACCACGTTGCCCAGGCTGGAGCCCGCCGCCGTGAGGATCGCCGCGAGGTTCTTCATCACCTGCTCGGTCTGTTCGGCCGCGGTGTGGCCCACGACCTGCATGGTCGCCGGATCGAGCGCGATCTGGCCCGCCGTGTAAATCATGCCGTCGGTCGTCACGGCCTGGCTGTACGGACCGATCGCCTGCGGGGCGTCCGCCGTCCCGACGACGCCCAAACCTTTCGTCTTGCGCATCAGAACAGTCCCTCGATCGTTCCGTCGGGATGCACGCGCATCCGCTCCGCGGCCGGGCTCTTGCCGAGCCCCGGCATGGTCATGATGTCCCCGGCGAGCGCCACCACGAACCCGGCGCCGGCCGAGGGGAGGATGTCCCGGACCTGCAGGGTGAAGCCGGTCGGCGCGCCGAGTCGCGACGCGTCGTCCGACAAGGAATACTGGGTCTTGGCCACGCAGACCGGGGTTTCGCCCAGCCCCAGCTTGGGCAGCTGCTCGAGCGCCCGCTCCGCCGCCGGCGCGAATGCCACCCCGGCCGCGCCGTAGATCTCCCGCGCGATGGTGTCGATCTTCTCGCGGATCGGGCGGCGCACGTCATACAGCGGCTGGAACCGCGCGGCCTTCTGGTCGAGCAGCGCGAGGACGGCCTCGGCCACGGCGATCCCGCCCTCGCCCCCCCTTTCCCAGACCTCGCAGCGCACCACCTCGACGCCTTCGGCCGCGCCCACCGCGCGCACCGCGTCGATTTCCTCCTCGCTGTCGCCCGCGAACCGGTTCAGCGCCACGACGGCCGGCACGCCGAACCGTCGCACGTTGCGGATGTGGCGGCGGAGGTTTTCGGCCCCCCGCTGCACCGCGGCGGGGTCGGCCGAGCCGAGGTGCTCCTTCTTCACGCCGCCGTGCATCTTCAAGGCCCGCACCGTGGCGACGATGATCGCCGCCTCCGGGGTCAACCCGGCCATGCGGCATTTGATATCGAAGAACTTCTCCGCGCCCAGATCGGCACCGAACCCCGCCTCGGTCAGGACGAGGTCGCCGAGCGCGAGGGCCAGCTTCGTGGAGACGACCGAATTGCAGCCGTGGGCGATGTTGCCGAACGGCCCGCAGTGCACGAACGCCGGCCCGCCCTCGAGGGTCTGGACCAGGTTCGGCTGGAGCGCGTCCTTGAGCAGTAGCGTCAGCGCTCCCTGCGCCTTGAGGTCCGTAGCCCGTACGGGCGCTTGGGCGGGAGTGAGCCCCACGATGATGCGCCCGAGCCGCGTCTCGAGGTCCTCGAGTCCGGTGGCGAGGGCGAGGATGGCCATCACCTCGGAGCCCGGGATGATGACGAAACGCTCCTCGCGCGCGGGGCCGCCGTTCAGGCCGCCGAGCCCCACGATGATGCTGCGCAGCGCGCGGTCGTTCATGTCGATCGTGCGCGGCCAGGTGACCCGCCGGGGATCGATCCCCAGCGCATTGCCGTGGTGCAGGTGGGCGTCGAGCAGCGCCGAGAGGAGGTTGTGCGCGCTCGCGATGGCGTGGAAGTCGCCGGTGAAGTGGAGGTTGATGTCTTCCATCGGGACGACCTGGGCGTAACCGCCACCCGCGGCCCCACCCTTGACCCCGAACACGGGACCGAGCGACGGCTCGCGGATGCAGAGGACGGCGTTCTTCCCCAGCCGCCGCAGCGCCTGGGTCACGCCCACCGTGACCGTGGACTTCCCTTCCCCGGCCGGCGTGGGGTTGATCCCGGTGACGAGGACGAGGCGGCCCTTCGGGCGGCGGCGCGCGAGCGCCGCGAGCGAGACCTTCGCCTTGTTCTTGCCGTACAGCACGAGCTCGTCCTCGCCGAGCCCCAGCTCGGCGGCGACGTCGGCGACGGGCCGCAGCCGGGCTGCCTGGGCGATGGCGATATCGCTGGGAATCTTGACGGACGTCGTCACAGGGCCTCGGCTGGAGAGTGCCTAGAGGGAGGTCTCGAGCCGCGCGCCGAAGACGCGTCGCGCGTTCGCCGTCGTCCTTTGCCCGACGGACTCGAGCGGCTCACCGCGGGCCCGGGCCAGCGCCCCGGCCACCTCCCGCACGTACGCCGGCTCGTTGCGCTTCCCGCGATGCGGCACCGGGGCGAGGAAGGGCGCGTCGGTTTCCACGAGCAGGCGGTCCGCCGGACAGGCGGTCACGCGGTCGGTCAGCGTCCAGTTCTTGAAGGTGATCATGCCGCTGAAGGAAAAGTACGCCTGGATCGCCATCCCCGCCTCGAACACCGCCGCTCCCGAGCTGAACGAGTGGAGCACCACCGGGGAGCGGGCCTCCCGCAGCATCGCCGCCAGGTCCGCGTCCGCCTCCCGGGCGTGCACCACGACCGGCTTCCCGAGCTCGACCGCCAGCGCGAGCTGGGCCGCGAAGGCGCGGCGCTGGGCGTCGCGGGGCGAGTGCTCGTAATGGTAATCGAGCCCCGTTTCCCCCACCGCCACGACCGCCGCGTCGGCGAGGCAGGCACGCAGGCGCCGCTCGGTCTCCGCCGACCAGGTATGGGCCTCGTGCGGGTGCACTCCCGCCGTGGCCGACAGCCCGGGCGTCGCGCGCGCGAGCGCGAGCGCCCGCTCGCTGCCCGGGGCCGACTCGCCGATCACCACGACGTGCGCCACGCCCGCCGATCGGGCCCGCGCGAGCACCGCGTCCCGGTCCTGGTCGAACTGCCCGTCCCCGAGATGGCAGTGGGCGTCGACCAGCACGTCAGACGGCGGCCTTGGGACGGGCCGGGGCTCCCGGCGCGGCAGGGGATGGGGAGGCCGGGGTCGGAACGGGAGCCGTCGCGGCGGGCCGGCCCGTGAACAGCCGGGCGCCCCGCGAGTCCTCGCCCGGCCAGCGGTTCTCGATCCACAGGAGCACCGGGGCGGCCACGTAAATGGACGAGAAGGTTCCCGTCAGAATGCCGAACGCCATGACCAGCGCGAACGGCCGGATCACCTCGCCCGCGATGAAGGCCAGGGCCAGCGCCGTCAGCATCGTGGTCCCGCCGGTCAGGATGGTCCGGGGGAGGGTCTCGTTGATCGACAGGTTCAGGATCTCGTACAGGTTCTGCCGGCGGAACTTGCGCAGATTCTCGCGCACGCGGTCGAAGATCACGATCGTGTCGTTGAGCGAGTAGCCGACGATCGTCAACACCGCGGCCACGACCACCAGGCTCACTTCAAGGTCGAGGTAGCGAATGAAGGCGATGGTCGCCGCGATGTCGTGGGCGGTGGCGAGGACGGCCGCGACGCCGAAGCGCCACTCGAAGCGCACGGCGAGGTAGGCGAGCGTGACTAGGAAGGACAGGAGGATCGCGATGAACGCCCTCTCCTGCAGCTCGCGCCCTACCTTGGGGCCGACGGCCTCGGTGCGCAGGACCTCGTAGCGCCCGGCGCCGAGGCCGGTGTCGAGCGCCCGCTCGACGGCGGCCACCGTTTCTTGCGTGCCGGCCACGGTGTCCACCGGTCCGGGCGCCCCCGGCGAGAGCCGGGCCCGGATCACGTACTCGGTTTCCGAGCCGAAGCTCTGGATTTCGGCGCCCGGCAGGCCACCCGCCTCCAGGGCCGACCGGATCGCGCCCGTCCCGACGGGCGTCGCGGTCCGGATCTGGATCAGCGTGCCGCCGGTGAACTCGATGCTGTAGTTCAACCCGCGGTACAGCAGCAGCGCGAAGCCCGGGACGATGAACGCGGCGGTGAGCCCGTAGGCCCAGCGCCGCAGGCCGATGAAATCGTAGTTGGCGTGCGCGAAGAGTCGCAGCATTAAACGCTCAGGGTGGTCATGGCCGGCCGGCGCTGCAGCCAGATCAGGTAGAACGTGCGCGTGACGAACACGGCGGAAAGCATCGATGCCAGGATGCCGATGATCAACGTGACGGCGAACCCCTTCACCGGCCCCGTGCCCACTTCGAGGAGAATCACGGCGGTGAGCACGGTGGTGATGTTGGAGTCGATGATGGCGCTCATGGCGTGCTTGAAGCCCTCGTCCACGGCGAGCCGGACCGACTTACCGAGCGCCAGCTCTTCGCGGATGCGCTCGAAGATGAGCACGTTGGCGTCTACCGCCATACCGATCGACAGCGCGAAACCCGCCAGACCCGGCAGGGTGAGGGTGAAGCCGAAGGCGGCGAGGCCGCCCAGGGTGAAGAGCATGTAGGTCGCGAGCGCCGCCACCGCCAGGGCGCCCGAGAGGCGGTAGTAGCCGATCATCACGAGGATCACGAGGGCGACGGCGATGATCCCCGCCAGCTCGCCGGCCCGAATCGAGTCCGCGCCGAGCGAGGGCCCGATGGTGCGCTCCTCGACGATCTGCAGCGGCACGGGCAGGGCGCCGGCGCGCAGCACCAGGGCCAGGTCGTTCGCTTCCTCGAGCGGCTTCCCGCCCAGCTCGATCCGCCCGCTGGCGCCGATCTGGTCCCGGATCACGGGTGGCTGGCCCTGGACCCGGCCGTCGAGGATGATCGCGAGGTAGTTGCCGACGTTGCGGCCGGTGGCCTCGGCGAACCGGCGCCCGCCGCGGCGCGTCAGCTCGAAGCGCACTTCGGACTGGTTGGTGAACTGATCGCGCCCGGCGGTGGCCTTCTGCAGCTCCTCGCCCGTGATGATCGGACGGGTCTCCACGGCATAGAGCGCCCGGTAGGCCTTGCCGCCGCGCGCCTCCACCTGCGCCCCCCAGCGCAGCTCGACGGCGCGCGGCAGGTTGCGCTGCACCTCGGGCCGCGCGAGCAGGCTGTCCACCAACGCCACCGACTGCTCCTCGACCAGGAACTCGCCCGGGACGGAACCCTGGAACAAGAGCGCCGAGAGCGGGGCGCCGGCGGCCGCGCTGTCGGGACCGGCCGCCGCCTTGGCGCTGTCCCCCCCGAACAGCTGGCTGACTGCGCTGACCGCTCCCGGTCCCCGGCCGCGCACCCCGGCCTGCGCCAGCGCGCGGTCGATCGGCTGGAGGGCGTCGCGGAACAGGTTCCGCGTGTCGGTGATCCGGAACTCGAGGAAGGCGGTGCGCTGGATGATCCCCTTGGCGCGCCCCGGATCCTTCTCGCCGGGCAGCTCCACGATCAGCCGGCAGCGGCCGACGATCTGGACCACGGGCTCCGTCGTCCCGAACTCGTTGATCCTGGTCCGCACCACGCGCTCGGCCCGCTGGATCGCGTCCGCGCAGTCCGGCACGGGCCCCCGGCGCTCGTCGACCTCGAGCGCGAGGTGGATCCCCCCCTGGAGGTCGAGCCCGAAGTTGATCGGCACCCGCCGAATGGTCGTGTCCTTCATCTGGCCCGTGGCGGGGTCACGCACCCGTTGGGCGATGTTGCGCGGCACCAGCGAGAACACGCTGAGAGCGACGAGGACGCCAATCGTGATCAGGCGGGCACGAATCGTGTTCATTCGGCTCTCTCGAGGTTGAGGCTCGCCTCCGCCGCTTTCCGGTCGCGGGCCAGCTGCGCCACCAGCGCGTCGCGCGAGGCGAACGTCCGCACGTCGCGCAGGCGACGCACCCATTCGACGGTCACCGTCTCGCCGTACAGCTCGCCCGAGAACCCGAACAGGTGGATCTCGAGCCCTCGGGCCGCCACCCCGAACGTGGGGCGCGGGCCCTGGTTCATCATGCCGCCCCACCGTCCGGCGCGGTGCGCCACCCGCACGGCGTATACCCCGTCCGGGGGCAGGAGCTTCCGGGGCACCGGGGCCGCCAGATTCAGGGTCGGGACGCCGATTGTCCGGCCGCGCCCCACGCCGCGCTCCACGACGCCCAACACGCTGTACGGCCGCCCGAGCCACCGCTCGGCCGCCGCCAGATCACCGTGCGCGACGGCGGTCCGGATCAACGAGGACGAGATCGGCTGGCCGTCGTCCCGCACGGCGTCCACCACGTCCACGGCGAATCCTTCCCGGGCCCCCATCTCCCGGACGGCGTCGACGTCACCCGTGCGCCCCCGCCCGAACCCGTGGTCGTAGCCCACCACTAGCTCGCGCATGCCGTGCCGCTCCCGCAGCACGCGGTCGACGAATTCCTCCGCCGACAACCGCGCCAGCTCCTGCGTAAACGGCAGAAGCACGACCTGGTCGAGCGCCGTCTGCGTTAGAATCTCGCGCTTCTCGTCCGGCAGCGTGAGGAGCCGCGGCGCCGCCGCCGGATTGAGCACTTCCAGCGGGTGCGGGTCGAAGGTCACGAGCAGGCTCGCGAGGTTTCGGGCGCGCGCCCGACGTACGATCTCCTCCAATACCGCCCGATGGCCGCGGTGCAGACCGTCGAACGTGCCGACCGTCACCACCGTGCCGCTCACGCCTCCACCACCACGACCCGGGGCTTCAGGACTTCGCCCGCCCGCTCCGCGACCGCGACGAGGAGGTCGCCCGCGAACAGCGCCACGCTTCCCGTTTCGGGCATCGCGCTTCCCGCCACCACGGCTCTTCCGTGCACCGCCGCCTCCCGCTCGGCCCCGTCGAGCTCCCGGCGGGCGAGACCGTCAACGAGCACCGCGGGGTCCCGCAGGCCGGCCACCACCACCGCGTCCGGCGGCACCGCTTGGTCCAGCCGAAACGGGCCCACGGCCGTGCGGCGCAACTGGAACAGGTGGCCGCCGCAGCCCAGGGCCGCGCCGATGTCCCGGGCCAGGCTTCTGAGATACGTCCCGGCGCCGACGGTGGCGCGGAAGCGCAGGTCCGGCGCCGCATAGTCGAGCAGCTCGAGCGTCCGGATCTCCACGCGGCGCGCCGCCGGTGCGACCACTTCACCCCGCCGGGCCCGCCGGTAGGCCCGCTCGCCCGCGATCTTCACGGCCGAGTACGCGGGCGGGTGCTGGAGGTACCCGCCCTGAAAGCCGGCCAGCGTCGCCTGCAGCTGCGCCGCCCCGAGACCGGACGCCGAGGCGGAGGCGACCACCTCGCCCGTCGGGTCATCCGTGGCGGTCGTCACGCCGAGCCGGATGACCCCCTCATACGCCTTCGTCCATCCTGCGGCGAACGGCGCGAGCCGCGTGGCGCGGCCCACCACCAGGACGAGCAGCCCCTCGGCGAACGGGTCGAGCGTGCCCAAGTGACCGATGCGGCGCACTCCGAACACCCGCCGGACGACGTCGACCACGTCGTGCGAGGTGGGCCCGGCCGGCTTCGCGACGAGCGCGACGCCTGCAAGAGTCAGCCGGCGTCCTCCTCCAGGTCCTTCAGTACGCGGTCGATGCGCTGCGCGTGCTCGAGACCGCGATCCAGGGCGAAGTGCACCTCGGGACTAGTTCGCAGATGCAGCTCGCGGGCCAGCTGGGCACGCAGGAAGCGCGCGGCGCTGGTGAGCCCCTCGAGGCTGCGGGCTTTCTCGGCTTCGTCGCCCATGACGCTCACCCGCACCCGGGCGTGGGACAGGTCGGGCGACACCTCGACGCCCGTGACGGTCACGAACCCGATGCGGGGATCGCGCACGTTGCCGGTGAGGAACGCCGCGACCAGCTGGCGCACCTGCTCGGCCACGCGCTCGGGACGATGGCTCGGCCGTTTCATCTCAGAGGTAACTCGTGCTCGAGTCCATGATGCGCGCTCCCGCCGCCCCGGCGACCAGGCGGTCCGCCTGCCGCAGGACGTCCTCGGCGTGGCGCCGCTCGTTGCTCACCACACACGCCGTCAGCTCGGCGCGCTGCCAGAGATCCTGATGGTCGGTCTCCGCCACCGAGACGTTGTACGCGTTGTGCAGGCGGTCCTTCAGGCTCTTCAGGATCTGCCGCTTGTCCTTGAGGGACTGGCAGGCCGCCAGGTGCAGTTCCCAGGTCATCACGCCGACGATCATCGGCCGGTCCGGCTCAGCTGCTCCTCGCCCCGCTCCCCACGTCGAGCGAGCGCGCCACTTCCTCGATGCGGTAGGCCTCGATCAGGTCGCCCACCTTGACGTCGTTGAAGTTCTCGATCCCGATGCCGCACTCGAACCCCTCCCGGACCTCGCGCGCGTCGTCCTTGAAGCGCTTGAGGGAAGCGAGGGAGCCGTCGTAGACTTCGACGCCGTCGCGGATCACCCGCACCTTCGCGGTGCGCGGGATCACCCCGCTGCGCACGAAGCTGCCGGCGATCGTTCCGACCTTGGCGATCTTGAACAGCTGGCGCACTTCGGCCTCGCCCAGCACCACTTCTTTCTTTTCGGGGGCGAGCAGGCCCTCCATGGCCGCCTTCACCTCTTCCACCGCTTCGTAGATGATGCGGTAGGTGCGGATTTCCACGCGCTCCCGCTCGGCCGAGGCGCGGGCGTTGGAGTCGGGCCGCACGTGGAACCCGATGATGATGGCGTTCGACGCCTTGGCGAGCAGCACGTCCGAGTCGGTGATCGCGCCGACGCCGCGGTGCACCACCTCGACCTTCACCTCGGCGGTCGAGAGCTGAGCGAGCGCGTCGGCCAGCGCTTCGGCCGGGCCGCCCTGGTCCGCCTTGATGATGATCTTGAGCGAGGCGGCCCCGCCCTCCGCGCGCTCCGCCATGAAGTCTTCCAGCGTCTTCACCCGCCCCGAGCGCCGATGATACGCCTCGCGCTCCAGCCGTTGGCGCTTCTGGGCGATCTCGCGCGCCGCGGCCGCGTCCGCCATCACCAGGAACGTGTCCCCCGCCTCGGGCACGCCCTCGAAACCGAGGATCTGCACCGGCGTCGACGGGCCGGCCGAGGTCACGGGCTGGCCGCGCTCGTCCATCAGCGCGCGCACCCGGCCCGAGTACTGCCCGCAGATGAAGTCGTCCCCCACCTTGAGCGTGCCGGTCTGCACCAGGATCGTGGCGATCGCCCCCTTGCCGGGGTCGAGCGACGCTTCGAGCACCGTGCCCTGGGCCCGCCGGTCGGGATTGGCCTGCAGGTCGAGCAGCTCGGCCTGCAACAGGATCTGGTCGAGCAGCGCCTCGAGGTTGGTCCCCTTCTTGGCCGAGATCTCGGTCGACAGCGTCTGGCCGCCGAAGGCCTCCAGCACCACGCCGTGCGCCAGCAAGTCCTGCTTCACCCGCTGCGCGTTGGCGGTGGGGAGGTCGATCTTGTTGATCGCCACGACGAGTGGCACGCCCGCGTTCTTGGCGTGCGAGATCGCCTCGATGGTCTGGGGCATGAGCCCGTCGTCGGCCGCCACGACCAGCACGACGATGTCGGTCACCTGCGCGCCCCGGGCGCGCATCGCGGTGAACGCCTCATGGCCCGGCGTGTCGAGGAAGGTGATGGAGCGGCCGTCCTTGAGCACGACTTGGTAGGCGCCGATGTGCTGGGTGATGCCCCCCGCCTCGCCCGCCACGACGTTCGTCTTGCGCACGTAGTCGAGCAGCGAGGTCTTCCCGTGGTCGACGTGGCCCATCACGGTGACCACCGGCGGCCGGGGCTTGCGGGCCGTGGCCGGCTCCGCGGCCTCGTCGGCCGGCGCCTGGACGTAGCCCTCCTCCTGGACCGCCTGGAACCCGAAGGCGGACGCGATCAGCTCGATCATGTCGAAGTCGAGCCGCTGGTTGATCGTCACCATCTGCCCCAGCTCCTTGAATGCGAAGGTGACGATCTGGGTCGGTGGGATCTTGAGAATGTGGGCGAGCTCGGAGACGGTGATGAACTCCGTCACGCGCACGAGCGTCTTTTCCCGTTCCTTCTCCTCGCGGCGCTTTTCCTCCTGCACGTCGCGGAAGGAGGGCCCCTCCTCGCGGCGGTGGACGCCCTTCTTGCCGACGGGTGCTTTGATCGAGGCGAGTGTGCGCGAGATGTTCTGCGCCACGGCCTCCTGGTCCACCAGCGACTTGCGGCCCTTTTTCCGTTTCTTGCCCTTCTCGCGGCGGCGATCCTCGAGCGGACCGACGCCCGGGGCCGCGGAGGCCACGGGGCGCGGAGGCCCGGCCGGCGGCTGCGCCCCCGGACTGGCGCTGGCCACGGGCCGGGGCCGGACCGGCGTTGGAATGAACGGCCGGGGCGGCGCCGGCATCGAATGGATCGGTGTGGACACGGGCGCCGGCGGCGCGAACGGCGTAGGGGCCGGCGCGACCGCGCCGGCGTCGGTCACCGCGGCCGGGTGCGAGTCGTCGGTGGCCGAGAGGTCCTTGAACAGGGCGGCGGCCCGCTCCTCGAGCGACGCTGCGGGCTTTTCCTCCTCCCGGGCCATGGCAGCTTCGAGGGCCTGGCGGGTTTTGAGCTCCAGCTCGGCAGCCTGCTGCTGCGCTGCGGCCTGGGCCTCGGCCTCGGCCACGGCGACTTCGGCCGCCGTCCGGCGC
>JBOHSA010000148.1:0-6486 GCA_050732995.1 Gemmatimonadales bacterium | reverse complement strand
CTTGTCGGTGAGCCGCCGCCGCGTGACCAGCCACTCGCCGTCGGGCGACCACGCCGCGGAGTTGGTGGTGCGGTCGGCCTCGCGCGAGACCGGCCGCGGCCGCGAGCCGTCGGCGCCCATGATCCACACGTTCTCGGTGCCGCCGCGGTCGGTGGTGAACGCGATGCGCTTCCCGTCGGGCGACCAGCGCGCCTGCATGTCGTACGCCAGCCCCAAGGTGAGGCGCTTCGCGCGCCCGCCCGCGATCGGCAGCGTGTAGAGGTCGCCGAGCAGGTCGAGGACGATCGTCTGGCCATCCGGGCTCACGTCCAGGGAGATCCACGTGCCTTTGCTGGTTGTGAACCGGGCCCAGCGCGCCGGCTCGAGCGGCAGGGTCGGCTTGGCGGTGTCGGCGAGCACGCCGGCGGACGCGACCCTCATCGCGGGCGCGGGGACGGTGATCAGGACGGCGAGGGCGGCGCACGCCGTGGCGCCGAACGTGGGCTGTCGCATGCGGTGACTCCGTGGTCCGATTCGCAGCAGGATGGGGCGCAAGAGGGCGTGGTGCTCAGCACCGTTTCGAGAATGACCGCGGTCGTGATCGCTGACGCGGCTTAGTATATCCCGACCGGGGGAGCGTCGCTACCGGCCACCGCCGGCGCGGGCCGGCTCGGACACGGCGTGGCGACCCGCAGCATCGGTCGCGTTTCTGATCGTGACGTTCCTGGACGACCAGGCGGCCTCCTGGCCGTCGGTTACAGCTCGACCCGCACGCCCCGAAGGTGCGTGGTGACGGCGGCGATATCCCAGCCCCCGCGCGAGGACCCCCACGCCGGTCGGGGCCGTCAACCCGTCGCCGGCCTCGACCAGAGGCGCCGCAACAGGCGCGCGAGCCCGACCCCGCTCGCCGCGAACAGCACGAGCCACACCGCCCCCGGCAGCGTGCGACCGTACAGGAAGCTCCCGGTGCCAAACAGCGCGGCGTAGACGAAAGTGACCCCCAGGACCCAGCCCAGCATGGCTTGCGGCAGGCTGTCGGGCGAAGGCCCGACGCCTGCTTCGGCCTGGACCGCCTGCCAGCCGGGACCCGCCGGCCGCACGCGCCGATAAAAGCGGACCAGCGTGGCCCGATCCGTCGCCCGGGTCAGATACGTCACCGCCAGCCATACTGCGGTCGTCGCGACCACGGTGACGACCAGAGCCACATGGGAGGGGATCGTCGCCCCGAGCTTGGCGGCGATGAAGAAGCCCACGGCGATCACGAACGAGCTCGTCATGGCGGCGATCTCGCTCCAGGCGTTGATGCGCCACCAGAACCAGCGCAACAGGTAGATCAATCCCGTCCCCGCGCCGACCGACAGCATCAAATCGAACGCCTGCCGCGCCGAGTCGAGGACGAAGGTGAGCGCCGCGGCGACGAGCATCAGCAGTGCGGTGACGATCCGCCCCACGCGCACGTAGTGGGCTTCGGTCGCCCCGGGCTTGACAAACCGCCGATAGAAGTCGTGGACGACGTAGGACGTGCCCCAGTTGAGATGCGTGGAGAGCGTCGAGACGTAGGCCGCGAGCAGTCCCGCCACCATCAGCCCCAGGAACCCGACCGGCAGGAAGCGCAGCATCGCCGGGTACGCCATGTCGTGGCCGATCAGGGCCGGGTCCACGTACGGGAACGTCCGGGCGATGTCGGACAGGTTCGGGTAGACGAGGAGCGAGCACAGCGCCACGATGATCCAGGGCCAGGGGCGCAGGGCGTAGTGGGCGGCGTTGAACAGCAGGGTGCCGGCGAGCGCGTCCTTCTCGCTCTTCGCCGCCAGCATCCGCTGCGCGATGTAGCTGCCCCCTCCCGGCTCGGCGCCGGGATACCACACCGACCACCACTGGATGGTCAGCGGGATGACCAGCACCGACAGCGTGAGCGACCAGTCTCCGAAGTCGGGGACCAGATGGAGGGCCTGCGGATCGATGCGCTGGAACAACCCGGCCAGGCCGCCCACTTCTGGTTGCTGCAGCGCGAAGTACGCCGCGGCGAACGAGCCGGTCATCGCGATGCCGAACTGGATGAAGTCGGTGACCAGCACCCCCCAGAGTCCCGACGTGGCGGCGAAGGCGACGTTGAGCAGCGCGCAGATCGCGAGCGTCTGTCCCATCGGCCACCCCAGCACGACGTTCGCGATCTTGGCGGCGGCGAGGTTCACCGACGCCATGATGACGCAATTGAAGAACAGCCCGAGATACAGCGCGCGGAACCCGCGCAGGAACGTCGCCGCCTTGCCGGCGTAGCGCAGCTCGTAGAACTCGAGGTCGGTCAACACCCCCGAGCGGCGCCATAGCCGGGCGTAGAAGAAGACGGTCGCCATCCCGGTCAGCAGGAACGACCACCACGCCCAGTTGTTGGCCACGCCCTTCTCGCGGACGAGGTTCGTGACCAGGTTCGGCGTGTCCGTGCTGAAGGTCGTGGCCACCATCGAGACGCCGATCAGCCACCACGGCGCGGCGCGCCCGGACGTGAAGAACTCCGCCGTAGACGACCCGGCCCGTTTGGCGAGCAGCACGGCGGGCAGGAACGACACGACGATCGAAGCGCCGACGATCAGCCAGTCGGTGGTGGTGAGGTGCACGCTACAGACTCCAGCCCGCCCGATACGGCGGCAGGATCCACTCCGTGGGGACCGTCACATTGGTGGCCTGCCCCGTCTCGGGATTGAGTTCGAGCGTCCGCCCGCTCCGCACGGCCAGATTGCCCAGCAGCACCATCTCGGTGAGCGGTCCCGCGTGGCCCGCGAAATCCGAGCCCGTCTGGACGCCCGCCTTGCACGCCGCGATCCACTCGGCGTAGACGCTCTCCAGCCGCGGGTACTTCACGGGCAGCGGGGTGGCTTTCACCTGGGCGTCCTTCGTGGCGTCGAGCAGCCGGGGGCTCTGGCCGTACATCCCCGCGACCAGCTTCCCGCCGTCGCCGATCCACAGCTGGCCGCCTTCCTCGCTCGGGGCCGGCCACTGCGCGTCGGCCGCGACCTCGGGGGGGCGCGGCGGGTAGATGCTGCCGTCGCGCCACACGACCGTCACCTCGGGCCGGCTCCCCCGAGCGGGGAAGCGGTACGCGATCCGCGAAGCGCGCGGCGCCGTCTCGGGGAACGGGGGCGTGGACTCGACGTCGATACGGAACGGATAGCGCAGGCCCAGCGTCCAGAACGCGGCGTCCATCGCGTGACAGGCGATGTCGCCCAGCGCGCCGCAGCCGAAGTCCCACCAGCCGCGCCAGCGGAACGGAGCGTACGCGGGGTGGTAGGGGCGCGCCGCCACGGGGCCGAGCCAGAGATCCCAGTCCAGGGTCGGCGGGACGTTGTGCAGCTCGGAGGGCCGCTCGATGCCCTGCGGCCAGATCGGGCGGTTGGTCCAATAGTGCACCTCGCGCACGGTGCCGATGAGCCCCGCCTCCACCCACTCGCGGATGAGGCGGGTCCCCTCCTGCGCGTGGCCCTGGTTGCCCATCTGCGTCGCCTGCTTTGGCCGCCGTCGCGCCTCGTCCATCACCGCGCGCACCTCCCCGAGCGTGCGGCACAACGGCTTCTGCGTGCGGACATGCTTGCCCGCCTTGAGGGCCGCCATGGTGATCACCGCATGGGTGTGGTCCGGAGTGGAAACCGTGACGGCGTCGAGGTTGCGGGCATCCTTGTCGAGCAGCTCACGGTAGTCGCGGTAGCGCTTCGCCCGGGGGTACTTGCGGAAGGTGCTCTCCGCCTGGCGCCAGTCCACGTCCACCAACGCGTACAGGTTCTCCCCGCTCACGCCGTCCACGTCGTTCGCGCCCATGCCCCCCACCCCGATGCAGGCGATGTTGAGCGTATCGGACGGCGCCCGGTAGCCGCGGCCCAGCACGCGGCGCGGGACGATGGTGAACGCCGCGGCGGTGGTGCCGACGAACGCCCGTCGCGAGATGCGCTTCCGAGCCATACGGTTTTCCCCTTGCGTAGTCGACCTTAGACCGTCGCCGCGTGGGTCCTGGGCCGGAACAACACGGCGAAGAGCAGCAGAATCACGAACGCCCCGGTCGCGGGGACCAGCCAAATCGCGCGCCAGTCGTGGCCGCCGCCGGGGAGCGCATAGGCGTCCACGACCCGGCCCGCCACGAACACTGCACCGATGAAGTACCCCACGCCGTTCGTCACGAAGTTCAGGAACCCTTGCGCCGCGGCGCGGATCTTCTCCCCCGCCTGCTGGTCCGTGAAGATCTGCCCGCTCACAAAGAAGAAATCGTAGCACACGCCGTGCAGCAGAATGCCGAGGTAGATCAACGCCATCCCGGCGCCACTCGCGGGGTCGCCGAACGCGAAGAACACGTACCGCAGGCTCCACGCCAGCATGCCGCCGAGCATGATCGCCTTGATCCCGCCGCGCGCGAGAAAGACCGGCAGCAGGATCATGAAGAAGATCTCGCTCATCTGCCCGTAGGTCTGAATGAACGCCGCCTCGGGAACGCGGAGCTCGTTCAAATAGGCGTTGGTGAACGCATAGTAGAACTGCAGTGGGATGCACAGCAGGAACGAGCCCACCACGAACACCGCGAAGGCGCGGTCCCGGAGCAGCTGTAGCGCGTCCAGCCCTAGCGCGTCCCGCACCGAGAACGGCGCGCCCGCTGCCTTGGGGGGCGTGTGCGGCAGCGCCAGCGCGAACAGACCCATCACCGCGGAGGCGATGGCCGCCACGCGCATCGGGAGCGCCTGCGCGTCGGCGTGCAGGACCTTGCCGATCAGAATGCCCGCGACGATCCACCCGATGGTGCCCAGCACGCGAATCAGGGGGAAGTCCCGCGCCGGATCCTGCACGTGGTGAAAGGCCACCGAATTCGTCAGCGATAGGGTCGGCATGTAGCACAGCGCGTACAGGATGAGCACGGGGTAAAAGGTGCCGAAATCCGTGCGGGTCGACGCCGCCCACATGAGCGCCGCGCCGACGAGATGGAGCAGCGCCAGGAGCTTCTCCGACGCGAAGAACCGGTCGGCCACGACCCCCATGAAAAAGGGCGAGATCAGCGCCGCGATCGCCGTGGCGCCGTACGCGTAGCCGATCTGCTGTCCGGTGAAGTGCAGCGTTTGGTTCAGGTACGTCCCCATCGTCACGAACCACGCCCCCCAGATGAAATACTGGAGGAACATCATTGCCGACAGCTTCAGCCGGGTCCCGCTCACGGCGGCACGCGGAGCTTGAGATTGCGGTAGGCGACCCGGTCGCCGTGGTCTTGGAGGGCGATGTGGCCGCTCCGGGCGCGCCCGTAGCCCGGCCACTGGGCGAACTTGCTCGCCTTGACCTGCG
Source organism: Gemmatimonadales bacterium (assembly GCA_050732995.1). Taxonomy (GTDB): domain Bacteria; phylum Gemmatimonadota; class Gemmatimonadetes; order Gemmatimonadales; family GWC2-71-9; genus JBOHSA01. Next base: position 1,194 of record JBOHSA010000148.1, on the reverse strand, counting down.
CCTCCCAATCGGGGCTCCCGAGCTCGTACTCGACGACCTTGGTACCGTTGAGCCAGTGCTCCACGTGGGGGCCGCGCACCACGATGCGGACCTGGTTCCACTCCCCCGCCGGTTTCACCACGCCCGCGGGCGCGGGGTGGAGACCGTAGTTGGCCCCCGCGGCAGTGAGCCGCGACTGCCCGTCGCGGTGGGCGGCGTCGTCGAGCACCTGCATCTCGGGGCCGCTCTCGTAGGTGGCGTCGGACGCTTCAGTGACGCGGAACATGATCCCACTGTTGCCGCCGGGGGCGACGCGCCACTCGAGCGCCAGCTCGAAGTCGGCGAATTGCTCAGTGGTGATGATGTCGCCGCCCCCGCCCGTGCGCGTGAGGGCACCGTCCACGACCTGCCAGCCGGCGGGCATCGAGTCCATCCGGAATCCGCGCCACCCGGCCGTGGTCCGGCCATCGAACAGGAGCCGCCAGCCGGCCGCGCGTTCTTCGGAGGTAAGTGTATTCATGGGTGCCTGAGCCGAACACGCCGCGGCCCCCCCTCCTGACAGCAGCATCCCGGCGGCCGCGCAGGCCACCGGGAACGCGTGCGTGAGTCCCATCGATGCCTCGCCACGTGTCTGAGTCAGGCTCAAGACTACGGCGGCCGCGGGCGGGCGGCTAGGCGGACGGCTGGGCCCGCGCCAGCGCCCAGCGCACCGCGTCGGCCGGCGTCTCGACCCGCGGGATATCGATGCTCGAGGGAAACGCGTCGTGCAAGCCGACGACCGGCGTCCCGATCCGTTGGGCGAGCGCGATCTCCGACAGCGTCCCCCATCCGCCCCCGATCGCGATCACGGCCCGCGCCGCCCGGACGATGAGCGCGTTCCGCATCTCGCCCATGCCGGTGGCGAGCGGCAGGTCGATGTAGGGGTTCGCATCCCGGGGGTCGCTCCCGGGCAGGATGCCGACCGTCAGGGCGTCCGGGACGGTCTTGGCGCCCCGCGCCGCGGCTTCCATCACGCCACCGAGGCCGCCGCACAGCACGGTCGCGCCCTGCTCGGCGAGCAGGCGCCCCACCTGCGCGGCCCACGCGGCTTCCTCGTCGGTGCATTGACTCCCGCCCACGACGGCCACGAGCGGTCTCATCGCCGGCTGCGCCGCTTCCCCGGTTCGGTCGCCGCCCAGAAGCGGGTCGTTTCCACCGCGCGCCGCCATTCGGTGG
>JBOHSA010000147.1:0-10364 GCA_050732995.1 Gemmatimonadales bacterium | reverse complement strand
CCCCCCCCCCCCCCCCCCCCCCCCCCCCCCCCCCCCCCCCCCCCCCCCCCCCCCCCCCCCCCCACGTCTGGACGCTCGACGCGAGTGAAGCCCCGGATCGGCTGGCGGCCCTCGTGCTCGACCGCTGGCGGGCCATTCCGCACTCCGCGATCCGCCTTCCGCCATCATGAGAATCGGCATCACCTGTTATCCGACCTACGGCGGCTCCGGTGCCGTCGCCACCGAGCTGGGGCTGGAACTGGCGCGCCGCGGCCATGAAGTGCACTTCATCTCGTACGCGAGTCCCTTCCGGCTGCGCGGCTTCGCCGAGCGGGTCACGTTCCACGAGGTCACGCAAGCCGAGTACCCGCTGTTCGAGCAGTCCTCCCCGTACGCCCTGGCGCTCGCCGTCAAACAACACGAGGTGGCGGCGCGCGAGCGCCTCGACCTCATGCACGTGCACTACGCCATCCCGCATGCCGCCACCGCGTGGCTCGCCAAGCAGATGCTCGAGCAGGAGCGCGATCTCAAGATCGTCACGACCCTGCACGGGACGGACATCACGCTCGTCGGGCAGGATCCCTCCTACTTCACGCTCACCAAGTTCTCGATCGAGCAGTCGGATCGGGTGACGGCGGTGTCCGAGTATCTGCGGGCGGAGACCTACCGCGCGTTCGGGTGCGCGGGGTGCGACGTGGTGGTGATTCCGAACTTCATTTCGCCGGCCGAGTACTTCCCGGCGACCGACGGCCGGTGCCGCCGGGCGCTGGCGCCCGCCGGCCACAAGATCCTGGTCCACGTCTCCAACTTCCGGCCGGTCAAGCGCGTGGTGGACATCGTGCGGATCTTCGCCCGGGTGCGCCAGGCGATCCCGGCGACGCTCGTGCTTGTCGGCGACGGGCCGGAGCGCGACGCCGCCCAGCAGGAGGCGGACCAGCTCGGCCTCCGCGCGGACGTGCGCTTCCTCGGCAAGGTCGATCAGGTCGCGGACGTGCTCCGCGGCGGGGACCTGTTCCTGCTGCCGTCGGAGACCGAGTCCTTCGGGCTCGCGGCCCTGGAGGCCATGGCGTGCGGCGTACCCGTGATCGCCAGTCGGGTCGGCGGCCTCCCCGAGGTGGTGCTCGACGGAGCAACGGGCTTCCTCGCGCCGGTGGGGGCGGTGGAGCAGATGTCCGAGCGGGCCGTGGCCCTGCTCCGGGATCCGGCCGAACACGAGCGGTTCCGGCGCGCGGCCGCCGCGCGGGCGCTCGAGTTCAGCACGGAGCGCGTGGTCCCGCGCTACGAGCGGCTGTATGAGGACGTGCTGAGTGGGTGACGTGCTCCGACTGGTCCGCGCGCCCAACCTCCTCATCGCCGCTGCCGGGGTGCTCGCCGGCAGCTGGGTCGCGCTGGAGCGGCTCGCCGTGCCGCTGCCCCTTCTCGCCGTTTGGGCGGCGCTCTCTGGCGTAGGCCTCGGCGCCGCCGGCAACGTCCTGAACGACCTGCGCGACGCCCCGGCCGACCGGGTGAACCGCCCGGATCGCCCGCTCGCCGCGGGTCGGATCGCGCCGGGCAGCGCGCACCTGCTCGTGTTCCTCGGGACGCTGGGCGGCCTGGCGGCCGCGGCCCTCGTGAGTGGCGCCCAGCTCGTGGCCGGTCTCGGAGCACTGGCCGTCATGATCGTGTATTCGCCCCTCCTCAAGCGGCGCGGCCTGCTCGGCAACGGGGCCGTGGCGCTGGTCGCGGGCCTGCCGCTGTTCTACGGGGCCCTGGCCGTGGGGCGTCCGGCGGCGGGGATCATCCCGTGGATCCTCGCCGGCTGGCTCCACTTGGTGCGCGAGATCGTGAAGGACCTCGCGGACGAGCCCGGCGATCGGGCCGCCGGGCGGCGCACGCTCCCGATCACCCGGGGCCGCGAGCGCGCCGTCACGATCGTGCTCCTGTTGATCGGCGGGTTTCTGGCGGCGAGCTACCTGCTGCCGTGGGCCGCCGCCTACCGGGACGCCTACTTCGCCATGGCCGCCATCGCGCAGCTCCTGTGCGTCCTCGCGATCCACCAGCTCCGGCGCGGACGGCTCGCCCCCGCCGCCGCCGCGCTCAAGGGAGCCATGGTCGCGGGCGTCGTGGCGCTGGTCGCGGGCCGGGTCGCATGACGCTCTGGCAAGGTGCCTTCCTGGGATTGGTCCAGGGCCTCACCGAGTTCCTCCCGGTGTCGAGCTCCGGCCACCTGGTGCTCGCCGAAGCGCTCGCCGGCATCAAGACACCGGGCGTCTTCGTGGAGGTGCTCCTGCACGTCGCCACGCTCGGCTCGGTGTTGATCGTGTACGGCCGCCGCCTTGGCGCGGTCGCGCTCGGCGTGGCGCGGGGTCGGCGCGAGGATGTGCGCTATGCGCTGTTGCTGGTCGTCGCCACGGTCCCCGCCGGCGTTCTGGGCGTCCTGTTGCACGACGCGGTCGCCCGGGCCTTCGATTCGCTGCTGTTCGTCGGCGTCGCTTTCGGGCTCACCGGCGTGGTGCTGTGGTCCACGCGCCGCGTCGTCCGGGCGCCCGCCGCCGCCTCGCCCTCGCCCGTCCCCACCGGCCTCGGGGCCGTGGTCATCGGGCTGGCGCAGGCCGTCGCCATTCTGCCTGGGATCTCGCGCTCCGGCTCCACCGTGAGCGCCGCGCTCTGGTGCCGCTTGGAGCCGACACGCGCGGCCGAGTTCAGTTTTCTGATAGCGATTCCCGTGATCGGCGGCGCGGCCCTCCTGGAAGCGCGCGGCGCGATGGCCGACCTGGCGGCCGTGGGCGCGCTGCCGCTCGGAGTGAGTTGCATCGTCGCACTCGCGTCCGGAATCTGGGCCATCCGGTTCCTGGTAGCGCTCCTGCGCCGGGGGCGCTTCTACGCGTTCGCGCCCTACTGCTGGAGCGTCGGGGCGTTCACGATCCTCTACGCGCTGTGGCGCGGCTAGAGCTGGACGGCGTCCCCGCCGCCGGCCTCGCCGCGCGCTGGGACGTGCCCCAGGTCGGATTGTTCCGGCAGCTGACATCCACGCTCGACGCCATTCACGATCTTGCGGCCCAGGGCGCGCCCGACGGCACCGTCGTGGTGGCCGAGGTTCAGACGGCCGGGCGGGGTCGGGACGGCCGCACCTGGCACTCGCCCGCCGGCGGCGTTTGGCTCGGGACGCTGGTGCGCCCTCCGCCCACCACGGCTGCCTCCCCCGGCGGCGCCGACCCCGGCGCGGTGGCGCTGCGCGCCGGTCTGCTCCTGGCCGACGCCGTCGACGGGCTGCTCGGACGGGCCGCGGCGATGCTCAAATGGCCCAACGACCTCCTTGTGGGGGATCGCAAGCTCGCGGGGGTCCTGTGTGAAAGCCGGTGGCCGGGTGGGGCCGAGGCGCCCCAATGGCTGGCGGTGGGGATCGGCGTGAACGTGTGCAACGAGGTCCCCCCGACCCTCGCGCCCCGCGCCGTGGCGCTCCGCGAATTCCTGCCCGACGTCCGCCGAGTGGATCTCCTGGATGGGGTCGTCCCCGCGCTACGACGCCTCGCGGTCGGCGGGCTCCGGCTGACGGAGGCCGAGTGCGCCGCGTTCGCCGTCCGCGACTGGCTGCGCGGACGGCAGATCCGGCAGCCGATCTTCGGCCGCGCCGCCGGGATCCGGCCCGACGGTGCGCTGCTCGTGGACGCCGGCCCCGGCGGGGGGACGACGGTGGTGCGCCAGGGGCATGTCGAGCTGGCCTGATCGGCGCGCCCCGCGTGGCGGCGCCTCGTGCGGCGGCCTAACTTAGCCCGCCTATGCTGCTCGCCACGGACATCGGAAATACCGAAACGACCATCGGCCTGTTCGCGGGGGACCGGCTCGAGGGACACTGGCGGCTGCATACGACGCCGCAACGCACGTCCGACGAGTGGGCGGCGGCGCTCACCGCCTACCTCACCCAGGCCGGCCGCTCGACCCAGGAAGTGCGCGCGGCAATCGTGGCCTCGGTCGCCCCGCAGGTGACCCAGAGCTTGTGCGCGGGCGTCGAGCGGGCGACCACCGTGCGGCCGGTGATGGTGGACGGACGGTCCCGCCTTCCCATCACCCTCGACGTGGACGAGCCGCTGACAGTCGGGGCGGACCGGATCGTCAACACGCTCGCCGCCCTGCACCTGTTCCGGCGCGACACCATCGTCGTGGACTTCGGGACAGCCACGACCTTCGACTGCATAACCGCGGAAGGAGACGGGGAACGGGGGAGGGGGGGGGAAAAGGGGGTGGAGGGCAAGTTCATCGGTGGGGTGATCATGCCGGGAATCCGCACGGCCTCCGACGATCTGGTGCGCAAGACGGCGAAGCTGCCCGCGACCGAGCTGACGCCGCCCGAGCGCGTGATCGGCCGCCGCACCGAGGACTGCATCCGCGCGGGGGTGCTCTGGGGTGCCGCCGACGCGGTCGACGGCCTGGTGCGGCGCATCAAGGCCGAGTGGCCCACGGGCCGTACCCCTAAGGTGGTGGCGACGGGCGGGCTGGCGCCGCTCGTCGCGCCCTTGTCCCAAGAGATCGAGGCGGTGCACCCCGACCTCACGCTCGTGGGCCTGCGGATCGCCGCCGGAGCGCTCGGCCTGTCCTGGTGACGGACGCCCGAGCCCTCAACGCCTGGCGCCGCTGGGGCTACCGCCTGCTGCCGGGCGAGCTCTTTTCCTACCTGCTGCACCTGCGGCCCTCCGAATGGCCGATCATGGCGGGCCACACGGCGCTGGGCTACGTGCTCGCCGTGGGCCTGCACGGCGCAGCGCGTGGCGCCTCCCTGCCGCACGCCGCGCTCGCGCTCGTGATCTGGGTCGTGCTCCTCAACGGCGCCACGCTAGCGATCAACAGCGTGTTCGACCGGGACGAAGGCGACATCGGGTATTTGATCGCGCCCCCGCCATTGCCCCGGCACTTGCTCGCCTTCAGCGTCGTCCTGCTCGCCGGCGGCCAGGTGCTCGCGTTCGCCCTCCCGGCAGGGTTCCGGATCGCCTACGCGGTGTGTTTCGCCCTGTCGGTCCTGTACTCGGTACCGCCGTTCCGGTTCAAGGCCGTGGCCGGAGTGGACTGGGTGATCAACATGTGGGGGTTTGGGACGATCACACCCTACGCCGCGTGGGCGGCGACCGGACGGCCGCTCGACCTCGGGCATGGACTCATCCTCCTGGCGTTTTGTCCGCTGTTCGCGGGGCTCTACCCTCTCACCCAGCTGTACCAATTCGAGGAGGATCGGCGCCGCGGGGATCGCACGCTCGCGTTGATCCTTGGAATGCGCCGCAGCCTGGCCGTGGCGCTCGGCTGCGTGCTCGCCGCATTCGCCCTGTTCGCCGGCGCGGTCGCGCGGCTCGGCTCCGGTGTCTGGGCGGCCGCGCTGCTCATACCCCTCGCCGCCTGGCTCCGGGTGCTCGTGCCCTGGCACCGGGAGCACGCGCGCTGGACACCCCAGCGGCACCAGCGGGGTATGTATCAGGCACTGGCTGCGTGGGCGATCACCGACATCGTCGTCCTCGCAGTGTTTGCCCGCTAGGGCGGCGGCGCTAGATTAGCGGGACTCCCTCCACTCCAGGAGCATCGGCAGATGACGGCCACGGCGGCGCCCCCCTCTTCCCGCTCGGCGACGGACCGCTCGGACTTCCGCACCGTACTGGTCGGCGGCACGAAAGTCGGCGCGCTCACGGCCGCCGCCGTGCTGCTGTGCGCGCTGGTCCTCCAGGTCGTGCCCCCGATGGGCGCGCTGCGGCAAGGCATCCTGGCCCTGATCGTCCTGGCCACCGCGGTGGCGGCGAGCCTACTCCCGGGCCGCTGGGTGCGAGCCCAAAGTACCGAAGGCGTGGCCGGTGCCGCCGCCATGGGGTTGTGGGGGACCGTGGTATTCATGGCCTGCGACATCGTGATCCTCCGTCCGCTCAACCACATCGTCACCATCTACCCATTGACCTGGGATGCAGTCGGGGGCCGGAGCACCTGGTGGTACCTGCCGATCTGGTGGATGCTCGGGACATTCGTCGCGTGGATGGGCGGGATCGTGACGGCAGGGCAGGCGTTCCCCGGCGAGCAGCCGGTGGTGAAGACTGCGCTGCCGTTCCTCGTGGGTGCAGTGGTACTGGCGAGCCTGGCGCGGCTGGCAGGACTGGGCGTGAGCATTCCGGTCGCCGCGGGCGGAGGGTACACCGTCACCCTGACGGCGTTTGCCCTCCGCGCCCTGACCCGGAAGTCGTAGCGCGGGCCGGGGAGAGGACTAGCGCACCGTGCCCCGCTGGCTGGCGTCCCTTTCGATCGTCGTCGGATGGCTCCTCACGCCGCTCTTGGCCTGGGGAGCTTCGTATTTCGGCCTGTGGCTCGGCGCGCTGGTCGCCGTGCGGTTCGAGAACCCGGTCGCCATGCTCGCCGTGGCGGCCGGCGGCGCAGCGGGCGCGGGGTTCGGGGCGCTGTGGGGTTGGGTCCGGTTCATGCGGCGCCTCCCGCACCTCTTGTCCCACCACATGGCGCCCCGGGCCACGCAGGAACAGGCGGTCATTGCCGCGGCGGACTGACGTTCCTCTGCTCCTCGCCCTCCTCGCCCTCCCCGGCGCACTGGAGGAGGGGGCAGGCGCGCTGGCCGCCCAGAGCGGCGAGGTAGAGCTCCACGTGGGTCGATGGTGGAGCGGCGGGCGCGCGGCGAGCTACGAGCTCCGGACCAGCGCTCCCCTGGGCGGCGCCTTCACCCACGGCCTGTCCCTGCTGGCCGTCGTGCACGACAGCCTGGGACGCAACCGCGCCTTCTATGGGCTCGGCTACGAGCTGCAGGTCTACCGCCGACGCGGCACCTTCGGACCCTACGTCCTGATGGGGGCGGTCCTGGGGTTGTCGACCGACACCGCGGACCAGCAGCTCGGTGTGCATTGGAGCCTGGGGGGCGGAGTGGAGTGGCGACCGCTTTCCCGCCTCGCGCTGGGCGGCGAAGGACGCTACCGCGTCGAGGACCGAGGGCCGCGCGGGTTCTGGCGGCCGCGCGATCCCCGCAAAGGGCTCAGTCTCGCGGCGGGAGTGACGCTCCGAGTCGGCCGGGCGGCGCGTATCGGCCGCCGCGCACCGGTCGCGCCAGCCCCGCCTCCGGCCACCTATCCTCCACTCGCGCTTCCCCCGTCTCCCTCCTACAGGATCAGCGGAAACGCCGCGGACGTCGTGCGTACCGCCCTCGACGCGCTGGGCAGTCCGTACCGCTGGGGCGGCACAGCGGAGAACGGCTTCGATTGCTCCGGCCTCATCCAGTACGCCTATGGGCAGTACGGCATTCGCCTGCCGCGCACTAGCGGGGATCAAGCCCATTCCGGCTCCGAAGTCTCTCCCGTGATCGAGGCGCTTCAGCCGGGCGACATCCTGCTGTTCTCCGCCCGCCCTGGAGGCGGCGTCACCCACGTGGGGATGTATGTCGGGGAAGGGCGGTTCATCCACAGCTCCAACACTGGGGTGAAACTCTCCCGCCTCGATCCGCACGATCCGGAAGCGGTCTGGTGGCTGCCGCGCTGGGTCGGGGTCCGGCGGGTGATCCCATGACTCGCTGGTCGGTCTTGGCGTGGTGCTGCGTTGTGATCGCCTGCGCCGGCGCGGGCCGCGGCGGCCACACCCCGGTCGCGCAATGGCTGCCCGAGAATCGCCTCCCTTAGCCCCTTAGCGCCTTCGCCCCTTAGTCCCTAGTCGTTCACCCCTTGACACCCGTTCTGCCCGAAGAGAGATTCCTGGGGCAGTCGTTAGCACTCATCACTATAGAGTGCTAACAGTCGATCGTCGCAAAGAGATACAAACCTGAACGCGGTGGAGGGCATTCGCACCATGGCAACAGCGACAAAGACGCGGCTCAAGGTCTTCCCGCTGGCAGACCGGGTGGCCATCAAGCCTCTGGAGGAAACCGAGACGATGAAGGGCGGGCTCTACATCCCGGATACGGCGAAGGAGAAGCCGATCCAGGGCGAGGTGATCGCCGTAGGTCCCGGCCGGACCGAAAAGGGCGAAAAGGTCCCGATGGAGCTGAAGGTGGGGGACCGCGTGGTCTACGGGAAGTACAGCGGCACGCAAGTCGAGTTGGACGGGGAAGAGATCATCCTGATCAAGGAAGCGGACGTTATCGCCAAGCTCGCGTGAGCGCGAGGAGGGAATAGCAGATGGCAGCCAAGCATCTGGAATTCAACGTGGAGGCCCGGGCGCGGCTCAAGCGGGGTGTGGACCAGCTGGCCGAGGCGGTCAAAGTGACCCTCGGTCCCAAGGGCCGCAATGTGGTGATCGACAAGAAATTCGGCAGCCCGACTGTCACCAAGGACGGCGTGACGGTCGCGAAGGAAATCGAGCTCGAGGACGAGATCGAGAACATGGGCGCCCAGATGGTGAAGGAAGTGGCGACCAAGACCTCCGATCTTGCCGGCGACGGGACGACTACGGCCACCGTGCTGGCGCAGGCCATCTTCCGCGAGGGTCTGAAATCGGTCACCGCCGGCGCCAACCCGATGTCGCTGAAGCGCGGCATCGAAAAGGCCGTCGAGGCCGTGGTCGAGGACCTCAAGAAGATCTCCGTGCCCACCAAGGGCGCCAAGGAGATCGCGCAGGTGGGCACGATTTCGGCCAACAACGACCCCGAGATCGGCAAGCTGATCGCCGAAGCGATGGAGAAGGTGGGCAAAGACGGCGTGATCACGGTGGAGGAGGCCAAGGGCCTGGAAACCACGCTCGAGACCGTGGATGGGATGCAGTTCGATCGCGGCTACCTGTCGCCCTACTTCATCACGGATCCGGAAAAGATGGAGGCCGTGCTGGAGGATGCCTACATCCTGATCCACGACAAGAAGATCTCGACGATGAAGGACCTGCTGCCGATCCTCGAGAAGGTGGCACAGTCGGGACGGCCGTTGCTCATCATCGCCGAGGACGTCGAGGGTGAGGCGCTGGCCACGCTCGTGGTGAACAAGCTCCGCGGCACCTTGAAGGTCTGCGCCGTCAAGGCGCCGGGCTTCGGAGACCGCCGCAAAGAGATGCTGATCGACATCGCGAAGCTCACCGGCGCCCCGTCGGTGATCTCGGAAGAGATGGGCCTCAAGCTTGAGAACGCCGTGCTGAACGACCTCGGGCAGGCCAAGCGGATCGTCATCGACAAGGACAATACGACGATCGTAGATGGCAAGGGGAAGCCGGCCGACATTCAGGGCCGGATCAAGGAGATCAAGGCCCAGATCGAGAAGTCGACCTCCGACTACGACAAGGAGAAGCTGCAAGAGCGGCTGGCGAAGCTCGCCGGCGGCGTCGCCGTCATCAACGTCGGGGCGGCCACCGAGACCGAGATGAAGGAGAAGAAGGCGCGCGTCGAGGATGGGCTGCACGCGACGCGAGCCGCGGTCGAGGAGGGGATCGTGCCGGGCGGCGGCGTGGCCTTGCTGTGGGCCCAGAAGACGCTCGACAAGACCAAGGTCGCGGACGAGGACGAGAAGATCGGCGTCGAGATCGTGCGGCGGGCGCTTGAGGAGCCGATTCGCATGATCGCGCAGAACGCGGGCGCCGAAGCCTCGATCGTGGTCGGCAAGGTGAAGGACTCGAAGGACAAGAACTTCGGGTACAACGCCCAGACCGACGCGTTCGAGGACCTGGTCGCGGCGGGCGTGATCGACCCGACCAAGGTCACCCGCACCGCCCTGCAGAACGCGGCCTCCATCGCGGGGCTGCTCCTCACGACCGAGGCGGTCGTGGTGGAAAAGCGGGAGAAAGAGAAGTCGCCCCCGATGCCCGGCGGTGGCATGGGCGGGATGTACTAACCACTAGGCGCGTAGGCGCGCGGACGCACAGGAGTGCGGCGACGCACAGACGTGTTGAGGGCAGGAGCGCCCCGGGGCAGGTTCCCGGGGCGTTTCGTTTTGACGCAGTGTGAGCGTCCCCACGGCGCTATGCATTATCTTGAGCCACGATTCCCGGTACGACCGGCAGCCGGAGCTCGAGGTGACCGAGACGCCGCACCCCGTTGAGCGCGCCACGCTGTCGCGGGATCTAAGTGATTTCCTCATCGAGCTTTCCATCGCGCTCCATCGCCATGCCATGTACCCGCTGGGGCACCCCTCGCTGGACCCGGCGGCCCGGGCCGTGGGGCATCGGGCGGAGCTCTTGCTCGAGGGCCGTCCGCGGCTGTCGCTTGCCGTGGCCCGCCAGCCGCTCGTGATCGAGGGCGTCGCGACCGATCCAAAACACCCCGTCTTGCGGGAGCTCGCCGGCCGCATGCATCGCCACCACCTGGGCGACTATTGGGCGTCGATGCCGACCGCAGCGGCACCCGCGCGCTGCTAGCGCACGCCTGACACGGCGGCGATGCGCCAGCCGCGCTCCGTGCGCGTGAATCGCATCTCGAGCCGCGGCAGGTCTTCCCGCTGCACGCCGCCGCCCTCGGGCACGTAGCGGAT